>NZ_JBEZGM010000016.1:69442-166664 GCF_040649995.1 Micromonospora sp. NPDC048835 | reverse complement strand
TCCAGCCGGCCGCCGCCCGACCGGGCGGCCCTGCGGCCCCCGCCACTGCTGACCGGGGGGGGGCGTGGGGGCTCCCCCCGCCCCCGCCCGCACACCATGTCCGAGACCTCGGCGACAGAGACGAGGCGCGACATGCGGCGTCGGGGCGGGTCTGTGACGGGTGATTTTGGGATGATGCGCCGGTCGATCCACCGACATCTTCCGAACTCGAAGGGGCCTCCGCGATGGCAAAGGTCATCTCCACGTTGTTCATCTCGGCCGACGGTGTGGCCGAGATCGACCCGGACTGGCACTTCCCGTACTTCGACGAGAACATGGGCCGGGCCGTCACCGAGGACTACGACGCCGCCGACGTGCTGCTCATCGGCCGCGAGACGTATGACAGCTTCGCCGGGGCCTGGCCCGACCGCGAGGCCGCCGGTGGCGAGGACGCCCCGTTCGCCAAGCAGCTCGGCGACGTACGCAAGGTCGTCGTCTCGCGCCAGCCGCTGGAGTTCTCCTGGCGCAACTCGGAGCTGGTCGACGGGGATCTCCTCGACGCCGTCGCCGCGCTCAAGGCCGATGCCGGCGTCCGGGGAATCCTCATCCCCGGGTCGATCTCCGTGGTGCAGCAACTGCTCGCCGCGGGCCTGGTCGACGAGCTGCGCCTGCTGGTGCACCCGGTGGCCGCGCGCAAGGGCCGCAAGCTGTTCGACGAGGGCGACGCGGCGTACCACCTGCGCCTGTTGGCCTCCGAGGCGTTCCCGACGGGCGTCCTCCGCGTGATCTACGCGCCGGGCACGGCGCCGAAGCCGGTCGGCTACGACGACGTCAAGGACCAGGTGCCGGCCGGAAACTAGGCTCGGCTGGCCCGCCACGTCGATCTGTGGTCGCAACGACGGTCGTCGTACGCCCATGTGAAGATCTCGTCGTGACCGAGTGGACGTACAACGATCGCCCCGCGGGTGCCAGGTTCCTCACCGATCGCATCCCCGAGCCGGGCCGCACCGCGATCGACGACGAGCTGTGGGCCTGGGTGGTGCGCGGTGAGGCCGACGCGGACGAGTTCGTCGACTTCTTCGACGACCCCGAGGAGCGCCGTGGCGCCAGTGACGACGAGCTCAGGGCGGCGTACGAGGCGGCGTTGGCGGTTCGGCGGGGGCAGCAGCGCGAGTGGGGTGCGGTGAGCGGCAACCTCACCCGCGCCTTCGTCGAGCTCAACGAGTTGGGGGTGTTGGCCCGGGAAAACTTCAGCTGCTGTGGCACCTGCGCCAGTGCCGAGATCGACGACGAGCGGGACGACTCCCGGCACTGGCACGGGTTCCTCTGGTACCACCAGCAGGACACCGAGTCGCTGCTCGCGAGCGAGGACGGCGAGGTCTACCTCGGTTACGGCGTCTACCCCCCGGCCGACTTCGACGAGGACGCCTACGCGGGCCTGTCCGAGGCCGAGCAGCAGGCCAGCTACCAGGCCGACCTGGAGCGACTGCTGGACGAGGTCGCGTTTCCGGTGCTGCGCAAGCACGGCATGCGGGTGGAGTGGAACCGCAAGCAGTCCCGGCGGATCCGGGTGACCGGCGCCCAGTGGTATGCGTCGCTTGATTGACCACCACCAATCAATCCCACACTCCGGGCCGGCATTTAGTGAGGCTCATCGATATTGACGTGCGGCGTCGGCGGCGACAGGATCTCGGGCACCACCACCCCTGTGATCCCTCCTGGGAGGCGCCATGACCCGTCCCCGCCTGCCCCTCCTGCGGGCAGCCACCCGGTTGGCCGCACTCACCCTCGCGACCGCCGGCGTGCTCTTCACCGTCGCCACACCAGCCAGCGCCGCCGTGCCCACCGGCCGCTACGTCGCGCTCGGTGACTCGTACACCGCAGGTCCGCTGATTCCCAGCCAGGTCGACCTCAACTGCCTGCGGTCAAGCCGCAACTACCCGTCGCTGGTGGCCGCGTCCGCCGGCTCGTCGTCGTTCGCCGACGTGAGCTGCTCCGGTGCCACCACCGACGACATCCTCTACGGCGGCAGCGGCCAGCTGGGCGTGACGCTGCCACCACAGCTCAGCGCGGTCACGTCGAACACGGCGTTGGTGACGGTGCAGATCGGCGGCAACGACATCGGCTTCTCCGGCATCATCGGCGACTGCGCGGAGGCGAGCGTCAGCAGTCCGCTCGGATCGCCCTGCAAGAACCGGTACACCGCCGGAGGTGTCGACCAGTTGCAGGCGCGGATCGTCGCCGCCACGCCGAAGATCACCGCCGTGCTGCAGGCGGTCCGGCAGGCCGCGCCGGGCGCGCGGGTCGTGGTGCTCGGATACCCGGCGATCCTGCCGGACACCGGCTACGGCTGCTGGCCCGTCGTCCCGATCGCCTACCAGGACGTGCCCTACCTGCGTGGCATCGAGAAGTCGCTCAACGCGATGCTGGCCAGCGTCGCGAGCGCCAACGGCGCCACCTACGCCGACGTCTACACCCCGTCGATCGGCCGCGACGCGTGCAAGAGCAGCGGCACCCGGTGGATCGAGGGGCTGGTGCCGCAGAACTCGGCGGCGCCCTTCCACCCCAACGCCCGAGGTGAGCAGGGCATGGCCACCGCCCTGCTGGCCAGACTCGCCAGCTGACTCAGGCCCGCGATCGGTCGCGCTGGCTCCGTCGCAAGCGGCGGGGCCAGCCGACCGGGCTGGCGGCTCAGCCGATCTAGCGGTGCTTGAGATCGAGTCGTCCGGGGTACCGACCCTGTCATGCCGGTTGTGGGGGAAGTCGTCGGAGACCGTTACCGTCTGGTCGAGAGCATCGCCAGCGGTGGGATGGGTGACGTCTGGCGAGCGGTCGACGAAACCCTGGACCGCTGCGTCGCGATCAAGATGTTGCGACCTCGGTTGGTCGACGATCCCGGCTTCGGCGAGCGGTTCCGTCGCGAGGCCCGGGCGATGGCGGCCCTGCGTCACCCGGGTGTCGCGCAGGTCTACGACTACGGTGAGGTGTCCAGGCCCGACGCGTCGGTGCTCGCGTACATCGTCATGGAGTGTGCGCAGGGGCAGCCCTTGTCGGAGCGGATCGCCGAGGTGGGCCGGCTGGGTGTGGCCGAGACGATGTCCATCGCCGCGCAGACCGCCCGTGCGCTCCAGGCCGCCCACGACGCCGGCGTCGTGCACCGGGACGTCAAGCCCGGCAACCTGATCATCGAGCCGGACGGGCACGTCGTACTCGTCGACTTCGGCGTCGCGGTGACCCAGGAGGCGGCGAGTCTGACCGGCACGAACCAGGTCGTCGGCACCGCCCTCTACATGGCTCCCGAACAGGTCACCAGGAGCGAGATCACCCCGGCAATCGACATCTACGCGCTGGGAGCGGTCGTCTACCACTGCCTTGCCGGCCGACCCCCGCACCAGGGCGAGACCGCGGTGGCGGTGGCGCTGCGGCATCTCGAGGAGGAGCCGCCGCCGCTGCCCGCGGACGTTCCGGAGGCGGTCCAGCGGTTGGTCGCCACCGCGATGGCCAAGGAGCCCACCCGCCGCTTCCCGACGGCGGCGAGCATGGCCACCGCGGCCGAACTGCTCGCGGACCCGTCCGACCGGATGACGCGGACGGTGGTCGGAGCGCCGGTGGTCGGAGCGGCGGTGGTTGAAGCGCCGGTCGGGGCGGCGGTCGAGCAGACGGAGGTCCGGCGGACGGTTGGCGGCGGCGCGGCGAGGCGTGCGGGTGGCCCGGTGCCGAAGGTGCTCGCGGTGGTTCTCGGATCGATGGCCGCCGCGGCTGCCGTGCTGGTCTTCGCCGACCCCACCGGGATGATGAAGGGCCCGAACGGGCAACCGTCGTCGCCGCCCGCGGTGTCGCCGACGGGCCCCTCGCAACGCGAGCCCGGCCCCGGCGTCGGCGGCGGCGGAGAGCCGGGTACCCGCGGGTCCGCCGGCCTGCCCGTCCGCGCGCCCGGCTCCCCGACCCCGACAGCCGGTGTGTCGGCGGGGCCGGTCGGCCAGCCGACGCCGACCGGCGAGAGCACCGGGGGTGCGTCCGAGCCGACCTCGTCCGACAGCCCTCCGACGGAGCCGACGGCAGCACCGACGGGTGGGTCGACGCCGGCACCGACCGGGACGGCCTCGGAGGAGCCCGAGGAGGAGCCGGAGGACGGGCCGACGGCGGGGCCGACGAAGAAGCCGTCCTCCGGAGCGCCGGCGGCGCAGGAGACGGCGGCACCGCGGACGTAGCGTCACACCGCGCCACTGGCGTGGCGGCCGGGGCCGCCACGCCAGAGCGAAGTGGGATCGGTGCTAGCTGCTGCTGCAGCTGATCGTCGGCCAGGTCCAGTTGCCGTTGGCCATGACCGTGATCCCGAAGTTGTTGCCGTTGCCGTTCGGTCGCGCGGTGACGGTGCCGCTGCTGCCGCTGACCGAGGCGTTCCAACTGTTCTGGATGCTCTGGCCGCCGTTGAGGCCGAGGCTGACCACCCAGTTGTTGGTGCCGCTGACCGCTACGTTGAGGTTGAACCGGTCACCCCACTGCTGGCCGGCGGAGATCGTCGCGTTGCAGTTGCCGGTCCCCGGGTTGCCGGTGGTGGGCCCGGAGGTCGGGTTGCTGCCGCCGCTGCCCTCGCGGACGGTGATGTCGGAGCTTCCCTGGCTCTGGTAGCCCTCGGTGGCCATGACCTGGTAGCTGTGGTTGCTGCCGAGGTTCAGGCCGGCACGCGCCCAGGCGTCGAAGTGGTTGGCGGTGGTGATGGTGCCACTCGAACGCTTCTGCTGGCGGACGCTCCAGAACTGGTAGAACGTCTGGTTGCCGTCGATCGACGGGGCGTTGACCCGCTGGCTGCGGAGGATGTCGTAGGTGCCGCCGTCGGTGGTGACCGTGCCCATCCGGGTGGCGCCGTTGCTCGGGTTGTAGCTGCCGAAGTTCTCCACCACGTAGTACTCGATCAGTGGGTTGCGCGTCCACCCGTACAGGGCCAGGTAGGTGTTGTTGTTGCCCGGGTTGTAGCTGCCCGAGTAGGTGACCGTGCGACGGTTGCCGGTGGCCCAACCCTTGCCGCCGACCCAGTTGTTGGTGCTCCTGTCCCAACTGCTGGTGTAGCGACCGTCGGCGCGCAGCGTCATGCTGGCGTTGCCGCTGTCCTTCCAGAACGAGAAGTAGTACCCGTTGTGCGTGCCGGTGAGGTTCGACGTGAGGGTCCGGTCGGCCTCGGCGTACGCGTTGGTGGCCGTCATCGTGCCCGCGACGGCCACGACGGCGGCGCATGCGGCGCCGAGGAGCAACCGCATGCGGCCGCGCCCTCTGCGCGTGGTGTGGCTGGTGTCGGTCATGGAACTGTGCCTCCTCGTGACGGCTGGCGGGGGCCAGCGGCGCGGTACGCCTCGGCAGGCTGCCGGTGGTCGACTCGGCCAGGGCGTCGTACCGCTCGGTGGTGGTGGGCCGGTCGTGCTGCACGGCGACCGGAGAAGTGGGTCGTGGTGGCTGGTGCTGACGACAATCGAATACCGTCGATGGCGACCGTATTAACCTGGTCGTCCACTTGTCAACAATTTTCGGAAACAGGGTGGCAACACTGCTGATGCCGCTACTCAGCATCCATCCAGGTCAGTAGTCGATCAGGCTTCCCTGGCTGCACCGCAGGATCTCGACATCGGATCTCGGTCCGAGTGGCGGTCACCGAAACTTCCGGAGACTTTCCGGACCGCGCGGTCAGCGACGCCCGAGGGCGTTGAGTCGGGCGGCCTGGCGGGTCAGGTGGTCACGTTCGGCGAGGTTGGGGGCCTGCCGGGCCGCCTCGGCGTAGAGCCGGGCCGCCGTGGCCAGCTCGCCGGCGCGCTCGTGCAGGTACGCCGCCGCCGCCGCGTACCGGGGCAGCGCCTCGTCCACGGCAGCGAGCGCCGTCAGACCGGCGCGGGGGCCATCGGCCGCGCCGATCGCCACGGCGCGGTTGAGCCGAACGACGGGGTTCCCGGTCAGCCGGGCGAGTTCGTCGTACCACTCCACGATCTGCACCCAGTCGGTCTCGGCGGCGGTCGGCGCGTCCGCGTGCAGTGCCGCGATGGCGGCCTGGGCCTGGAACTCGCCCAGTTGGTCGCGGGCGAGGGCCCCCTGCAGGATCGCGACGCCCTCGGCGATCGACCCGGTGTTCCAGCGGCTGCGGTCCTGCTCGGCGAGGGGCACCAGTACCCCTCGTCGAAGACGAGGTAGAGGACGCGCAGCACGGTGGCGACGTCACCCGGTCGGTCGAAGCGCAGCCCGGAGACGGAGCGTTTCGCCCGGCTGATGCGCTGCGCCACGGTCGCCTCGGGCACCAGATAGGCGTGCGCGATCTGACGGGTGGTCAGCCCACCGACGGCGCGCAGCGTGAGCGCGACCGCCGAGGACGGCGTCAGCGCGGGCGGTGTCGAGGAACCGTCGCCACGCCACGGTGGTCAGCCAGCCCTTCGGGTCCCGTGGCGGGTCGGCCGGCCAGACGCGGACCGCCTCGACCAGGGCGTCCTGCTCGGCATCCTCGGCCGCCGCGAAGTCGATTCCGCGGCGGACGAGGACTCCGAGGACGCTCGGCGTGAGGCTTCGCAGCAGCGTCTCGTCCATCGACGTCGTCACTCCGTGATGGTCGGCGGCTCGCTCAGGAACGGACGCAGCTCCAGCCACTCGTGGATGGGCTTCCCGCCCGCACCGGGTGCGGCCGACAGCTCCCCGGCCAGCTCGACGGCCCGGTCGTAGCTGTCGACGTCGATCACCATCCAGCCCGCGATGAGGTCCTTGGTCTCGGCGAAGGGACCGTCGGTGACCGGTGGGCGGCCCTCGCCGTCGTACCGGACGAACGTCTCCTCCGGGGCGAGCGCCTGACCGTCGACGAACTCGCCGGTCTCCTCGAGTCGGGCCGCGACGTCGCGCATGTACTGCACGTGGGCCGAGATCTCCGCCGGCGTCCACTGGTCCATCGGCACGTCGTTCACCACGGGGACGGAGCCGGTTGGCACTTCTCGACATGGCTGTCCGGTTTTTTTCCTCCGGCAGGTTAACCTCGGGTGAATCGTCCCCTGTTGGGGTACCTCGGGCGGCGCGAAATTTGATTCGTTCCAAAATAGTGAGCTAGTGTTCGTACCCGTGATGTCCGACTTCGAGGCGCAGCTGCGGGCGGTCTCGTTGCGCGTGACCCGGCCCCGGTTGGCGGTGCTCGCGGCGTTGCGCGACCACCCGCACATCGGCACCGACGCGGTGATCAGGCTGGTCCGCTCGGATCATCCCACGGTCTCCCACCAGGCGGTGTACGACGTGCTGCGCGTCCTCACCGATGCCGGTCTGGTGCGGCGCATCCAGCCCGCCGGGGCGACCGCCCGCTACGAGTCCCGGGTCGCCGACAACCACCACCACGTCGTGTGTCGCTCCTGCGGCACCATCGCCGACGTCGACTGCGCCGTCGGCCACGTCCCCTGTCTCACCGCCTCGGGCGACCACGGTTTCGTGGTCGACGAGGCGGAGGTCGTCTACTGGGGCACCTGCCCCGACTGCGCGGCCGACCGCACGCCCCAGAGATCCGCAAGCTCGGAAGGAAGCACATGAGCGACACCCAGGAGAACGGCCCCACCAGTGCGCAGGGCGTGGACCAGAAGGCAGCGGCCGGCTGCCCGGTCGCGCACGACTCGGTGACCGCGCACGGCAGCGAGAGCGAGAACCCGGCGATCGACTCGCCGACCCCGAAGACCGGCGGCCGTCCGCGTACCAACCGGGACTGGTGGCCCAACCAGCTCGACCTCTCGGTGCTGCACGCCCACTCGTCCAAGGGCAACCCGCTGGGCGAGGACTTCAGCTACGCCAAGGAGTTCGCGAAGCTCGACGTCGAGGCCCTCAAGCGCGACATCGTCGAGGTCCTCACCACCTCGCAGGACTGGTGGCCGGCGGACTTCGGCCACTACGGCGGCCTGATGATCCGGATGAGCTGGCACGCCGCCGGCACGTACCGCATCGAGGACGGCCGCGGCGGCGCCGGCGACGGTGGGCAGCGGTTCGCGCCGCTGAACAGCTGGCCGGACAACGCCAACCTGGACAAGGCCCGTCGCCTGCTCTGGCCGGTCAAGCAGAAGTACGGCCAGCAGATCTCCTGGGCCGACCTGCTCGTGCTCGCCGGCAACGTGGCCCTGGAGTCGATGGGCTTCAAGACCTTCGGCTTCGGCTTCGGTCGCGAGGACGTCTGGGAGCCCGAGGAGATCTTCTGGGGTCCGGAGGACACCTGGCTGGGCGACGAGCGCTACGCCTCCGAGAAGGAGATGGCGGCCGGCGTCGGCTCGACCGAGATGGGGCTCATCTACGTCAACCCGGAGGGCCCGCGTGGTAACGCCGACCCGGCCGCGGCGGCGCACTTCATCCGCGAGACCTTCGGCCGGATGGCGATGAACGACGAGGAGACCGTCGCCCTCATCGCCGGTGGTCACACCTTCGGCAAGACCCACGGTGCCGGCGTCGCCGACAACCACGTGGGCGCGGAGCCCGAGGGCGCCCCGCTGGAGGCGCAGGGCCTGGGCTGGCTGAGCACCCACGGCAGCGGTAAGGGCGCCGACACGATCACCAGCGGTCTCGAGGTGACGTGGACCGACGTGCCGACGCAGTGGAGCAACCGCTTCTTCGAGATTCTCTTCGGTTACGAGTGGGAGCTCACCACCAGCCCCGGTGGCGCGAAGCAGTGGGTCGCCAAGGACGCCGAGGCGATCATCCCGGACGCCTTCGACCCGGCGAAGAAGCACCGTCCGACGATGCTCACGACCGACCTGTCGCTGCGGGTCGACCCGGCGTACGAGAAGATCTCCCGCCGCTTCCTGGAGAACCCCGACCAGTTCGCCCTGGCGTTCGCCAAGGCCTGGTACAAGCTGCTGCACCGCGACATGGGCCCGATCGAGCGCTTCCTCGGCCCGTGGGTGGCCGAGCCGCAGCTGTGGCAGGACCCGGTGCCGGCCGTCGACCACGAGCTGGTGGGTGACGCCGACGTCGCCGCCCTCAAGGCGAAGGTGCTGGAGTCCGGCCTCACCGTCGACCAGTTGGTCTCCACCGCCTGGGCCTCGGCCGCGAGCTTCCGGCACACCGACAAGCGCGGCGGCGCCAACGGTGCGCGCATCCGCCTGGAGCCGCAGCGCAGCTGGGAGGTCAACCAGCCCGAGCAGCTGGCCACCGTCCTGACCGCCCTCGAGGGGATCCAGCAGGAGTTCAACGCCGCCGGGGGCGCGAAGATCTCCCTCGCCGACCTGATCGTGCTCGCCGGTTCGGCCGCCGTGGAGAAGGCGGCGCGGGATGCCGGCGTCGAGGTGACCGTGCCGTTCCGGCCGGGCCGCACCGACGCGACCCAGGAACAGACCGACACCGAGTCGTTCCGGGTCATGGAGCCGCGTGCCGACGGTTTCCGCAACTACCTGCGCGTCGGCGAGAAGACCCAGCCGGAGGTGCTGCTCGTCGACCGCGCCTACATGCTCAACCTGACCGCGCCCGAGATGACCGTCCTCATCGGCGGCCTGCGCTCCCTCGGTGCCAACGTCGGAGGCAGCAAGCACGGTGTCCTGACCGACCGGCCGGGTGTGCTCACCAACGACTTCTTCGCGAACCTGCTCTCCCCGGGCACCCGGTGGAGCGCGTCGAAGTCCGACGAGCACGTGTACGAGATCCGCGACCTGGCCACCGATGAGGTGAAGTGGACCGCCACCGCGGTCGACCTCATCTTCGGGTCGAACTCGCAGCTGCGCGCCCTCGCGGAGGTCTACGCCAGCCACGACGCCCGTGCCAAGTTCGTGGCCGACTTCGTGGCCGCGTGGACCAAGGTCATGCAGCTCGACCGGTTCGATCTCGCCTGACGGTAACTGAACGACGAGCCCCGGCCGATCCGCACGCGATCGACCGGGGCTCGTCGCGCTGTGTGCGGCGTTCGACGCGGTACCGACGTCGTCTGGTCACCCCGGTGCCATTCCCTTCGAGGCGAATCCCATGGATGATTTTTCTGTCTCAATGATCGGCTGTAGACGGGCTCATCCATGGCAAGGTGTTGACCTGGCCGGGCGGCGGGCGCGGGCCTAGTCACGCAGGGGAGTCAATGTGGCCCATCCCGACCTGCAGGCCGAGGACGTGGACCAGCACGCGGCAAGCCCTGCGATTCCCCGGCAGCGGGTGGCCCCCACCCGCCCGTCCGGAGCGGGCGTCGCCGACACCGCCTGGCGTCCGCTGCGGATCGCGATGATCGGCCAGAAGGGCATCCCGGCGACCTACGGCGGGATCGAACGGCACGTGGAGGAGATGGCCAGCCGCCTCGCCGGCTACGGCCACGAGGTCACCGTGTACTGCCGCCGCAGCTACGGCGAGACACCCACCGACGGCTACCGGGGCGTACGGCTACGCCAGACCCAGACGATCGCGAGCAAACACCTCGACGCCATCGTGCACGCGGCGACCTCCACAGTGGCGGCGATGGGCGCCAGGCCCGACATCGTGCACTACCACGGGCTCGGGCCGGCCCTGGTCGCTCCGCTTCCGCGCGCTCTGTCCCGGGCGCGCGTGGTGCTGACCGTGCACGGGCTGGACAACCAGCGGGGCAAGTGGGGCCTTGCCGCGCGGGCGGTGCTGGGCAGCGCCCACTGGCTCAGCGGGTACGTCCCGCACCAGCGGGTGGCGGTCTCGCAGGGGCTCGCGGCCCACTACGGCACCCGGTTCGGCAGCCCGACGACCTACATCCCGAACGGGGTGAACCCGCCCCGGGCGGTGCGCACCCGCCAGATTCGGGAGCGGTTCGGGCTGACCCCCGGCGGCTACCTGCTGCTTGTCGGTCGGCTGGTGCCGGAGAAAGCGGCCGACCTGCTGATCCGCGCGTTCCGCCGGACCCGGACCCCGATGCGCCTGGCGATCGTCGGCGGATCGTCGTTCACCGACGACTTCGTGGAGCGGCTGCGCCGCGAGGCCGGCACCGACGACCGGATCGTCTTCACCGGGTTCGCGTACGGTGACCTGCTCGCCGAGCTGTACTCCAGCGCCGCCGGCTTCGTTCAGCCGTCCCGGTTGGAGGGACTGCCGTTGACGTTGCTGGAGGCCGCCGCGTACGGGCTGCCGGTGGTCGCGAGCGACATCGCGCCGCACGTCGAGGTGCTGAGGTCCGACGCGGCCGGAGGGCGGTTGTTCCGCGACGGCGACGAGGACGACCTGGTCCGGGTGCTGACATCGCTGCTTGCCGACCTGCCTCGGGAACGCTCCGGTGCCGTCGCGCTGGGCGAGCGGGTCACCGGCAAATACAGCTGGGACGCCGCCGCTCGCGAGTTGGAACGGCTCTATCTCCACCTGGCGCCGGAGCCGGGCCGGCGGGCCCGGGCACGACCCGTGGCGGACGTCGACTGACCGGGCGGCGCAATCGCCGGGGGAGCGTCGGATCGGCCCCGCGGAGGAGAAAGCAGTCGGCGCAACGGCCCCTTCTGCCGTCCGGGCGACCGGGCTAGATTGAACCGTTCTTGTGCCGGGAGGACATCGGCTGGCCGCGCCCGGCAGCGGCCGGGCAGCGCCGATTCAGTTCAGTGGGATCAGTGGAACAGGACACGCAGCAGATCACCCCGCGTACGACCGGGCGGCTCGACCCGACCCGCCTGCTCACCGGCGGCGCGGCGGTGGCCGCCGCCGTCATCGCGGTGCTCGCGGGTGTCTCGATGGCGGCCGGTGACCGTAGGGGCATGGTGCTGCCGCTCGCGGCGGTGGCCGGGATCGCGGTGGCCGTCCTCGCGCTCACCCGGTTCGCCGGGTACGTGCTGCTGATGCTCGCGGTGCGCTCCTGCGTCGACCTGTTCAAGGTGACCGGCCCGAGCGCCGGCCAGGCCGACTCCGCCGGAGCGGCCCGTGCGGCGGACCCCTCCACGCTGCTCGCGGTGCTGTTCCTCCTCGCCGCCGGGCTCTGGCTGGCCGCCCAGCTCAGCCGGCACGGGCGGCTGCGCGGCTCCCCGCTCGGCTGGGCCATGCTGCTCGTCGGCGCCAGCAGCGTGGTCAGCGCCCTCGGTGCCAGCCGACCGGCGAACAGCCTGCTGGAGGCGTTGCGGATCCTCACCGTGGTGGTGATGTTCGTGGTGCTTGAGCAGCTCATGCCGGACACCGCGGCGATCCGTCGGGTACTGCTCGCCTGCTACGCCTCGCTGGTGCTGGCGCTCGGCTACACAGTCGTCCTGTCGCTGCTCGGCAACCCGCCGGCCGAGGTGAAGGGCGACTTCACCCGAATCAGCGGCACGTTCAGCCAGTCGACCACCTTCGGTCGCTACCTGATGTTCATGGTGATCTTCGGGTTCGCGGTCTACCGGTTCCTGGGCCGTCGACTGCGGGCGTCGCTCGGGGTGCTGCTCGCGCTCTCGCTGCTGTTCCTGCTCCTCACCAACACCCGAAGCGCCCTGCTCGGCGCGGCGATCGGCCTGGTGGTGGTCGCGGCGCTGCATCGCAGCAAGCGGATGCTCGTCACCCTCTGCGTGGTGGCGGTCGCCGGGGTGGCCCTGGTGCCCGCCGTCGGCGAACGCTTCGCCCAACTCGGGACGTCACGCGCGGTCGGCGGAGACCCGACCGGAAACACCCTGGCCTGGCGGATCGGCTACTGGACCGAGATCGTCACGCTCGCCGACCGCAACCCGGTGACCGGCATCGGGCCGAACATGACCCAGCGCGAGACCGACGAGGCGAAGAAGCCGCACAACGACTTCCTGCGGGCGTACGTGGAGACCGGGCTGCTCGGTCTCGGGGCGTACCTGCTGATGCTTGTCGCGGTGCTGCACACCGCGCGGCGCGCGCTGCGCCGGGCGCCCCCGGGCAGCTTCGAACGTGGCGTCGCGGTCGGGTTCGCCGGCTGCGCCGCCGCGTTCGTGGCGGTCAGTGCCGCCTCAAACGTCATTTCCAACGTGGTCACCCTCTGGTACTTCGTCGCGTTCGCCGCGGCGGCCAGCGCGATCGCCCGCCAGCCGGCTCCGAACCCGGTCGGCGAGCAGCCACGACGCACGTCCATCCCGGTTTGACTGAACGACAGCATTGGGGAAAAAGGTGGAGATCGTCGACTACCTGCGGGTCGCCCGGCGGCGGCTCTGGGTACTCGTGGGGGTGCCGGTGCTCGCCACCGGGGCCGCGGCGGCCATCGTCCTGTTCGCGCCTCAGCAGTTCGGCGGGACCGCGTACGTGGCGGCGCCGGCGCTGGTGGGTGGCACGGCCGGAACGCAGTACACCGGCACGCAGGCGGCGAACCAGTTCGTCGCGGCGTTCGGCGCGGCGGTCACCTCGCCCCGGGTCCTCGCCGACGTGGCCGCCGACACCGGGGTGTCGCCCGAGCGGCTGCGCGACGGGCTGGCCATCACCCAGGTCGGTGCGAGCAGCCAACTCGAGGTGACGTACACCGCCGGTGACCGGGCGACCGTCGCGCCGGTGCTGACCGCCACCACCACCCGGGCGTTGGCCTTCCTGTTCTCCTCCCAGGTCGGCATCGCCACCGGCGAGGTCGAGGTGGCCAACGCCGACGTCACCACGACGACCAGGGCGATCGGTGAGTGGGAGAAGACGAACAAGGTCTCCCAGCCGGACCGGATCTACCAGGCCACCCTCGGCGAGCTGACCAGCCTGCGCCAACAGCAGCTCTCCATGCAGGCGGTCGGCAACGGCCGTGGCGTCGACGCGGCGACCGCCGCCATCACCTCCGCCCAGAAGAAGCTCGACGAGCTGGGGCCGAAGCTCCCCGACTACCAGGCCCTGCTGGCCCAGCGGGACGCGGCGACGAACGCCCTGTCCCAGGCGCGGGAGGGGTTGCAGGCGGCACGGGCGCAGGCACAGGCCGCCGACCCGAAGCAGGTGACGAGCATCGGCGAGGCGCACGAGGTCAGCCGGATGACCGAACTGGTGCGTACCGCCCTGCCGGTGGGTGGCGCGGGCCTGCTGCTCGGCGTGCTGCTGGTGGGCGTACTCGAACTGCTCTCCCGGGGTCGTGCCACCGCCCGCCCGGCGCCGGCGGCGGCATCCCCGGCCCCGGCGGAGACCGTGGGCGCGGCACGGTCGTGACCGGCGGGGGACGGGCCGCCGGGTGCGCGAGGTGACCGGACGCGCGCCGGCCGCGCCGGAGGCCGGCGACAAGCAGGTACGCGGCATGGCCCGCGGCGGTGTGCTGAACCTGGCCAGTGCCGTGCTCAGCCAGGTGGCGCTCTTCCTGGTCATGCTGTTGCTGGCCCGGGCCTTGGGGGTGCCCGAGCTGGGCCGGTACGCCCAGGTCTACGCCGTGCTGTCGCTGCTGGGGCTGCTCTCCCTCTCCGGCTTCCGGGCCGGGCTGACCCGGTTCGTGGCGGTGCACCTCGCCGACGACGAGCCGGCCGCCCTCCGGGGCGCGATCCGGCTCGGGCTCGGCATCTCGGCCGGAGCGTCCACAGTGATCGCCGTCGGCCTGGCGGCCGGTGCGCCGTGGCTCGCCGACGCCCTGCACGACCCGCAGCTCACCACCGGGCTGCGGTTGGTGGCGTTGTGCCTGCCCGCCGCCACCGTCTGCGAGGCCGCGCTCGCGGCCACCCGGGGTTGGCGTACCCAACGGGCCTACGCGCTGATCGGCCAGGTCTACGAGCCGGCCGCCCGGCTGGTGCTCACCGCCCTGGCCCTCGCTCTCGGGGCGGGCCTCACCGGCGCGTTCTGGGCGCTGGTGGCGGCGAGTTGGAGCGCCGCCGCGTTCGCCCTCGTGGCGCTCGCCCGGATGGTGCGCCGGGTACCCGCCACCCGACCCGTGTACCGGCCGGGCGAGCTGTTCCGGTTCTCCACCGTCAGTTGGGTCTCCTCGCTGTCGTCCACCGGGCTGATCTGGGTGGACGCGTTGCTGCTCGGCTTCTTCGACTACGGACCCGACGCGATCGGCGTCTACCACGTGGCGACCCGGCTGGTGACGATCGCGGTGTTCGTGCTGGCACCTGTCAACGCCTCGTTCGGCCCGCACCTGGCGCACCTCTACCACCAGGGCCGACTGGACGAGGTGCGCCGGATCTACCGGGTCGCCACCGGTTGGGTGCTGCGGCTGTCGCTGCCGGCCTTCGTGGCGTTGCTGGTCTTCCCGGAGCAGCTGCTGCGCCTCGTCGGCGGGCCGGGTCTGGTCGGCGGCGCGGCGGTGACGGTCGTGCTGGCCCTCGGCCAGCTCGTCAACGCCGCGACCGGGCCGTGCGGAACGCTGCTGAACATGTCCGGCCGGGTCTCGGTCAACATGGCGGACAACCTCGCGGCCCTGGTGCTCAACGTCCTGCTCAACCTCTGGCTCATCCCGGCGTACGGCATCCTCGGCGCGGCGGTGGCCTGGGCGGTGTCGTTGGCGGCGGTGAACGTCGCCCGGGTCTGGCAGGTGCGCGCGCAGGTGCACACCGTCCCGGTGACGGTGGGCATGGTCAAGGGTCTTCTCGCCGCGCTCGTCGCGCTTGGCGTCGGGTTCGGTGTGCGGTGGCTGGTCGAGGGCTGGACCGCGCAGCTCGCGGTCGGCCTGGCCGCGATCGTGGTGGCGTACCTCGCCACGGTGCTCGCCCTCGGGCTCAGCCGGGAGGACGTCATGGTGCTGCGATCGGTGACCGGCCGGGGTGGCCGCCGCCCCGATGCCCCCCGCCCCGCCGCCGGGGTCGGCGCGTGACCGGCGGCGCGCGGCGTCAGGTCACCGACCGGCTGCGTCGGGGGGTCCGCGCGGCGCGGGCCTGGGCACGGGCGGCCCGACCGGGGGCGCCGGGGCCGCTGCCCGACTTCCTGGTGATCGGTGGGCAGCGCTGCGGCACCACGTCGCTGTACCACCACCTCGCGGCGCATCCCCGGGTACGGGTGGCCAGCGGCAAGGAGTTGCAGTACTTCAGCGTCCACCACGCCCGGGGGGTGCGCTGGTACCGGGGGCACTTTCCCCGGCTCGCACCCGGTGAGCGGACGTTCGAGGCGAGCCCCTACTACCTGTTCCACCCGAGCGTGCCGGCCCGGGTCGCGGCGACCCTGCCGCAGGCCCGTTTCGTCGTCCTGCTGCGCGACCCGGTGCAGCGGGCCTACTCGCACTACCTGCACACCCGCTCGTACGGCGTCGAGCCGCTCTCCTTCGCCGACGCGTTGGACGCCGAGGAGGAGCGGCTGGCCCGGGCGGCGCGGCGCGGCCCGGACAGCCCGGCCGCGCACCGGGCGTTGCGCAACCACTCGTACGCGGCCCGGGGTCGCTACGCCGAGCAGCTGGACCGGTGGTTCGCGCACGTCCCCCGGGAGCGGATCCACGTCGCCCGCACCGAGGACCTGCACACCGACCCGGCCGGCACGTACGGCGACATCGTGCGCTTCCTCGGCCTGCCGGCCTTCACCCCGGAGGCGTTCACCCGGCACACCCGCCGGGTCGACCCGGGTGTCTCCGAGCTGACCCCGGCCCTGCGGGAGCGCCTGAGCGAGCAGTTCGCGCCGCACAACGCGCGCCTGGCCGCCCTGTTGGGCTGGCCCGAAACCTGGCCCGACTAGCGGACGGTGGCGAGGATCCGCTCCACCGGCTGGTCCGCGCGGAGCAGCACGGGGACGTCGGTCACCGTCGTGCCGGCACCGGCCGCAGCCAGCGGAGAGCCCACCGCGCCGGAGCGTCCGCCGGGTGTCGCCGGCACGGTCACCGGCGTGTTCGCCGCCGACCAGAGCACAAGCGTGCTCGACCCGCCCCGGACGAACGCGACCCCGGCCAGCCGGTCGGCCACCGAGGCCGGCAGCGGCGTGACGGTGGCGCCCCGGGCCGCGTCGGCGAGGGCGGCAAGCATCCGGCCGGCCTCCCGCTCGGTGCCGTCCGGGTCGAGCAGGCCGTAGCGGACCTCGCTACCGGCCGCGTTGTTCGGGTTGTACGCCAACGGCAACCAACTGACCTCGCCGACCCCGCCGGCGGCGAGCAGGGTGACCGTCTTGACCATCTCCGCTGCCCGGCTGGCCGGGTCACCGTCGCCGTCGCGCCAGAACTGCCCGACCTCCCACGCCTGGATCGGCGTACCCGTCGGTGTGGTGGCACGCAGGTAGTCGAGCAGCGGGGCCACCCCGCTGAAGTGCTCGTAGAAGTGCACCTGCCGGACGTCCAGGGTGCGATCGGCAAGCAGCGACTCGGTCACCGTCAGGAAGCGCAGGCTACGGCTGTTGGTCGCGGTGCCGAGCGCCCTGCGCAGCTGCGCCTCCCCGGTCACCGCCGGGATCTGCTGCCCCCGGGTGCCGACCCGACGCGTGAAGTACGCCTGGTAGGCGGCGACGGCCTCGGGCACCCGACCGGCGCGGACCAGCCGGTCGGCGACCCCCATGCCGTACGCGACGCTGCTGATGCCGGAGTCGACCACCCGCGCCTTCGGGTCGGTCGCGCGGATCGTCTCGGCGGCGGCCCGGACCAGCCGCGCGTACTCCTCGGGGCTGCCCGCCCAGTAGCTCGGTGCGTTGACCTCGTTCTCGATGGCGTACTCCCGCACCCCGTACGGGCCGTAGCGCTGCACCACCGCGCGGACGAAGCGCTGGTACGCGCCGAGGTCGCCGGGCATCGCCGACTCGGTCTTGTTCGCCGTGCCCCGGGTGTAGCGCGCGGTGCCACCGGTCGCCCAGCACACACCGGTGCGGATCTTCAGGTGCAGGGTGATGCCCAGGTCCCGGCTGCGGGCGGCAATCTCGTCCAGCCCGGCCCAGTCCGTCTGCCCCGGGGTCCGTTCGATCTCGCACCAGGAGATCTCCTCGTACGTCGCGGACCCCGAGAGCCGGCGCAGGTACGGCGCGAACTGCTGGTACCGCGACCAGTCCCAGTGTGCGCCGAACGGATTGCCCACCCCGTCGACGGTGCCTGTCGCTGCGGGTGTGCCTGTCGCTCCGGGTGTTGCCGTCGCGGAGGGGGTGGCGGCCGGCGGCGGGTCGTCGTCGCGGCCGGTGCAGCCGACGGTGAGCAGGAGCGTGGCGACGACGACGGCGACCGCGCGGAGCCGCAGCGGGCCGGTCACCGGTAGCCCAGGGCGCGCAGGGTCCGACCGGAGAAGACCCAGAACAGCAGGCGCAGGAACGGGTCGAGTTCGCGTCGGTGGCTGCCCACCCGGGAGCCGTAGATCGGCGCGGTGTCGCCCACCGCCGCTCGTCGCCGCTCGGCCTCGGTGGTGTACTTCTGCGCCACGTCGTGCTGCTTGCTGTCGTAGTCGAGGATGCCGTCCTCCCAGGGCTCGCCGAGGAACTCGAAGAGGGCCCGCATCGTCTTCTCCGGTTCGCTGACCGCCTGCTCGTACCGCAGCTCGTAGTAGCGGTCCGCCGGCAGGGTGGCGCCGACGGCCCGTGCGGTGCGGATGTAGCGCGGCCACTTCACCACGCACTTCACCGCCGACCAGTAGCCGAACCGTTTGCGGTGCGAGACGACCACGTCGCGTCCGTCCCGGATGAGGTGCACGATCTGGGCGTCCGGGAACACCTCGGTGACGAAGTCGAGCGACATCGCGTACAGCGGGGTCTTGTCGGCCCACCGGGTCTTGCCGCGCGCGGCGGCGTAGTCGGCGTGCACGCCGCCGAAGAAGTCCCGGATCCGGCGCAGCCAGTCCTCGCGAGGGAAGCCGAAGCGGGCCAGTCGCTCCCAGTCCCGGCCGACGATCCGCCGCAGGTCCGGCAGGAACCGGGTCTCCGGGCCGCAGCTGATCCGGGAGTGCGAGTCCAGGACGAGGCGCACCATCGTGGTGCCGGACCGCTGGCAGCCGACCAGGAAGATCGGCGCGGTGCGGGTTCCGGTCTCAGTCACTGTCGACCGCCTTCGTCGTCTCGGGTCGGGCGCCGGCCGCGGCGCGGTCCAGTCGGTCGGCCAGCTCGTCGCAGCGAGCCCGGACCCGCCCGTCGATCGGGAGCCGACGGTCGCCCGCGTGCGACGCGCGTGGGGCGATGTGCGCGTGCAGCCGGGGGTGGTACGGGAAGTCGAGGAAGGCGCAGAGCCGTCGGACCTGTGCCGCCGGCTCCGCGACCAGGCTGTCGTAGTGGCAGAGCAGCACGTCGGGCCGCTGGTCCAGGCCGAGCCGGAAGACGAGCGAGTTGCGCACGTGCCAGAACAGCGCCGCACCGCTGTACGGATCCAACCGTTGCGGGTCGTGGGCCCGGACCAGCTCGACGGTGTCGGCGTCGAGGCGCTGCCCCTGCCACCGTCGGCCGATCGTGCCGTCGGCGATCGCCCGCAGCGCCCGCAGGTTGGCGTCGCCGAACTTGGCGACCTCGGAACGGGCCCGGTCGTCGACGTCGCGCCAGACCCACAGGGCGCGCCCTGGTGTCAGCCCCGGCAGGGCCAGCAACTCGTCCACGCGGTGGCTCTCGCAGAGCGGCTTGACCAGGACGTACGCGTGCCGGCTGCGCCGCAGAGTGGCGGTCAGCACCGGGTCCGGGCGGAGCTGGAAACGGTGGAAGAGGGTGCTGTCGTTCTCGTTGCGCACCTCGACCTCTCCGGCGGCGTCCAGGCCCCGGACCAGCATGTTCGTGCCGGAGCGTTGCAGGCCGACCAGATAGACCGGCATCGCCGAGCCGGGCGTCCGGCCGGCCCGTCGTCGCCACCGTCGCTTGGCGAGGGCCGTGCCGATGCGGTCGACCGGGTTGAGACGGTCCTCCTCGATCAGCCGACCGATGCCCTCGGTGCGCGCCCAGCGCAGATGCCGCCGGATCCGCCGCGCGGTGTACGCGAGCGCGGAGACCTCGTCGTCGGCTGCCACGGTCCTCCTCGTCGGGCACCGGCCCGGCCCCGCGCCAGAGCGGGTACGACCGGCGGCAGCCAGGCTATCGGGAGATCACCACGGGAGGCCAGGCTGCGGACCGCACGGGCAGACGAAGATCACCCGTTCAGCCACACCTGCCAAACGTGAACTGGACTCGCCGACCCGCCCTGCATACCGTGGGCCCTGGCCGGGGCGGGCAGACCTCGGTCATCACCTCCGGGCCCGGTTCGCCCGATCGACGTGAGCAGGCCGAGTCGATGCGCGTGCTGCATGTGAACAAGTTCCTCTACCGCCGTGGCGGCGCGGAGGGGTATCTGCTCGACCTCGCCGACCTGCAACGGGCTGCGGGCGACACGGTCGCCTACTTCGGCATGAGCCACCCCGACAACGAATCGCCGCTGCCGTACGCCGCGCTGTTCCCGTCCGAAGTGGAGCTGGAGCCGGCGCCGAGCGGCGTACGGCCCCGCGCGGTGGCCGTCGGCCGGATGCTCTGGTCGCCGACGAGTCGCCGCGGGCTCGCCCAGGCGATCGACGACTTCCGACCGGACGTGCTGCACCTGCACAACATCTACCACCAGCTCTCCCCGTCGGTGCTCGCCGCGGCCCGCGCCGCCGGCGTGCCGTGTGTGCTGACCATGCACGACTACAAGCTCGCCTGCCCGAGCTACCAACTGCTGGACCGAGGCCGCCCCTGCCAGGCGTGCGTCACCGGCGGTCCGCTGCGGGCGGCCCGCCGCCGCTGCAAGGACGGGTCGCTGTCGCGCAGCGGACTGCTCGCCGTCGAGTCCTGGTTGCACCGGCGGTTCGACGCGTACGACCCGGTGCAGCTCTTCGTCAGCCCTAGCGGGTTCCTGGCCGACGTGATGCGCCGCGCCGGCGTCTACCCGGACCGGTTGCGGGTGGTCAACCACTTCGTCGACCTGACCGGCGTCGCGGCGAAACAGACGCCCGGCGGTGGTGTCGTCTACGCCGGCCGGCTGGCGCCGGAGAAGGGCGTCGACGTGCTGATCGAGGCGGCCACCGCGCTGCCGGACGGGGTCGACGTGGACATCGCCGGAGACGGCCCGGCCCGCCCGGCGCTGGAGGCGCTCGCCGCGCGGCAGGCGCCCGGCCGGGTCCGGTTCCACGGCCGTCTCGACAAGCCACGCCTGCACGAGCTGATCCGTTCGGCGGCGGTGGTCGCCGTACCGTCGCGGTGGCACGAGAACCAGCCGATGGCGGTGCTGGAGGCATTCGCCTGCGGTGTGCCGGTGGTCGCCACCGACCTCGGCGGGCTGCCCGAACTCGTCGAGCCGGAGGTCGATGGCCGCATCGTCGTCGCCGATCGGCCCACCGCCCTCGCCGACGCGCTCACCGACATCGTGGCCGACCCCGAGCGGGCGTACCGGATGGGTCGGGCCGGCCGGGCGAAGATCGCCGCCCAGTTCGCTCCGGACCGGCACCTTAACCGGATCCGTGGGCTGTACGCGGAGGCCGCCGGGGCGCTGCCGTCGCGGCGGCGGGCCGCCGCCGGTGGGGGAGCGGCCCGGTGAGCCAGGTGCGGGTGCTCTACCTCGCCGGCAGCGGTCGCAGTGGCAGCACACTGGTGACCACGGTCCTGGGACAGTTGCCGGGCTTCTTCGCCGCCGGCGAGCTGCGCTACCTGTGGCGGCGCGGCATCCTGGAGGACCGGCCGTGCGGCTGTGGTTCCCCGTTGGCCGACTGCCCGCTCTGGGCCCGGGTGCGCGCCGACCTGACCGACGCCGACCCGGCCGGGATCGCCGCCCGGTTGGCCCAGCGGCTGCGGTTACGCGGGCTGCCCGCGCTGCTGCGCCGCAGGCGTCGGGGGCAGCCGCCGGTCGCGGGTCACCCCGACGACAGGCACCTTGCCCGGCTGTACGCCTCGATCGCCGAACACGCCCTGGCCGGCGGGTCGGACGGTGTCATCGTCGACTCCTCCAAGCTGCCGCCCTACGGTGCCCTGCTCGGCAGCCTGCCCGGCATCGACCTGTACGTCCTGCACGTGGTGCGCGACCCGCGTGCGACCGCTTACTCCTGGCGTCGCCGACGTCCCCTGGACGGGCGTGCCGGCGATGAGCTGATGAGCCGCCCACCGGTCGGCAAGGCCGCGTTGCTCTGGCTGGTCTGGAACACCGCGACCGTACGACTGTGGGGCGGCCGCCGGGCACCGGGCCGCTACCTGCGGGTGCGGTACGAGGACTTCGTGGCCGACCCGGCCGGCACCACCGCTCGCATCGCCGGTTTCGTCGGCGCCAGCCCGGACGAGCTTCCGTTCCCGACACCGAGCACGGTGCGGCTCACCCCGACCCACTCGGTGGCCGGCAATCCCTCGCGGCACCGCACCGGACTCGTCGACGTGGTCGCCGACACCGAGTGGCTGACCGGGCTCCCCACCCGCGCGTACGCCGTGGTGACCGGGCTGACCGCCGTGGCCCTGAACCGGTTCGGCTACCCGCTGCGCCGCCCGGCGGCCCGCCTCGGCGCGGACCCGGTCGTCACCCCGTCACCCGCCACCCGGCAGGAAGGCTGAACATGCTCTCACTGGTGGTGGGCACCGGTCGCTGCGGCTCGACCCTGGTCCAGGAGCTGCTCTCCCGGCACCCGGCGGTCGGCTTCGTCTCCGGCCTGGACGACAAACTCGCCCGGCTCAACCCCAAGGGCCGGTTCAACGGGGTGCTCTACCGGCGCTCGGCGCCCCGGCCGGCGGGGATGACCTCGCTGCGACACAGTCGACGGTTGCTGGAGCGGGGTCGACTCCGGGTGGCGCCGTCGGAGGCGTACCGCCTGCTGGACCGGCAGGTACTCGCCGGCTTCTCCCGCCCGTGCCGGGACCTGCTGGCCGAGGACCTGACCCCGTTCGTGGCCCGCCGGCTGCGGGCCTTCTTCGACGAGCGGATCGCCAGGCAGGGCTGTCAGCAGTTGGTGCAGCACGTCACCGGCTGGCCGCGAACCGGGCTACTGCACGCCGCGTACCCGGAGCTGCGGGTGGTCAACGTGGTGCGCGACGGCCGGGCGGTGGCCAACTCGTGGCTCCAGATGGGCTGGTGGGACGGCTGGCGCGGGCCGGACAACTGGATCTACGGCCCGCTCCCGTCCGACCTGCGGGAGGAGTGGTTGGACTCGGGCCGGTCCTTCCCGGTGCTCGCCGCGCTGGGTTGGAAGATGCTGATGGACGCCTTCGCGCAGGCCCGGCTGCGGCATCCGGCCGACATGTGGTTGGACGTGCGCTACGAGGATCTCGTCGAGCAGCCGCGCGAGCAGGTCGGCCGGATGCTCGACTTCCTCGGCCTGGGCTGGTCGTCCGCCTTCGCGAAGGGCTTCTCCCGGTACGACTTCACGGTGGGCCGGGCGGAGGCGTACCGGGACGAACTCAGCCCGGCGCAGCTCGCCGCGATCGAGCGGGTGCTGGAGAAGCCCCTCGCCGAGTGGGGTTACCCGGTCTACGGCACGCTGCACGAATAGATCAGCGCGGTCAGCATGCCGACCGTGCCGGTGACAGCCGTCGACGTCCAGCCGCCGGGGCCGTTCGCCACCAGGCGGAAGGTGCCGGTGCCGATGCTCAGCAACGCCCCGGGGACGGTGACCGAGGTGGCGCTGGCGCCGAGGCTTCCGCCGCCGGTGAAGGCCCCCGACAGCGACCACGTGAACCCGGTGCGGGTCAGGCCGCCGACCGGCAGGGTCCAGGTGAAGGTCGGCGGGGTGGCCAGGCCCGCCGTGCACTGCAGGTTCGTCGGTGGGTTGACCGTGCCGGCCTGCAGGGAGCCGGTCGCGTACTCGGTGTCCGTCCACGCCGCAAGTGTCGACTGTGGTGGTGCGAGCACGACGGTGCAGGCGAGCAGCAGGGCGACGGCGCCCGCCAGCCAGCGCCGCCGACCACGGCGGGTCGGCGTGGCGACCGCCGGTACCCACCGACGGCTCACCGCTGCTCCACCTTCGACCGATGTCGACGGGTGGCGAGGATGAGCAGCAGGCCGGCGAGGAGCACACCGGCACCGGCGAGCACCGGTGTCCACAGGTTGGTTCCGGTACGCGGGAGCGGCCCGACCGTGCCACCCGCCGTTGCCCGGTCGCCGAAACCGGTCGCCGTGAGGATCAGATCCGCCGATCCGGAGGCGGTGGACCGGGCGAGCAGGCTCGCGGTGACGAGAACCCAGCGCTGCTGGTCGGCGCGCATCGAGCTGATCGTGATCGGGTGTGCGGCAAGTCTGGTGGCGGGGCCGTCGGCGAGGACCTGCTCGCCCTGGCCCGTGGGGCAGGCACCCCGCACCCACCGCAGGGCACAGACGGCCACCATGACCTGGAGTCCGGCCGGATCGACGGCGAGGGGGCCCAGCGCCGACAGCGCGATGGTCACCGCCCCGGGCTGCTTCGTGTGGGCCGACACGCCGACCTGCCAGGGCACCGGCTCGTTCGGTGCGAGGTTCGTCATGCGGTCCTGGTCGCCGATCGAGACCAGGGTGAGGTACCGGCTGCGGATGACCTCCTCGGTCGGGTCCGCGCGTGCCTGGCCGGGGGTGGCCAGCACGGCGGCCGTGACGCCCGGCAGGACCGCCACCAGGACGAACATGCGCCGCAGAGTCGAGTCGTCGCGCGCTGTCGCGCCGCTGGCGTGGGTGCCGACGCCGGGGTCCGTTCCAGCCCGGCCGGGCGGCGGCGAGCCCGGTCCCCGGCGCTGCCACGTCCTGCGCCGCCGGGACTGCGGTTCGGTGGTACGTGGCCAGAACGCCCAGGTGACGATCGCGGCGGTCCCGACGGTGATCGCACTCATCGCGTACACGTTCGAGACGGTGCGTACCGCGTAGCCGAGCCTGGGCACCGACCACTCGACGAGCCGCACCTTGTCGACCGCGTACGGCGCGGCGTCGTTGGACTGGTTGGCGTCCCCGCGCAGGGTGAGCAGGCGAGCGGGCCCGCCACCGTTGGCGATGTCGACGACCCGGTGGGTGATCGGTGGCAACGGCGTGCGGTCGACGGTGACGACGTCGCCCACCGCCACCTCGGACGCGGGAACCTCACGCACCACGGCCAGTGAGCCGGCGGGGATGGTCGGGCTCATCGAGCCGGTCTTGAACAGGATGAGGGAGATGTCGAAGAAGAACGCCAGCGGGACGAGGACGACACACACCGTCCCGCCGACGGCGAGCACCGTCAGCGCCAGGTCGCCGACCCGGGCGAGGGCACCGTGCCGTCGACGCACGCGTCCCACCATGTGTAGATCCTTTACGTAGACGTGGCAGTGAATTCCCAGGTGACGGTGCCGGTCGTGCCCTGGTACGCGTTACTGGCGCCGGACTGCACCCGCACCTCGAAGCAGAACCGCAGCTGGGGTGTCGCGCCGCCCGGAACCGTGATGGTGGACGAGACCGGCGAGCCGGGCACCGAGGTGATGGCCGAGTAGCTGGGCCCGACGATCCACGTGGGCGTACCGGTGAACGCGGCGGCGGCACACGTGGTGCTGCTGGTGGCCGTCCGTACCGCCCGGTACTCGAGCGCGGGCAGCAGCGCACCGGAGTTGTTCGTGGAACCCGTCAGCGCCACCGCTCCGCCGACGTTCGTCGTCGCGGTCGTCCGGATGTCCAGGAAGGCGTAGAAGGACACCGAGGGGGACATCGCCGTCGCGTTGAACGCCAACGACGCGGCGTTGACCGCCGGAGTGTGGCTGGCCCAACTGCTGGAGGCGGTCTGCGACTCGGTGCCGAAGACACTGGCGCCGAACGACCCGGTGCCGTACTCGCTGTCGGTCCACGCGGCGAGCGTGGACGTCGTTCCCAGGCCGAGAACGAGTGCGCCGGCGAGTACGGCACGGGTCCGGCGCAGCCGTGGCGTTCCGGCCGGTGTCCGACGGTTGACCACGGCCGCCGCCTATACGGACTCGGCCAGGAGTTGCCAGGTTTCCGTGACCGTCGTGCCCTGCACCAGGGTGGCTCCCGCCGTGACGACGAAGCACAGGTTCACCGGAGCGCCAGGCGTCGTGGGCGGCGTGCCCTGCGTCAGGTTGAACGGCACCGCCCCGGTCACCGAGTTGAGCGCCGTGCCCTGTGCCACGATCCAGGTCGGGGTGGTGGGTGTCGCGCTGCAGTCGGCGAAGGCCGGAACGGTGGCGATGCCGTAGGTGAGGCCGACGAAGCCGGGCGGAGCGGGGGTCGCCGACGCCACCGTGACTGTCGCGTCGTAGGTCGTGGCAGCGGTCAGCCGAACGGCGAAGGGGGCCGCGACCACGTCGCCGGGGCTGATGTCGTCGAAGCCGGTGCTGAAGACCAACGCCGCGGCCGTACCGGCGGTGGGGTGCTCCGCGTAGGTGGTGCCGTTCGTGCTGCCCTCCATGCTGAAGGTGCCCGCGGTGAACGTGCCCGTGGCGTACTCCGAGTCGTTCCAGGCCGCGAGGGTGATCGTCGCGCCGAGGCCGAGGGCGAGCCCACCGGCCATAATGGCTCTGATCTTGCGCCGGCGTCCTCGACCGCTCGATTCGTCCGGTGTCATCCCTGTCGGTTCACTCAACTTGTCCTCCTCGGTGCGACGCTTGTGGCTGTCCTGGGTTGGTGACGGAGGGGCAAGGGACACCCTAGGTACCGAATACGGACAAAAGATCTGAAACAGTTCAAGTAACTATAAAGGGTGCAGTTGACGAGTTGGGTCCGCGGCTCGGCGCTATCGACGGGCGTCGTCACGGGCGGCTAATCTTTGGCCCCACACCATCGATGTGAGGAGATGCGATGGCGCGCCGCACCGGCCGACCCTCTTACCTGTTGGACAAGGCCGGCGGGCGTCCTGGCCGCACAGCGCGGTTCGCGGCAGTCGCGGGTGTGATCGCGCTGGCCACCGCGTTGCTGGGCGGGCTGATCGGCTATCAGGTGGGCCGTCCGGACGCCACCGAGGCGACAATCGCGGACATCAAGGAGGCCGAGGCGAAGCGGGACGCCCAGCAGATCGTGGAGCTGACCGAGACGGCCCGCCGTGTGCGCGACCAGGTCGCCCCGGTCCTGGCCGCCATCAAGACGGAGGCGACCGGCTCAGGTGCGCCGGACGCGGCGAAGGCACGCCAGTGGCAGGACGTGATGCGTCAGGCGGCCGAGCCGTTCGCCGAGCCGCCGTCGGGGACCACCGCGACAAACGTGGCGCGCGGAGGTCTACGCGGAGCGGTACAGCAGGCGTCGCTCGCCGTCGACGCCTACGCGCTGGCCGTCAGCGTCCCGCCCGCGCAGCGTGCGGCCCTGCTGGACGTCACCGCCCGGCAGGCGGCCGAGGCCGCGACGATCTGGTCGGTGGCGGCGACCCAGCTCGACCAGGTCAGCGTCGATGCTGGCCACGGCCACCAACACGTGTTCCTGGACACAGACCCCCACGAGGGGGCCCTCACGCCGGACGGGGCGGCCGAGGGCACCGGCGGCTGAGACCCTTTGCGGCATCTGTGTCGGGTTTGCCGGCTGGGGTGGCGTGCCGGGCCGGGCCGGCGGTCGCCGCGCGATCTGGGGGCGAAGCGCCGGATCGGGTACGGTCGCTTATCGCAAAGTCTATGAACCAGATTGGCTTTCTGTGCAATGGAAGCCGAATCGGAGGGGCACAGCCGTGAGGTTCCCAAGCGCCGTCCGCCAGGCCGGTCTCGTCGTGGCAGTCACCGCCCTCGCCCTGACCGCGGGTTGCGCGAAGAAGGACGACAGTGAGGTCCAGGCGAGCGGCGTCAAGCTGGTCTCGGCGGGCAAGCTGACCGTCTGCACCCACCTGCCGTACCCGCCGTTCCAGTCCAAGGACGCCAGCGGCACGGTGACCGGCTTCGACGTCGAGATCATGGATCTGGTCGCCAAGGAGCTGGGCGTCGAGCAGACGATCATCGACACCCCGTTCGAGGGGATCAAGTCCGGCCAGGACCTCAACACCGGCAAGTGCGACGCGGCCGCCGCCGGCATGACCATCACCGAGGAGCGGAAGAAGGTCATCGACTTCTCCGACCCGTACTTCGACGCCACCCAGGCGATGCTGGTGAAGACCGGCAAGACGTACAAGTCGCTCGACGACCTCAAGGGCCTGAAGCTCGGCGTCCAGGCGGCCACCACGGGTCGCGACTACGCCAAGAAGTTCGAGGCGGAGAAGGGCCTGAAGCTCGTCGAGTTCGAGGACCTCGCCGCCCTGCAGCAGGCCGTCGCCAACGGCCAGGTCGAGGCCGCCATCAACGACCTGCCGGTCTGGACCGAGTACCTGAAGAAGAACCCGGGCGGGTTCGAGGTGGCCGCCGAGTTCGACACCGGCGAGCAGTACGGCTTCCCGGTGAAGAAGGACGCCAACCCGGAGCTGCTCAAGAAGATCAACGAGGTGCTGGCCAAGGCCAGGCAGGACGGCACGTACAACACGATCTACGAGAAGTGGATCGGTAAGCGGCCGAGCGCCTGAGCCGCGGAGCGGCCGAGCGCCTGAGCACCACGTAGTACCGGAGGGCGTGCGTCCCGCGCGCCCTCCGTGTCGGTAACCCTCCGGGAAGGCAACGAGCGAACGTGAAGCTGCGACGCCGCCAGCGGGAGCGGCTGTCCCTCGGGCTCCAGTACCTGGTCTTCATCGCCATCATCGTCACGGTGCTCGTCGCCGCGGACTGGGACAGGTTGGCCGACGCGTTCTTCCGCGTCGACATCATCAAGTCGATGTTCCCGACCATCATCACGGTCGCGCTGCGCAACACCATCCTCTACACGCTCGGCGCGTTCGCCTTCGGCCTCGTGTTCGGCACCATCCTGGCGCTGATGCGGCTGTCCCGGGTGGCGCCGTACCGCTGGGTGGCGACGGCGTACATCGAGCTGTTCCGGGGGCTGCCCGCGCTGCTGGTGCTCTTCCTCGTCGGGTACGGCATCCCGATCGCCTTTCCGGAGCGTGAGATTCCGGGCGGGGTGTTCGGTTCGATCGCGATCGGCCTCGGGTTGACCGCCGCGGCGTACATGGCGGAGACCATCCGGGCCGGCATCCAGGCTGTGCCGAAGGGGCAGATGGAGGCGGCGCGGACCCTCGGCATGTCGCACTTCACCGCCATGCGCACGATCGTCGTCCCGCAGGCGTTCCGGATCGTGATCCCGCCGCTGACGAACGAGCTCATCCTGCTCACCAAGGACTCGTCGCTCGCCTACGTGCTGGGTGTGACGGCGCAGACGATCGAGATCACCAAGTTCGGTCGGGACATGCTCAACGACCGGGTGAACGCGACCCCGCTGCTGGTGGCCGGCCTCGCCTACCTGATCATCACCCTGCCGCTGTCGCAGGTGGTACGACGCCTCGAACTCCGCTACGCCAAGGCCCGGTGACCCATGACGACCACCCCGTCCCGCCCCGCCGTGGAGATCCGCGACCTGCACAAGTCCTTCGGGCCGCTCAAGGTGCTCAAGGGCATCGACTTCGAGGTCGGCCAGGGCGAGGTGGTCTGCGTGATCGGGCCGTCCGGCTCCGGCAAGTCGACCCTGCTGCGCTGCGTCGACCTGCTGGAGCAGCCGACGGCCGGCACGATCTGGGTGAACGGGGTCGAGATGACCGACCCGGACGTCGAGATCGATGCGGTTCGTCGCGGCATCGGCATGGTGTTCCAGTCGTTCAACCTGTTTCCGCACCTGACCGTCCTGAACAACCTCACCATCGCCCAGCGGCGGGTGCTCCGCCGGGGTCGGGCCGAGGCCGAGCGGATCGCGCGGGCCAACCTGGAGCGCGTCGGGCTGACCGACAAGGCCGACGCCTTCCCGGCGCAGCTCTCCGGCGGGCAGCAGCAGCGGGCGGCGATCGCCCGGTCGCTGTCGATGGAGCCGAAGCTGATGCTCTTCGACGAGCCGACCTCCGCGCTCGACCCGGAACTCGTCGGCGACGTGCTCACCGTCATGCGCAAGCTGGCCGAGGACGGCATGACGATGATGGTGGTGACCCACGAGATGGCGTTCGCCCGCGACGTCGCCGACCGGGTGGTCTTCATGGATGATGGCGTGGTGGTCGAGCAGGGGCCGCCGCAGGAGGTGCTGGGCGCGCCGAAGCACGAACGGACCCGCGCGTTCCTCTCCCGGGTCCTCGACCCGACCCACGTCGCGCAGCTCGGTCAGCCCGACCAGTCACCGACCCTGCCCGGCACGCCCGACCAGACCTAGTTGCTGCGTCCGCTGGCATCGATGGCGGCCTGCTCCACCCGCTGGCGGTAGTCCCGCCACCATGATTCGTCGGCGGGGGGCAGATTGTCGTTCCTGTGCAGCAGCCCGGCCGTGCCGTCGATGAGTTCGCGCACGATGTCAGCGTGGCCGGCGTGCCGCTGTGTCTCCGCGATGACGTGGACCACGACGTGGTGCAACGTGACCTCGGCATCGCCCCACCACGGCACGCGGCCCACCTCATCCAGCGCAAGAGCTGCGATGGTGGTGTCGGCGTGGGCGATCGCGCGACGGTACAGTGCGACGATCTCCTCGCGGGTCTCATCCGCGGTCGCCCACATGTCGGCATTGGCCTCTGCTCCCTCGCCGACGTACGGCAGCTCCTGCTCGAACGGGCATCCGGGTGGGATGTCGCGCCGCCCCGGACTATCCGCAGAGCGCATGACCGGCAGGACACGCCCTGGCCGAACCGGGGTCCGGCCGAGCATGTCAGCATCATGTCAATCGACGAACGTCGCAATGTCAAGGTAATCTTTTTGCAATCAGACCTGTACTTTCGTCGATGGATTACATAAGTTGCTGTCATCCATCGAAAGTTCTGAGTCTTCCGAGCGAAGCCCGCGACGAGCCTCACCCTCAGTCGTGCCACCGCCCCCGTGCTCGGCGGTCGATGCACCCTGTCCTCGTCGCGTCTTCGCCCGGTCGGGAACGGAGACCCATGGACGATCACGCTGGTGGCCCTCACCGCCACCTGTCCCGTAGGTCGCTCATCGCCACCGGCGCGCTCGCCGCCGGGGCGTTGGGCGCGTCCGCCCCAACGATCGGCACCGCGTTCGGAGGCAGCCCGGCCCGGGCCGCCGCCGGCGTCACCAAGAAGATCACCATCTACGCCGAACAGTTGCCCGGCAACCTGTTCGGCTACGGCCTGGCACCCGGTCAGGCCACCGTCCCGGGCCCGGTCCTGGAGATGTACGAGGGCGACACGCTGGAGATCACGCTCGTCAACACCACCAACCAGCGGCTGTCCATCCACCCGCACGGGGTGGACTACAGCACCGAATCGGACGGCAGCCCGTTCAACGCCTCGTTCAACAACCCCGGTGAGACGCGGACGTACGTCTGGCGCTCGCACGAGATGGTGGCCGCGGCAGGCCGGCGGTACATGCCGGGCAGCGCCGGCTACTGGCATTACCACGACCACGCGCTCGGCACCGACCACGGCACCGGCGGTGTCGCGAAGGGACTCTACGGTGCGCTGATCGTGCGGCGGCGGGGCGACATCCTGCCGTCAAAGCAGTTCACGGCCGTGTTCCACGACATGATGATCAACAACCGGATGGCCCCGGCCACGCCGATGTTCGAGGCGAACCTGGGCGAGCGTGTCGAGTGGATCGCCATCGGCCACGGCAACCTGTTCCACACCTTTCACCTGCACGCCCACCGCTGGGCGGACAACCGCACCGGAATGTTGGAGGGGCCGAGCGACCCGAGCCTGGTGGTCGACAACAAGGACCTCAATCCCGGCAGCTCCTTCGGTTTCCAGGTGCTGGCCGGGGAGGGCGTCGGACCCGGCGCGTGGATGTACCACTGCCACGTGCAGTCGCACTCCGACGGCGGCATGGCCGGGATCTTCCTGGTGCGCAACGCCGACGGGAGCATGCCGCCGGGCGCCGAGGAGGCGATCCACCGGTTCCAGGGCCACACCCACACGCACGGAAGCTGACCGAACCGAGAGTGGGACGGGCATGACCAGAAACGTAGGACGAACCCTCGCCGCGCTGGCGGCCTTCGCGACGCTGATCCCAGCGACAACGGCGGCCGCGGCCGCACCACGAACGGCCGCCCCACAGGCGGCGCAGCAGCAGAAGACCGCTGTCCTGGTGTTCCACGGCCCGGTGGCCGAACAACAGGACCCGGTTTCTCGCGCGGTGGACACCATCAAACAGCTTGCTGCCGGTCATGACATCGATGTCACGGCCACCACGGACCCGGGTGCGTTCACCGCGGCCGGGCTGTCCGCGTACCGCAGCGTGGTCTTTCTCTCCGCGACGGGCGCCGCGCTCAACCGCGACCAGGAGTCGGCGCTGCAGAGCTACGTCAAGGCCGGCGGTGGCTTCGTCGGCATCGCCGACGCGGCCCGCGCCCAGGTCGACTCCGCCTGGTTCACCGGGCTGATCGGCACCCGCCCGGCCGGCGCCATCCCGGTGGCCGAGCCGGTGGCCCGGGTGACCGCGAGCGGCGAGAACCCGCCGAACGAGACCAAGGAGAAGCTGACCGACGGCGACGCCAACACGAAGTGGCTGGTCCGCACCCCGACCGGCTGGGTGGCGTACGAGTTGGCCGCCGCCAAGCGGGTCACCGGGTACGCGCTCACGTCGGCAAACGACTCCTCCGGCCGCGACCCGAAGGACTGGACCCTGCAGGGCTCCACCGACGGTCAGAGCTGGACCGACCTGGACCGCCGCACCGGGCAGACCTTCCCGGACCGCTTCCAGACCCGCCGGTTCGACATCGCCGCGCCGCAGGAGTTCACCCGCTACCGGCTCAACGTCACCGCGAACAGCGGTGAGCCGCTGGTCCAGCTCGCCGACCTGCGGCTCTTCACCGGCAGCACCACCGCGCCGGAGCCGCCCGCGGTGAACCGCGCGGTGGTGAACATCCTGGACCGCAAGCACCCGGCCACCGCGTCGCTGCCGCTGACCCTCACCCGCTCGGACCGCTGGGACAACTGGGACCCGAACCCGATCGGCGCCGTGCACACCCTCGCTCAGGTCGAGGAACGGCACTACAACGCGGGCGCGGCCGCCAACGGCGCCTTCCACCCGGTGTCCTGGTGCCGGGACTACGACGGCGGCCGGTCGTTCTACACCGGCATGGGCCACACCGAGGGCAGCTACGGCGAGGAGGCGTTCCGCGCTCACCTCGCCGGGGCCCTCAACTGGACCACCGGTCGGGTCCGCGGCGACTGCCAGGCCACCATCGCCGCGAACTACAAGGTGGAGCGACTCACCGCCGCGAACCAGACCGGGCAGCTGGACCAGATCGGCGAGCCGCACGGGCTCACCATCGCCCCCGACGGCACGGTCTTCTACGTCGGCAAAGCGGCCTGCCCGAGCGGCCCGGTCGCCGACTGGACCAACCCGAAGGTCGGCCTGGGCTGCGGCACCATCCACTCCTGGGACCCACGGACCAAGCAGGTCAAGCTGCTCACCACCCTGGAGGTGATGGGCAACCGGGGCAGCGGCTCCGAGCTGGTCAAGAACGAGGAGGGGCTGCTCGGCATCGTGCCGGACCCGGCGTTCGCCGAGAACGGCTGGCTCTACGTCTACTGGATGCCGCACGACTCGGTCGATCGGGAGAAGCGGGTCGGGCAGCGCACCGTCTCCCGGTTCACCTACGACCGGCAGGCGCAGACCGTCGACCAGGCCACCCGTAAGGACCTGTTGCAGTTCCCCGTGCAGATCCACAGTTGCTGCCACGCCGGCGGCGGCATGGCGTTCGACGCGAAGGGCAACCTCTACGTCGGCTCCGGCGACAACAACTCGTCCGAGGGATCGCAGGGTTACTCCGGCAACAACTGGACGCAGGAGTACCAGGGGATCTCGTTCCAGGACGCGCGACGGACGTCCGGCAACACCAACGACCTCGCTGGCAAGATCATCCGAATCCACCCGGAGGCGGACGGCACGTACACCATCCCGGAGGGCAACCTGTTCCCGCCGGGCACCGAGAAGACCCGACCGGAGATCTACGTGATGGGCGTGCGCAACATCGCCCGCCTGCAGGTCGACCCGGTGCACCAGTGGCTGACCGCCGGCTGGGTCGGCCCGGACGCCGCCTCGCCGAGCCCCACCCTCGGCCCGGCGAAGTACGAGACGGCCACCATCATCACCTCGGCCGGCAACCAGGGCTGGCCGTACTGCATGGGCAACCGGCAGCCGTACCGGGACCGCAGCACCACCGACGCGACGGTGCTGACCGGCTGGTACGACTGCGACAACCTGAAGAACACCTCGCCGCGCAACACCGGTCTGGTGGACATCCCCGCGGCCCGGGACAACATGATCTGGTACTCGCCGGACGGCGGCGGCCCGGTGTTCCCGAAGCGCACCGACGGCAGCGGGCTGCCCACCTACGTGGCCGCCGACGCCACCTACACCCAGCCGTACCTGCGCGGCGGCGGTCAGGCCATCATGTCCGGCCCGACGTACCACCGCAGCCTCGTCGACACCGCAAGCGGCGTCGCCTGGCCGGAGCACTGGGACGGCAAGTGGTTCATCGGCGACCAGTCGAACGCGGCCAACCGGGTCGCGGTCACCGTCGACCCGGCCGGCGTGCCGCAGGCCGCCCCACCGGTGTACGCCGAGTCGCTGCGGGCCATCATCCCGGGCGGCAACGGCGACACCCGGTTGCAGAGCTGGATGGACGCCAAGTTCGGCCCGGACGGCGCGCTCTACCTGCTCGACTACGGCGGCGGGTTCTTCAGCCTGCACCCCAACCAGAAGCTGATCCGGATCACCTACACCGGCGGCGCGCCCACCCCGGCGCCGGCGGCGACCTCGGTCGCCGTACAGAACAAGCCGTTGACCATCGCCTTCGACGGTGCCCGCTCCGGGGGCGTCAGCCACCGGTGGGAGTTCGGCGACGGTGCCACGTCGACCGAGGCGAACCCCCGGCACACGTACGCCGCCGTCGGCACCTACACCGCGAAGCTGACCGTCACGTACGCCGACGGTGAGAAGGCGACGGTGCAGAGCACTGTCACGGTAGGCTGCGCGGTGCCGGACGACCGGGCGAACGTGTGGCTCGGCGACACCGACACCGGCGTGCCCAGTCGGACGGTCGGGCAGGGCTGCACGGCCAACGACCTGATCGACGACGAGAGCACCTGGGCCGACCACGACGGTTTCGTCCGGCACGTCAAGACGGTGACCCAGGCGTTGCAGGACGACGACCTGCTCACCGCCCGCGAGTCGGGCACCCTGACCCGGCTGGCCGCCGCGTCCGAGATCGGCCGCACCGGGCACACCGGGTACGAGCCGCTCTTCGACGGCACCGCCGAGTCGCTGCGCGGGTGGCAACAGGCACCGACCGGGTCGTTCGCGATCCAGCCGGACGGCTCGCTGCGGCCAAGCGGTGGCCTGGGCATGCTCTGGCACACCAAGGAACTCGGCGACTTCTCGCTGCGGCTCCAGTTCAAGGACATCGCCCCGGGTACCGGCCGGGCCAACACCGGCGTCTTCATCCGCTTCCCGGACCTGCGCACCCCCTTGGAGCAGCGCCCACCGGGCAGTTGCGGCACTGTCGGCTCGGCCCGGACCTCGACCGCGTGGATGGCCATCTACTGCGGACACGAGATCCAGATCTACGACGGTGACACCGGTGAGCCGCAGAAGACCGGCTCGGTCTACAACTTCGACCCGGTGCCGCTCGCCCAGGCTGGCGTGACACCGAAGAACGAGTGGAACGACTACGAGATCCGCGTCGTCGGGCAGCACTACACGATGATCCGCAACGGCGTGGTGATCAACGAGTTCGACAACACGCCCGGCAAGCAGTCGTCGCGCGCCGGCGACCCACCGACCGACCTGCGGCAGTTCCTGCGCGGCTTCGTCGGTCTGCAGAACCACGGTGACAACGACCTGGCCGAGTTCCGCAACGTCCGCGTACGGGAACTCTAGGAGTGACGATGACCCGACGAATAACGGCAGTGCTGGCGGCGCTCCTGCTCACGGTGACCCCGTGGGTGGCGACGTCCGCCTCCGCCGCCCCCCGAGCCGCGGCACAGGTGCTGACCTGGACCGCCGACGGCGACATCACCCGCTACAAGTCCGCACCCGCCCAGGCGGTGGCCGGCGAGACCACGATCATCTGGGAGAACAGCGAGGCCACCGGCAACACCATCGGGATGCCGCACACGTTGACCTTCGACACCAGCACCGAGGGCTACAACCACGACGTCACAGTCAACATCCTGGCCAGTCCGTTCGACGCCAACAACGGCCGCCACCAGGCGACGGTGACCCTCACCCCGGGCCGGTACCGCTACTTCTGCTCGATCCCCGGCCACAGCCAGATGGTCGGCGAACTGGTCGTCACCGAGGGCGGTGGGGGTGGCGACACCACACCGCCGACGGTGGCCGGCGCGGTCTCCGGTGACCGGGACCCGGACGGCAACTACCTCGGTGCGGCCACGGTGACCGTGACGGCCACCGACGCCGACTCCGGTGTCGAGACCGTCGAATACCAGGTCGACGACACCAGCTTCACCCCGTACACCGAGCCGGTGCGGGTGACCGCCGTCGGCGACCACTCGGTGCAGTTCCGGGCCACCGACACGGCAGGCAACACCAGTGCGGTCGGCTCGGTGTCGTTCCGCATCGTCGAGCCGGGGGAGGAGGACACCACCGCGCCGGTGGTCACGGCCGCGCTGACCGGCGACCGCGACGGCGACGGCAACTACGTGGGTACGGCCACCGCGACGCTGACCGCCACCGACAGCGGCTCCGGCGTCGCCACCATCGAGTACGCCCTCGACGGCGCCGCCTTCACCGCGTACGTGGACCCGATCGTGGTGACCGGGGCCGGGATGCACATGCTGCACTACCGGGCCACCGACGTCGCCGGCAACACCTCGGCCGAGCAGATGTCTCACTTCACCATCGTGTCGCCGCCGGCCGAGGACACCACAGCGCCCACCGTCACGGCCACCGTCGCCGGTGACCGCGACGACGGCGGCGCGTACGTCGGCGGGGCGACGGTCACCGTCACCGCGACCGATGCCGAGTCGGGCGTGGCAAGGATCGAGTACGCGCTCGACTCCGGCGGTTGGACGGCGTACACCGCCGCGGTCGCCGTCCGGACGCCCGGCGCGCACACCCTGCGCTACCGGGCGACCGACACCGCCGGGAACACCTCCACCGAGCAGTCGACCACATTCACCGTCGTGGTCGACGGCACCGACCGCTGCCCCGAGTCGGACACCCGGGCCACCGTGATCGTCGGCGGTGCCGACACCGGTGTGGCGAACGTCGACACCGGCGACGGCTGCACCATCAACGATCTGATCGCCGAAAACGCCGACTACCCCGGTCACGCGGAGTTCGTCAGGCACGTCGAAGCGGTCACCGCCGCGCTCGTGACCGGCGGCACGCTCGACCGGCGGCAGCAGGGCGCCATCGTCCGGGCCGCGGCCCGATCGGACGTCGGCGCATGAGCCCTCGAACCTCACCGACAGGGAGTACAACGATGCCCGGACGTACCGTCGCCAAGCTGGCCACCGTGAGCGCCGTCATCGCGGCCTCGGTGCTGGCCGTGGCACCCTCCGCCCACGCCGACCTGGTCACCCACTGCATCGGCACCGGCGGTGCGGTGACCGTGCCCAACGACCTGCTGGTGCCCGCCGGCGAGTCCTGTGCGCTGACCGGCACCACGATCACCGGCAACGTCACCGTCGCGGCCGGCGGGAACCTGGTGGTGCGCGGTGGCCGGGTCAGCGGCGAGGTCCGCGTCGCCGCCGACGGGTACCTCGACGCGACCGAGACCACTGTCGACGGCCAGGTGGTGCTCGCCGCCGGGGGGTACGGCATCTTCCTGAAGGACGCCCGCACCGGCACCGTGACCGTACGGCCGAAGGGGTCCGCGACCATCGACAGCTTCCTGTTCGCCGAGGGGTCGACGGTCACCGGGAACGTCAGCGTCGGCGCCGGTGAGGTCCGTCTCGACGGCGGCACCCAGGTGCAGCGCAACCTGAGCAGCACCGGCACCTACTACACCGACCTGCACGACTCGTTCGTCGACGGCACGCTGTCGGTGCTCAACAGTGCCACCGGCAGCGTGGTGTGCGGCAGCGCGGTGCAGGGTCGGGCCACCTTCGCCGGCAACGTGGGCGGGGTGCAGCTCGGCCCGAACGGCGCTCTCGACAGCTGCGCCTCCGGCGGTTACTGGGGTGCGGACGTGAGCGTCACCAGCACCACCGGCGGCGTCACCGTCGACGACAACATCATCAACGGCTCGTTGACGGTGACGTCCAACGACCCGGCCGCCCAGGTGGCCACCAACAACCGGATCCGTGGCGGAGTGACCGGTGACCAGGCGGCGGCGACCACCAACCGGTCGGCGCAGGTGGCCGGCGCGGACCGTGCGGAGGCTGGCGACGAGCGGGCCGAGCTTCGGCGTTCGTCGGCGGTGCAGGAGGCCACCGAGGCGGGCACGGCGAAGCTCTAACTGATCGACACAACGGCGGCCGGTCACCCGCAAGGTGACCGGCCGCCGCCGTCGTACGAATATCCGACCCGTCGCGGCGGCGTCTGCGCGCCGCGGGCGAGTAAGTGCCTCCTGTCGTCGGTGAATACCCGCCACGCGGCTCGTGAGCTGACGATCCGGCGCTGCACGCTGTCGACGCCTTGATGGCGGTACCCCGAGGCTTGGACGGCGACTCCATCGAGACGGGGTGATGCCATGGCGCTCGGGAATGGCCGCCATACAATCGCGGTGAGGCGGAGCGCCAGGCCGAGACTCCGGCAGCGTTGTGGGGAAGAGGTCAGGATGTTCGGCAGGATGTTTGACGCGATGATCGGCAGGATCATCGGTTCGACGAACAACCACAGCGATCTGATGGACCAGCTCAGGCCCGACCTGAGTCGGGAATCGCTCGGCGTCGGGCCCGACTTCCCCGGGATCGCCCCGAACCCGCTGATGAGCAGTGACGCGCGGGCTCGCAATGCGGAACTGCGTACGGGGGCGCTTGCGCTCGGCGTTCTCGTCGACTGGCGGGAGGTGAACAGCAACCCTCGCGTGGCCCTGATGTTCGACGTGGAGACCGCCGACGGCATCTCGTTCCGCGGTATCGCGGACGAAGGCCTCACGATCACCGAGCTCACCCGACTCGCCCCAGGGCAGACGATGCCCGTGCGCTACCGGCCGGCCGTCATGGACCACTACGTCGCCCTTGCCCGGGACGCGGACCCCGCCCAGGTGCAGCAACTCTCTGACGAGATCGCGCGCCGCAAGCGCACCTGATCCGAAGCCATTGAGCGTTCTTCGACTGACGTGTGCTGTGGGGACGGGTTCGGATGCCCGCGACAGCGGGTTGAGGTGAGGCTCCCGGTCCGACAGCGATCAACCAAGGAAGATGCCCCCACCGGGAGCCACGTCACTGTGGCGATGGCGCCGTTCGCCACGAGCACGAATCCGCGCGTGTGCCCGGTCGACCGGGTCGACTGCTGTCTTACCTGGCTCCTCGCCCTCATCGATCTCCGGGCCTGCCGCACCCCCTCCGAACTGCGAAATCAGCTTGAAAAGGCTCAGTTGTCGAGTGTCGGCGGCCGTTCGGTCCGGATGGCGTTCGTCTGCCGAGCGTCTTCCACAGTGGAACGCCAAGTGTTGAACGCTTAATGCTGCGGCGGGGGTGTGAGCCAGGCGAGGAGTTGCCCGGTAAGAGCGGCGTCGGCAAGACGGTGGGCGCTGGCGGTCTTTAGAGCGGCTCGTGAGCTGTCGATCCAGCGCTGGACGTTGTCGATGCCCTGATGGCGGTACTCGACGGCTTGGACCAGGCATTCCAGTTTGTCGGCGTCGCGGGCGACGACAGCTTCCAGTGTCTCCCCGGCTTCGTATTCGGCGACGGCGGCGGTGATGACGTCGGCGACGGCTGGGGGACAGGCGGCGACCTGGTCGGCGGTGACCGCGGTGTTGGGTACGGCGGTGAGGTAGCGCTTGGCGTTGTGAGGAATGTCGGTGATCCGGGTTTCCTGGGTGTCGTGCAGGGTGCAGAGCATCGACACTCGGGCCGGGTCGGCGCCCTCCATGGCGGCGAGCATCATCCCGATGAGCGCCGTTCGGAAGGAGTGTTCGGCGATGGACTCGGGTTGTTTGACGCCGGCAAACCACCAGCCGGTCCGGGCGGCGCGTTTGAGGACGCCAGCTTCGAAGATGAAGTTCATCGCTCCGGCGGCTTCCTGGTCGTCGGTCATCTGCCCGTCCCTGTGCCGGTGGGTCCGTCCGCCCGCAGGCGGTAGACGATAGAGGTTAGTTCCTGCCGCGACTGTGCGGAGATCCGGTCACTGTCCAGCAGCGGGACGCTGCGGTCGAGGAGCGCGCCCTAGTACGGCACCGGCCTGCCGGCGAAGTGGGTCACCGCGGACGAGGCATACGGGCAGAACTCGAAGTTCCGGACCTGGTTGCAGCAGCAGGGCATCGGCTACGTCGTCGCCGTGCCCCGCAACGAGCGGATCCCCACCACGACCGGGAACCCCCGCCCGGACGTCTTTGCCGCGAACGCGCCGGCCCTGGCGCGGAAGCGGCGCAGTTGCGGTGACGGCGCCAATGGGCCGCGGCTCTACGACTGGGCCGTGGCCTCCCTGCCCGGCACCGTCGACGGATATGGCCACTGGCTGTTGATTCGGCGCAGCATCACGGATCCCACGGATCTGGCCTACGACCCGTCCACGATCTCGTTGTCCAGCCGAACCTCAGCCACCTCGCCGATCGCATCCGCCGCCACCGCAACTTGGCTGTGCCCGTGGCACGCTGGGTGGAACTGCTGCCGGCAGAGCACTGATCACCTGGGCGAGTTGTTCGGCGTAGTGTTCGACCAGCTCGGGTGAGACTGTGTCGGTGCCGAACAGGCCGCGGGCCAGGTGTGGATAGACCGCGAGCGCGTTGCCAGCGCTTAGGCCGATGAGGATCAGCGCGGCCGGGTCGAAGCGGTCGTCGATCTCACCGGCGCGCTGCCGCTCGCGGAGCGCTTGCACCTCTTGCTGGAGTTGGGCGTTGCGTTCCTGTGCCCCCTCATCATTCTCGTCGGTGTCGTAGAGGCCATCCCAGGCGAGCAGGCGCCCGCCGAATCGAGGGTCGACGCTGGCTCGCACGCCGCGCTTGATTTGCTCCGCGAAGTCCAGATCGTCGGGGATGGTCTCGGCCTCGTAGGCCCGCCAGCGGCGGCCGATCTCCTGGTACAGGCCCCGCTTGCTGTTGAAGTAGTAGGAGATGAGCTGCTGGTTCACACCGGCGCGTTCGGCGATGTCGGTCACGCGGGCACGGTCGAAGCCCTTGGCGGAGAACACCTCTACCGCGGCGTCAAGGATGCGGGCCTTGGTGCGCTCAGCGTCGCGCTGCCGCTCGTGTGGGGCCGGCGATCGCCTGGTCCGCTGCGGCCCGGCCGGCTCCCGGTCTTGGGCGGTATGTCGTGTTGTCACGGTCTGATTATGCCATCCGCCCACGCGCATTAATCAATCGACGAATTGACTATACCATGTCGTGGTATGATACTGACATTCGGGCGTATGATCCGCTGACGCACCCTCCGTGCCGATGGCTTCGGCGCCTCCGCCCGCGAGCCGGGCGATGTGTGCAAAGGAGTGTCATGTCTCGTTTAGGCGACCGAAGCGCCGGGCCCACGGGTGCGGCCGTGGGCCCGGCGGCATATCCGAAGCGGTGGGCCGCCGCCATCGTCATGATGATCGCGGCGCTGTTGGATCTGATCGACGCCTCGATCGTGAACACCGCCCTACCGTCCATCGGCCGTGAACTGCGCGCCTCATCGGCGGAGCTGGAGTGGACGGTGTCCGCGTACATGCTCGGGTTCGCCGCGACGCTGATCATCGCGGGACATCTGGGCGACCGGTTCGGCCGCAAGAGGCTGTTTCTGACCGGCGTGGCCTGCTTCGCCCTGGCGTCCGCGGGCAGCGCCATCGCCTACGACCCGGGCCAGCTCATCGCCGCCCGTGCAGTCCAGGGAGTGGCCGCCGCAGCCCTGCTGCCGCAGGTGCTCGGTTCACTGCGCGCCATGTTCAACGGCTCGGAGCGCGGCAAGGCCTTCGCCCTGTTCGGGGTCGCAGCGGGCGTCGCGAACGCCGCGGGTGTGCTGCTCGGGGGAGTGCTCACGGACTGGGACCTGTTCGGCTGGGGCTGGCGCACCCTCTTCGCCGTGAACATTCCCATCGCCGCAGGAGCATTGCTGCTGGGCGCGAAGTGGATCCCCGCCTCACAGGGACGGGCCGGCGGACGCATCAATGTGGCCGGCAACCTGATCCTCGCGCTATGCCCGGTGGCGATCGTGCTGCCGCTTGTGGAGGGCCGCTCGAACGGCTGGCCGCCATGGGGCTGGATCTGCCTGGGCGGCGGTATCCTGGCCCTTGCCGCCTTGGTGGGCTACGAGTCCTGGCGCCGGATCGAAGGTCCACTGCTGCCCGCCGCGCTCTTCAAGCGGCCAGCTTTCGGCTCGGGTCTGCTGATCCAGCTGATGTTCGGTGCCGGCATGTCCGGCTTCTTCCTGATCTTCACCATCTGGCTGCAGGCCGGCCAAGGCTACACACCCAGCCAGGCTGGCGTGCTGATGGTCGCCATGAGCGCCGGTTCCTTGATCTCCGCTCCCGTCGTCGTCACCTTGGCCGCCATGATCGGCCGCAACGTCCTGGTCATCGGGAACCTGCTGATGGCTGGCGGACTGTTCTGGGTCGAGCGCGCCCTCAACGACGCCATCCCCCGGCACGCCGGCGCCTGGCCGCTGGTGCCCGGCCTGCTCGTCGCCGGCATCGGCCTCAGCTTCGTGGTCGTACCGCTGGTCAACATCGTCCTCACCGCGGTACCCGAGCATCTCGCAGGGGGCGCCTCCGGCATCTTCTCCACCGCTCAGCAGTTCGGCGGCGCCCTGGGCGTTGCCATCATCGGCAATCTCTTCTTCGCCCACGCGAGCCAAAGCCTGACCGGCGCCATCACACACGCGACCCCCTGGGCGATCGGCACTTTCCTCATTTGCGCGGTGCTCTGCCTGGGCCTGCCCGGCAAGAACCCCACCCGCCGCCTCGCCGACAGCCCAAGCGCCCTCGACGCCGTCTGACGCCCGCCCGGATACCGATTCCGCCCGAAATAGGCACTCCGCAGCGGGCGGTTCGGCACCTACTGTGTAAGGAGATCCGTCATGGCCCACATCGCCTTCATGAGCCTCCCCGAGGCCGGTCACCTCAACCCTCTCCTGCCGATCGCGCGGGAACTGGTCGAGCGGGGTCACCGCATCACCTTTCCCGCCGACGACTCAATGGTCGAACGCATCCGACCGACCGGGGCCGAGACCATCTCCTATGAGCCCCGCCCCACCGAGACCATCGTGATCGACGGCATGGACGCCGCCGCACGCGCCACCCTCGCCCTGCTCCAGCAACTAGAGCACGTTCTGCCGCAGATCGAGACGCGATACGCCGACGACCGGCCCGATCTGATTGTCAACGACTGGCTTGCATGGGCCGGCCCGATGCTCGCCGCCAAGTGGCATCTCCCCAGAATCCAGTCCTGGTCCGCCCACGCCGCCAGCGAGGGCTACGACTTCGGGACTTTCATCGTCGGCATGTTCGCCGCCAGCCCCGTCAAAGCCGAGTTCGACACCCTGCTCGACGCCGTCCTCAGCCGGCACGGCATCCCCCCACTCCAGCTGCACGATTTCTACAAACCCGCCGAGTTCAACCTCGTCTACCAGCCCAAGTCCTTCCACGTGCACAACGAAACCTTCGACAATGACCGCTACGCATTCGTCGGCCCCACCCGGATGCCCGCCGCACAGGACTGGACGCCCCCGCGACGTCCGATGGTCCTAGTCTCGCTAGGCACGATCATCAGCCGCCGGGACTTCTTCCACGCCTGCATCCAAGCGTTCACCGACGAGCCGTACCACGTCGTGATGTCCGTAGGCCGCAGCATCAACCCCACCGACCTCGGCCCACTGCCCGCAAACATCGAGGCCCACCAACACATTCCACAACCTGCCGTACTCGCACACGCCGACGCCTTCGTCACCCACACCGGCATGAACTCCACGATGGAAGCTCTGGCAGCGGCCGTGCCGATGGTCGCCATCCCCCACACCCCCGAGGAGCAAACCACCGCCGAACGCGTCGCCGCCCTCGGCCTCGGAACGGTCCTCACTCCCGCCGACGCCACCGCCGAACGTCTGCGCGAAGCCGTCCGCGGCCTGCTCGACGAGCCAACTACCCGGCAGCGACTGCGCGCCATGCAGAACGACCTGCGCACGGCGGGCGGCGCCCTGCACGCCGCCGACACCATCGAGGCCCGCCTACCCCGGTGAGGCAGCCGGTCGCGAGTCGAACTCGATTCGCCTACTGCCGTTTGCAGTACTAGGCGAGGTCCCCGGTCTTCAATTCCGCCCGGTGGCAGAGCCGTCCACCGGAGACCTCGCTACGTTTCGATCACTAACCCGCGACGATCCGCTGGCCAGCTCACATCGACCGACCGCTCTAGAAGTTACCGGCCGAGTTGCACTTCACGCCCTGGTCGAGGCAGTTGCGCACCCGTGCGGCGAGCGCCTCGTCCTTCCACGCGTTGAAGAAGTCCGCGTGCATCGAGAACGACGTGCCGGACGCGAGGGTGATGCCGTCCGTGTTCGCGCTCAACGGGTAGGAGATCACGAAGGACACCGATGGCACGGGCACCGGGTGGCTCTTCGGGCACGCCCCGGTGTGGTCCCCGTTGGCCATGTGCGCCTTGTGGTCGGGGCTGTCCAGGTGCTTGCCGTCCCAGCAGTCCGGGAAGGTGATCTGCCGGACGATGTGCGCGGTCTTGGCGCAGACCGGGAACGTCTTGTCGGCGCTGCGGCCGATCTCTCCACCGATGCCGGCGCACCAGAAGTGGTTGCCCTGCTTGTCCGGGGTGTCGACCTGGTTCTTGGCGTTGCCGGTGATCATTCGCAGGCCGAACGGGAAGGGTTGGGTCCTACTCGGATCCTTCAGGCGGGAACCGTAGTAGACGGTCACCTCCTTCGGGTCCACCACCTTGCCGTTCTGGTACATCGTCGGCACCCAGTAGGCGGACTGGTCGTCAGGCGAGTTGCAGGTGGTGGCCTTCGACGCCCGCAGGGACTCGGCGGTCGAGTTGGCGTCGGTCGACCTGTTGCCCCAGAACGTGTGGTTGTGCGAGCCGCCCACCAGTTTCGGTAGCACGATCGGGTCGTCGCTGTTGTGGTGGCTGGTCGTACAGCCGACGTTGAACTCGGGCACCTTGACCGGGTTTCCGGTCACCAGCTTGGGCTTGCGCGCGAAGAACGCCTTCGTCGCGGCGGCCTGCGCGGCGGCGTCGATGGTGATCCAGCCACCGGAGGCGGTGGGCGGTGCGGCGCTGGTAGCCGGGGTGGACGGCTTGTTCGGCGCGGACGGGGTGGCCGAGGTACCCGGGGCGCTCGGCGTGGCGGACGGGTCGCCCGGGGTCGTGGCCGTCGGAGCGTCCGGGCCGGACGAGCCGATGCCGGTGTCGCTGGACGGGCCGGAGGCGCCCGGTGTTGCCGGTGCCTCCTTGCAGCCGCCGGCGAGCGCCACGCTCACCAGCAGCAGGGCGGTGACGGAACGGCGGTGTCGAGGGGTGGAGCGGAGATTTATCAACGGGGGCACACCTTTCTTCCGAGAGGGAAGAATACGAGCGGACCCCCTGCCCGCTTCCAGTCGGCACGATTAAGTCTCCCTTAAATAGCGCAGCGCGATTGCCTCGTTAGCTCTGCGGAGCCGCTGCGATGTCGGCTCGATCTCAATTTCTTGATTCTTCTCCAAAAACCGTAATCGACGGCTGCGCCGGCACTCCGCATCTCGGCGTGCTCTGCCGCATCCGGTCAGCAGCGGTCGCGGGCCATCCTGAGGAAGGCCGCCCCAACACGATTTTCGTCGAACGTTCGGTGAGCGGCTCTAGGTCGATGCCGGGGCTCGGGTCGGTGGGCGGATCGGCTCGTCGCCTTCCCAGCCCTTCTGTGGTTCAGCGAACGGGGCGGGCCAAGACCGGTTGCTCTGATGCTGCGCCAATCGAGTCAGCCTCTTCCCGCCGGACGTGCCAGCTACTACCGAGACTTCGACGACCTCATTTTTTCTTGGCCGTCAAATCGGAGTCACTCGCGATCAAGGTCAGGAGGTCATGGTCGAGGATGATCACGGAATTTCGCCCGGTATTGACCACGTGAAGTTTTCGAAGCTGTCGAAGGGCGCGTGCGACAGTTTCCCGGGATGCGGCGGTGATGCCAGCGATGTCATTCTGGTTGATGCCATCTAATCGGCTTGTACGATCTGGTTGTCGGAAGCCGAATCTGCGGTCGATGTCTATAAGTGTTTGGGCAACTCGAGCAGCTGCGGAATATGTGCCGTTGGCAAGGCCGACGGTGCGGCTGGCATCGAGACGCGTGAGCGTGTAGCGATGAAGCTCGCGCCCAATGGCAGGCTGCTGATCGATGAGTCGTCGCAGGTCAGCGTGAGGTAGTACTTGAAGGACCGTGTCGCCATCGGTTGTGGCGGTCACTTGGCGCTTACTCTCGAGGAACATCTCGCCGTAGCCCGCAATGTCTCCTGGTCCGCAAAGGTCAACAAGCATCTCGTGTCCGTTGGGTGCTGCAAGCGTCAGCCGCAGTCGTCCTCCACGCACAAGAAACGCGGGCCCGGAGACCTCGCCCTGAAAAAAGAGCCGATGTCCCGAGCGGTACGTCCTCGGGCCCAACGATAGTTGGTCAAGATTGCGCACTTGCTCGGGTGAAAGACGGCTGAGGAATGCCATCGGTGGGCTGAGCTCGGTCAGGTCGAAGCCGCGGCCAGCCACAGTGGCGAGCGTGGGCGCAGAGGTGCTGCGCCCGTCGACGGTCACTGGCCCGCCAAGGCGGTCAGAACCGGCGGGAGGGTCGCAAAGAGCGCGCCCAAGGCTAGAAGCACGGCAACGATGATCCTGCTGCTCCGGCCGCTGAGCTGCGACACGACGTAGCCCGCGAGCACCATAAATGCAATCGCAACAACAACCCCACCCAAGATCAAGCTTGGATCTGTCTTCATGACGTCTCCTTGAACGTCTCACATCGCCGAGTCCGGGACGCGTCCTAGGTGGAGATCCTGAAGGCCCTGGTAGGGGAGCCGACCTGCCACAAGGGACGAAACCTGGTTCCGGGAGCATAGGCCCTCAAGGCGCGGAGCGGTAGACCCAGAACTCGATTCGGATCGACCATCCGGAGAACAAATTTAACAATTATTGCGAGGACGCGAGTGTCTGCGGTGCGAGTTTCGATTCCGTGAGGAGTCCGCTTGTGTGTCAGATGACGCAGAGCCTGGACGGGGGATGGCTGCATACTCTTCACCTAGCTGACGTCCCTGTCTCTCGCCGAGTCCGGGCGCAAGCTGTGGCAGGGCTGGTGGGGGTGGTAGCCCACTGGCCCTGCCTTCGTCATAAGTGGCGACCACACCCACTGGCCTTTGCGCAGGAGGCGACAGTGGCTTGGAAGGCCCATCGAGGCGATGTGCCGCCTTCCGGTCGGCGACGGGTGTCAGTCAGCGGCAGCACCTTTGTTGGGTAGTTTGCGGAAACGGCGCGGGGTGCAGACGACGCGGAGAGAATTGCCGCCACGGAGCACACGGGAGCCGGGGGGCGTTCGATGGGTTTACGAAGGCGGATGGTGCTCGTCGCGGTGGCCGTCGCGGCGACACCGCTGGCCCTCGGTGGATGCACCACCGAGCGGAAGGCCGCCGTACGTTCGGCCGAGCAGGTGGTGCCGTCGCCTGAACTCACCGTCACACCCGCCGATCTCTCCCGCAACGTGCCGCTCAGCGCCGAGGTGGTTCCGCTCGTCTCGGGCGGAAGGATCACCGCCGTCCGCATCGTCGACGAGGCGGGCACGGTGGTCAGGGCGGAGCCACGCGAGGACGGCTCCGCCTGGGTGCCGAGCGCCCCGTTGCGCCCGCAGCACACGTACACCGCGTCGGTGACCGCCAGCGGCGACTCCGGGCGGACCACCACCCGCACCACCAGCTTCACCACCGCGGCGTCGTCGACGAAGCCGCAGGTGAGCAGCACCTTGTACGTCGCCGACAAGCAGACGTACGGCACGGCCATGCCGGTGACCATCGATTTCGATCCGCCCATCGCCAGGGCGGCCCGCGCCGCCGTGCAACGTCGGTTGTTCGTCACGACCAGCCCACCCCAGCCGGGTGCCTGGTCCTGGGTCGACGACGGCAGTCAGGTCTACTACCGGGCCCCCGACTTCTGGCGGCCGGGCACGACGATCAGTGTCCGGGCCGGACTGGAGGGTCTGCCGATCGGCAAGGACCTCGTCGGTGACGCCGACCGCACCGCGACGTTCCGGATCGGACGGCAGGTGGCGATCGAGGTCGACAACGCCACCAAGCAGATGCGGGTGTTGCGCGACGGCAAACTGATTCGGAAGATCCCGGTCAGCCTCGGCAAGCGCAGCACGCCCACGTCCAGCGGCAAGATGGTGATCATGGAGAAGTACCAGTACACCACGTTCGACACGCGCGGCGAGCCGAACGGCGGCTACGTGGTGAACGTCGAGGACGCGCAGCGGCTCACCTGGGGCGGCGAGTTCATCCACGGCGCACCCTGGTCGGTGTCGGATCAGGGACACCGCAACGTTTCGCACGGCTGCACGAACATCTCGCCGGCCAACGCCGACTGGCTGATGGGCGTCACCCAGGTCGGTGACCTGGTCACCGTCACCGGCACCGAGGTCCGGCTCCAGTCGGGCAACGGCTGGACGGCCTGGAACACCAGTTGGGGCCAGTTCATCAGGGGCAGCGCGCTGCCCGTACCCGCGAATCTGCGACCGGCCCCGGCGTCGGCGCCGCCCGCCCGTGCGGTCGCCGGTGGCGTGCCGACGCCGGGGTCGTCCGCCTCCTGAGTGTGAACCACCAGCCGCCCAGCGGGCTCTCGCCGCTGGCGAGGCAGACCTACCCTCTGGGCCATGACGTACGAGCCGATAATGGTTCCCGGCCCGAGGCCCCCCAACCGGACGCTTCGTACGGTCCTGATCGTCGTCGGCGCCCTACTGGCGCTGTGCTGCGTCGTTGGCACCTGCGTCGGCCTCTGGCTCTACCGCTCGGTCAAGGACACCGTCGAACCGGTCCGGGTGGCCGCGACGGCTTACCTCGACGACGTGCAGGCTGGCAACTACGCGGGCGCGTACGGGCGGCTGTGCGACCGGGTGCGCGACACCATGCCGCAGGAGGACTTCGTGCGGATCCAGAGCGCGCAGTTGAAGATCAGCAGTTACGAGATCACCGGCGTGAACGTCAACAACCACAACGGGCGGGTCACCGGGACCGTCCAGGTCGAGGCGGTCCAGGCGGCCACCGGCGCGAGGTTCACCCAGGGGATGGCGCTGGTCAAGGAGAACGACGACTGGCGCGTCTGCCAGTGAGACAGCACACCGTCGCCGCGCAGAGGTCGGCGTGCGAGCTACGGTGGAACCTGACGTTCGCGTGAGGAATAGGCCATGTGGCTGACGTCACCGGCCTGGGGGAGGGTCGATGCGGATCGGGGCACTCGCGACGAAGACCGGGGTGTCGGTACGAGCCCTGCGCTACTACGAGGAGCAGGGCCTCCTGACTGCCGCACGGAGCAGCGGGGGTCAGCGCCACTACCTCGACGACGCGACCGACCGGGTGTATCTGATCCAGATGCTGTACGCCGCCGGCCTGTCCAGCAAGAGCATCCTGGACCTGCTGCCCTGTGTCGACGCGAAGGTCAACACACCGCAGTCGCGTGCCCTGCTGCGCGCCGAACGCGACCGCATCGATCGGCAGATCGCCCAGCTCCGGCAGGCGCGCAAGCGGCTCGACGAGGTCATCGCGCACAGCGAGAGCCCGGCCAGCGGCTGCACCCGGGCGGACGCCGACGCACTCGTGGCGTAGGGGCGCGCCGCCATCGGACCGCTCGGCGATCGGTGGCTGCTCAGCAGGGCGGCGCTCGGCGTGTCGAGCTGCTCAGCCGCCAACGATCACGGAATGGCCCAGCTCCGGGATGCCGTAGTGCTGGTCGAGGACCTGCATGGCGGCGCCTGCGGCGATCACGTCCGCGCCGAGACTGGACAGGACAACCTTCGTGGTCAGCCAGTGCGCGCGTCGGGCGTCCGCCTGGACGGCCTCGGTGACCGCCGCGAGATAGGTCTGCGGGTGCCCGAGCAGGTCCGCGCCCGCCAGCACCACGTGGGCGAGGTCGAGGGTCTGCAGCAGGTTGACGACGCCCACGGCCAGCACCCGGGCGGCGTGGGCGATGTCCCCGGCCTCGGCGGCGTGCTGGTGCACGATCTCCAGGCATCCGTGGCGGCCACAGACGCAGCGGGGCCCGGTCAGGTCGACGACCGTGTGGCCGAACTCGCCCGCGTTGGTGTGCGCCCCCCGGTGGGCCGCGCCGCCAAGCCAGAAGCCCCCGCCGATGCCGGACTCGACCATGATCAGAGCGGCGTCGCCGAACGTCGCGCCGTGCCGCCAGGCCTCCGCCGTGATCCCCGCGGTGACGTCCTTGTCCAGGTGGACGGGGAGGCCCAGGTGTTTCTCGGCGATCTCGCGCAGCGGTACGTCGTGCCAGTGCCGCAGGCCGTGGGCGTCCCGGACCAGGCCGTTGGCGTGGTCGAGGGGGCCGATCATGCCGATGCCCAGCCCGGTGAGCCGACCTCGTAGGTCGCCGGTGCCGGCCATCGTGTCGAGGCCGGCGCTCAGGGCGTCGAGGAGGTGCTCCGGGGTGAAGTCGCGGGGCAGGGGACTGACGGCGGAGTGGTGCACGGTGCCGGCCAGGTCGACCAGGACCAGCCGCAGGGTACGCCGGGCCACGTGGGCGCCGATCGCGAAGCGGCTGTCCGGGACGAGTTCGTAGACGACCGCTGGCTTGCCGATGCCCGGACGTCGGACGCCGGCGGGGCGGATCAGGCCGTCGGCGCTCAGCCGAGCGATGACCTTGGAGACCGCCTGCGGTGTCAGGCCGGTGGCCTCGACCACTGTCGCGCGCTCGAACGTGCGAGCGGTACGCCCCACCGCCATGACCAGAGCTTGGTTGTAGCCGCGCAGGAAGCTGACGTCGGCAGTGACGCGAGTCATCTCACCACCCTATTACGCAACGCTGTTGCTAAAGTTTTTTCGGTGATCGAGTTGAGTAGAGGTCGACGGCTGGCCGCGCTGGCCGCCCTGGCACTTGGTGGCGTCGCGGTCGGCCTGACCGAGTTCGTGGCGATGGGGCTGCTGCCCGACATCGCCCGTAACCTGCTCCCACACGAGTACGCGCGGTCGTCGTCGGACGCGGTCGCCCGCGCCGGCTGGATGATCACCGCGTACGCGCTCGGCGTGGTCGTCGGCGCGCCGTTGATCGCCGCGTTGAGCGCGCGCCTGCCCCGCAAGAAGCTCGTTCTCGGGCTGCTCGTGCTCTTCGCCGTCGGCACTGTCGCATCCGCGGCCGCCCCCACCTTCGACCTGGTGCTGGTGGCCCGGTTCGTGGCGGCGTTGCCGCACGGCGCGTACTTCGGTGCGGCAGGTCTGCTCGCGGCGACCCTGATGGGCCCGGGCAACGAGGCGCGAGGTTTCGCCACCGTGCTCGGCGGCCTGACGGTGAGCAACCTGGTCGGCGTACCACTCATCACCCGGCTCGGGCAGTCGGCCGACTGGCGGGTCGCGTACCTGGTCATCGCGGGCTTCTTCCTGCTCACCCTGCTGGCGGTGCTGGCGGTCGTGCCGGAGGTCGCCGCGGCGGTCGACGGCTCGCCGGCCGCCGAGTTGCGGGCGCTGCGGACCTCGCAGGTCTGGCTGGTCGCGGCGACCGGCGCCATCGGGTTTGCCGGGTTCTTCGCGGTGAACACCTACATCGCCCCGGTCACCACCGACGTCACCGGCCTGACCGCCGCGACGGTGCCGTGGGCGTTGGTCGCGGTGGGCCTCGGGATGACCGTCGGCAACGCCCTGGGCGGCTGGTTGGCCGACCGCGACCTACAGCGCAGCACGGTCATCGGCTTCGTGGCGATGATCGTGAGTATCGCCGTGTTCAGCCTGGTGGCGTCGACGCGTGTCGGCCTGTTCGTGGGCGCGTTCCTGGTCGGTGCGACAAGCCTCTACCTCGGCCCGGTCCTGCAGGCGCGGCTGATCACCGTCGCCCCGGGTGCGCAGCTGATGGGCGCGGCGCTCAACCAGTCGGCCATGAACATCGCGAACAGCCTGGGCGCGGCCCTGGGCAGCGTCGCCATCGCCGCCGGACTCGGCTACCTCGCGCCGGCCCGGGTGGGCGTCGTGCTGGCCGTCGTCGGGTTGATCCTGGGGCTGGTCAGCTTCGCCGTCGGACGCCGCTCACGCGAGCCGGTCCCGGTCTCCGTCTCGGCCTGACAGCGGCCGGGCCGCGTCCGGCACGCGGTCAGAAGTCGTCCACGCTCACCGTCACCCGGTCGGTGCTCGACCGCCAGTTGGGCACGTTGATCACCTCATGGCCGCCGCCGCGCTGGCCCACGGTGATCCGTACCAGGCCGAGACGTGCCGGTGTGGCCGGGATGAAGACGTCCATGCCGGTGATGAAGGTCTGGCTGAAGAACTCCGGCAACGGGGCGGTCAGGTCCGTGACACCATCGCTGCCGTCGTCGAAGGCGAAGATGCCGATCGTCCTCTTGGCGCGCGGCGTGTTCGCCGCGTTCAGGACATCCCGGCCGTTGATCCAGAGGTGGTCGTCGGCGTCGCCCTGGTCGCCCCACCACTCCTTCTGGCGTTGGATCGTCAGCGCCGTGTGCCGGTCGCTGGTGTCGACGAGAGCGCTGAGACCCTCGCCCGGCACGCTTGTCGCCAGGCGTACGAACGAGTCCGAGCGCAGGAACGGCTGGAAGTAGAAGTGGTGCGTGGCGGCGCCGGGGCGCGAGATGGCGAACTCGTAGCGGGCCGTGGCGAGCACCGGAAGTGGACCGAACGAGCCGTCGCCGTCGAGTGACAGCCGGTGCGCGGGCCGGTGCGACAGTCGGCCGCCGGTCAGCGGACTCACCGGGTAGACCTCGAGCGTCGCACCGGTGACGCCGACGTTGCTCGGGAAGAGCACGGCGCGACCGGAGACCCGGGCGGTGCCGAAGAGTTGGGGCACGATCCGCGTCGTGCCCGGCGCACGGCCCTGGAAGAACCGGAAGATCTCGCCGAACGACTCCACCGACGACACGGTCTGGGTGTGCGACTGGTCCGGCAGGTGCACGTTCGTCGCGCCGACGATGGTGCGGGCCGGGTCACCCTCGCCCCAGACGGCGAGCGTGGGCACCCCACCCGGCAGTGTGGTCGCGGTGCGCCCGTCCAGGTTCACGTAGTGGGCGACCCGGGCGGCGCGCTCCGGTGAGCTGGTGAGATAGGCCTGCGTGACGAAGGTGCCCAGCGAGTGCGCGACGAGGTCGACCCGGTCCGCGCCGGTGGCCGCCAGCAGGCGGGAGATCCGTGCGTCGAGCCCCGCGTGCACCTGGGGCAGGATCGCCGCGGTGTTCGGGGAGTCGTACTCGTGCGCTTCGACGATGTCGATCGGGTACCCGTTGCTGGTCAGCCGCCTGGCCTGGGACTCGAACTGGGCCGCCGACCCGGCGCTGCCGTGCACGAAGATCACTGGTCGGTACGTCGGTGTGGCGGCGGCCTCGGCGGCGCGGGACGCGGTGACGGCGGACAGGCCTGCGGCGAGAGCGACTCCGGTCACCACCGAGAGCAACCTGCGGCGGGATGTGTGCATCGGGCCTCCACCTGAGGGACGAAGTATGTGCACTGTCAGCGCAGGTATCGTGTCAGGATGCGGCGCGATGGTCCACCCCTGCGGTCAGGTGACCGCCGCCGCGAGCAGGTCGCCGACGGCGGCCCGGACGGGGTCGGGGTTCGACCAGCTCCAGTTGGGGTGCGCTCGGTTGGTGAGCAGCGCCAGAACGAGTTTGCGGTCCGGTGCGACCAGGAGCGAGGGGCCGGCGAACCCGGTGTGGCCGAAGGTCCGCGCCGAGGCGAGCTTGCCCATGAACCAGCTCTGGTTGAGCACGACGCCGAGGCCGTGTGCCGAGGTCCGGTTGGGCCGCTCGGGGTCGATGGCGGGCTTGCCGGCGTTGTGGTTGCTGAGCATCCGACGCACGGTTGCCGCGGCGAGGATGCGCTTGCCCTGGTAGGTGCCCTCGTTCAGGAGCAGCTGACCGATGACCGCGAGATCCTTCGCCGAGGCGAAGATGCCGGCGTGACCGGCGATGCCGCCGAGGTGGTTGGCGACGTCGTCGTGGACGACGCCACGCAGCAGACCCCGGGACGAGCGGGCGTCGGTGGCGACCAGGCGGGCCGCCTTGGAGCTGGTGGACATCCAACTGCTGGCGTTGAAGCCGGTGTCGGGCAGGCCGAGCGGGCTGGTGAGGTTGGTCCGCAGGGCCTGGTCGAGCCGTTGGCCGGTGACCTTCTCGACGATCTTGCCGGCGACCATGAGCCCGACGCTGGAGTAGCGGAACGTGTCTCCGGGCACGGCGCCGGAGACCAGCGGCGTGGTGAGTACGGCGTTCCAGCGGGCCGCGTTGTCGGGCAGTCCGGTCACCTTGGCGCCGACCGGCAGACCGCTGGTGTGGGTGAGCAGCATCTCGACGGTGACCCGCTCCTTGCCCGTGCCGGTGAAGGCGGGCAGGTAGTCGCGCACCGCGGCGCCGAGGTCGACCTGTCCCTTGTCGACCTGCTGCAACAGCAGGATCGCCGTGTACACCTTGGTGACCGAGGCGAGGTCGAAGATCGAGTCGGGGCGCATCGCGACCCGCTGGCTCGCCGCGAGCAGCTTCGGGCCCGCCCCGTACCGCAGCGCCTCGCCGACCGTGGTGTGCACCGTCATCTCCCCGTCCACCAGCACGAGAGCGACGGCGCCGGGGAAACCCTTGTGCTGGACGGTCTGCGGTGTGGCGGGCAGGTGTCGTCGCAGCAGCGCGGTCACGTCCCGCGCGTAGCTGGCCTGACCTGCCGGTGGGGCGCCGCCGCTCGGGGGGACCGGCGCGCCCGGCGCGGCGGACGGCGACCTGATGGTGCCCGCCGGACCGAAGCCGGTTCGGCTCCCGGCGACGTCCGTGCCGGCCACCGCGTCACCGGCCGTACCGGGGTTCGACGCGTTCCTGTCACCGCAGCCGGCGAGGGCGGAGGTCGCGGCGGCCAGGCCGACCCCGAGCAGAGTACGACGCGCAACGGGCATGCCGGAGATGGTGACAGCCGGGCCGTGGGCGCGCCACCTGACCCGTCCGAACGCCGACCCGGCCCGCCCCATTGGTCAACGGGTGGTCATCTGCCGGACACTGTCGGTCGACGTTCAGGCAGTTGTGCGACGATCGGCGGCATCACGTCGAAGGGCCGTCCGCCGGTCCGTCGACGCGCCCTCCTGGACAGTCACCGGGAAGGGCACACACCTCGTTACCCTCTTGGAGAGCACGATGTCCCTCTCCCCGTCCCGGGTCTTCGCAGAGCTGAACGCGGCTCGACCCCCGGACCGGCCGTCCCCGACGATGGGCACGGCCGTCGTGGTCGGCGGCAGTGTCGCCGGTCTGCTGGCCGCCCGGGTGCTGTCCGACCACGCCGAGACCGTCGTCATCATCGACCGGGACGACCCGCAGGTGACCGGCGCGCGGCCCGGCGTACCCCAGGGGACACAGTTGCACGCGCTGCTGCCCGGCGGCCTCTTCCAGTTGGAGCGGCTGTTTCCCGGCTTCCGCGCGGAGGCGCTGGCGCGCGGAGCGGTCGAGGCGCCGCCCGAAGCCCGGCGCAACTACCTCGACGGACGTCTGAAGGTCGTCGTCCCCGACGACGCGGACAGCCTGGCGGGCAGCCGACCGCTGCTGGAGACGCTGATCCGCCAGCAGGTGCTCCGACTGCCGAACGTCAAGACGATCACCGCGCGCGCGACCGGCCTCGTGTTCGACGGCAGCGCGGTCACCGGGGTCCGCTGCGATGTCGGCGGGGTGCCCGGTGTCGAGCGCGCCGACCTCGTGGTGGACGCGATGGGGCGGTCCAGCAAACTGTCGGACTGGCTGGAGCAGGCCGACTGGGACCGGCCGGCCATCCGGCGGATGGCAGTGCACCTCAACTACGCGACCGCCCTGTTCCGCCGTCCGGCCCTCGACCCGCCCTCGACGGTCGTGCTGGCGCTGAACACCCCGAAGGCGGCGGTGGACGTGGCCGGGGCCGCGTTCTTCGCCATCGAGGACGGTCGGTGGATGGCCATGATGGCCGGTTACGGCAACGACCGCCCGGGGCGCACCGCCCCGGACTTCGTCCGCCGGCTGCGGGAACAGTTCCCACCGGAGTTCGGCGAGGTTGCCGACCAGGAGATGCTCGGCGACGTCCAGACCTACCACCACGCCGACAGCCGGCGGCGGGACTTCCACGAGCTGAAGCGCTTCCCGGCCGGGCTGATCAGCGTCGGAGACGCCGTCGCGTCGTTCAACCCGGTGTACGGGCAGGGCATGACGTCGGCGGCCCTGCACGCGGCCTGCCTGACGACGTACCTCCGGTCCGGACCGGACCTGCGGGCGCCCGCGCGCCACTTCCTCGCGCTACAGAAGGTCGTGGTCGACGCGGCCTGGTCGATCTCGACCTCGGCGGACCTGGCGTTGCCCCACGTCGACGGACCCTACCCACGCGGCTACCGGCTCTCCCGCTGGGCCAGCGGGCAGATCATCGCCGCGACCGTCACGGACGTACCGACCGCGCGGCGGTTCAACGACGTCGTCTCCATGCGCGAGCACCCGCGCTCGTTGACCCGGCCCGGCGTGCTCCTGGGGGCGCTGCGCGCCAACCGGCGCGCGCACTGAGCGGGTGGCCCGGCGGCCTCGACACGAGGCCGCCGGGCAGCCCCGCCCTAGCGGGGGAGCTTGCGAAGGATGTCGACCACGAAACGGTGGTCGTCCAGCTGCGGCAGCCCGGAGACACCGACCCAGCCCACCACGCCGGTGCCGCGCACCCGCAGCGGCACCGCACCTCCGGCCGCCGCGTACCGCGAGGCCGGCAGGCCGAACCGCTCGGCGAGCGTCACCTGCTTGTCCTGGCACAGCCGGGCCATGTAGAGCGAGGAGTGCTCGAAGCGCATCACCACCCGCCCCTTGCGGCGCAGCCACGCGTCGTTGTCCGCGGTCGACCCCGGCAGGCCACAGTGGAACAGCTGCCGCCCCGCCCGCCACACGCCCACCGACACCGGCAGCCGCTGCTCGGTCGCGGCGGTGACGGCGAGCATTCCCAGCTCGTACGCGTCGGTCTCGGACAGACCAGCGAGCTCCAGCTCGGTCTCCTCGCGCAGCAGCTCGTCAAGCGTCGGCCACGACTCACGCTCAGCTGACATGTCTCTTCTCCTCATCGGGCAGGGGCGATCACCGGGTGATCACCAGGCGCAGGGCGCGTAGTCCTTCAGGAAACAGCCGTACAGGTCCTCGCCCTGCTCACCGCGGACGATCGGGTCGTACACCCGGGCCGCGCCGTCGACCAGATCCAGCGGGGCGTGGAAACCCTCGTCGGCCAGCCGCATCTTCGTCGGATGCGGGCGCTCGTCGGTGATCCAGCCGGTGTCCACGCTCGTCATCAGGATGCCGTCGGTGAGCATCTCCTCGGCGCTGGTGCGGGTCAGCATGTTCAGCGCCGCCTTGGCCATGTTGGTGTGCGGGTGCCCCGGCCCCTTGTAGCCGCGGCCGAACTGGCCCTCCATCGCCGACACGTTCACCACGTACTTGCGCCGGGCCGACGCGGCGGCCATCACCGGGCGCAGCCGGCTGACCAGCACGAACGGTGCGGTGACGTTGCACAGTTGCACTTCGAGCAGCTCGACCGGGTCCACCTCCTGCACCCGCTGGACCCAACTGTTGACCGAGTCGAGGTCGGGTACGAGACCCCCGGCGTCGATGGCCGTGGACGCCGCGATCCGCTCCGGCGACGCCGAGCCGCTGGTCAGTGCCAGCGCGGTGAGCGCGTGCGGGGTGAGCCCGGCGGTGAGGCTGCCCGCCGGGGCGCCCTGCCCGGCTGGCTTGGCGAACGTGATCAGCTCCGGCAGTGGGCCGTCCGGAAGTGCCGCGGCCTCGGCGGCGACGAGTTGCGCGTACGCCCCGGGGGACCGGCGGACGGTCTGCGCCGCGTTGTTGATCAGGATGTCCAGGGGGCCCTGGCTGGCGACGTCGTCGGCGAGGGCGATCACCTGGGCGGGGTCACGCAGGTCGATCCCGACGATGCGCAGCCGGTGCAGCCAGTCCGCGCTGTCCGGCATCGCGGCGAAGCGGCGGACCGCGTCGTGCGGGAACCGGGTCGTCACCGTCGTGTGTGCGCCGTCACGCAGCAGCCGCAGCGCGATGTACATCCCGATCTTGGCCCGGCCGCCGGTGAGCAGCGCACGCCGGCCGGTCAGGTCGGTACGGGCGTCGCGGCGCTCCCGGTTCAGCGCGGCACAGGACGGGCAGAGCTGGTGGTAGAACGCGTCCACCTGGCGGTAGCGCTGCTTGCACACGTAGCAGCCGCGCGGGTTGTGCAGGAAGCCGGCCGTCTCGCCCGCAACCGTCGACGCGAGCGGGATGCCCTGCGTCTCGTCGTCGATCCGTCCCGGAGCGCCGGTGGCGGTAGCCTCCGTCACCGCCCGGTCGGCGGCGAGGACGGCGTCCCGCCGCTCCTCGCGTCGCCGCTGCTTGATCACCTTGTAGAGCCGGGCGGTGGCGCGCTGTACCCGCACCACGTCGGGGTGGTCGGGTGGCAGCGCCTCCAGGGCCTCGAAGACGCTGAGGCAAGCCTCCAGCCGGTCTCGGTCAATGCCGTCCTGACCGTTTTCGGTAATGCTGTCCACCGTCATGCGTCGTTGTCTCGTCCCGTATTCCGGGTCGGCTCGCGCCGGCCCGCCCCAAGTCCGACCCGAAACTGTACGCACCACGCGGCCCTCGCCGCACCTCGCCGCAGTCAGGCGGCGTCGGCCTGGCCGAGACGCCAGTAACCCATGAACGCCACCGCCCGCCGGTCCAGCCCCCGCTCGGCGACCAGGTGCCGGCGCAGGGTACGGATGACACCGGCCTCCCCGGCCAGCCACGCGTACAGCGGAACCGAGGCCACCACGTCCGGCACCTCCCACAGGATCTCGGTGTCCACGTCCACGTCCGGTACGGGCTGGGCGGCCCTCGACACGCCGGGAGCCAGCAGTTCCGCCGCAGCGGCGGCGACGGCCGGCACCAGCCGGCTGCCGTGCCCGTCGAGCCCCCGGGGCAGCCACCGGACCTCGACGCCGGGGGGCGTCACGAGCGGCAACACGTCGTCGGCGTCGGGCACCTCCAGCAGGACCACACCCCGGGCGTCGAGCGGGAGTCGTTCGCAGATGCCGGCGATCGCCGGCACCGCCGTCTCGTCCCCGGCCAACAGCAGGGTGTCGGCCGTCGACGCTCGGAACTCGATCCCGCCGTGGTTGCCGTCGTAGCCGGCGTCCGGCCCGACGAGGGCGATCTCGTCGCCGACGCTCGCGCGCCGGGCCCACCGGGTCGCCGGGCCGCTGTCGCCGTGCAGCACGAGGTCGATGTCGACCTCGGCGAGGTGCGGTCGGACCGCCCGCACGGTGTAGGTACGGATCGGGTTGCGCAGGTGGTCCGGTAGGGCCCGCCAGGCCGCGTACCAGTCCGCGCCGCCGGCGAGGTGCACCCCGCGCTCGCCGGGCAGCGGCAGCACCACCTTGATCCGCTGGTCGTAACCGTTGTCGGCGAAGCGGTCGAGGTCGACGCCGGTGAAGGTGACCCGGGTGAACGACGGGCTGAGTCGGCGTACCGCCGCGACGGTGACGTCGAACACGCGCCACGGGGCGATGGGCAGGGTCTGGGTCATGGTGCCTCTCTCGGCTCGGGTCGGCGGCTAGCGGGAGTTGGTCGTCACGGCGCGGGAGCGCCACAGCAGCCAGACGAAGTACGGTGTGCCGATCATGGCGGTGACCAGGCCGGCGGGGACCTGGGCCGGGGCGATGATCGTCCGGCCGAGGGTGTCGGCGATGCTGACCAACGCCGCGCCGAGCAGGGCGGCCACCGGAAGTACCCGGGAGTGCCGTCCGCCCACGAGAGCCCGCGCGGCGTGCGGGGCGACCAGGCCGACGAAGCCGATGACGCCGACGGCCGAGACAGCGGTGGAGGTGAGCAGCGCCGCCGCGCCGAGCGCGATCAGCCGGGTGCGTTCCAGGCGGACGCCCAGCACCCGGGGCGTGTCGTCGTCGAGCGCCAGCAGGTCGAGTTCCCGGCGGGCGGCGACCACTGCCGGGGTGAGCACCAGCAGGGCGATCAGTACCGGCAGCACCTGGGTCGGCGTCCGCCCGTAGGTGGAGCCGGAGAGCCAGGTCAACGCCTTCCCGGTGTTCCACGGGTCGAACGCGACGACCAGGAAGGTGATCACTGCCATGCCGCCCTGCCAGGCGCCGAAGCCGATCAGGACCAGTCGGTCGGAGCTCAGCCCGCCGCGCCAGGCCAGGCCGTAGACCAGGGCGAACGCCAGCATCGCGCCGAGCCCGGCGACGCCGGAGACGGCCCACACCCCGGCCAACGGCACGAAGGTGAGAAGCGAGACGGCCCCGAGCCCGGCACCGGCGGTGATGCCGAGGATGCCGGGTTCGGCAAGCGGGTTGCGGCAGACCGCCTGCACGGTGGTGCCGGCGACCGCGAGCGCCGCGCCGGCCAGGACCGCCGCGGCGACGCGCGGCCACCGCTGGTCCAGCACGAAGGTGTACGCGGGCCCGGTGCTGCCGTTGATCCAGTTGACGACGTCCCCGAGCAGCACCCACGTGTCGCCGAGGAGCATGCCGACCGCCACAGCGGAGATGGTCACGACGGCGGTGATGGCGACGACGCCACGGTGGAAGACGGCGGAGCGGACGGCCGCGTGCCCGCCGGGCGGGCGGCGGGTGGGGCCCGCGTCGCGGTGACGGCGGGCCAGCCAGATGAGGATCGCCGCGCCGAACAGGGTGGTGACCACGCCGGTGGGAATGTCGACCCCGGCCTGCCCGCCCATCACGGCACGGAGCAGCACGTCGGAGCCGAGCACGATGATGACCCCGGCGATGCCGGACAACGGCAGCAGGACGCGGTGCCGGTGCACCCCCGGCACCACGGGGGCGAGCAGCCGGACGATCACCGGGGCGCACAGGCCGACGAAGCCGACCGGGCCGGTGAGGGTGACCGCCGCGGCGGAGAGCAGCACGGCCAGCACCATGACGGTCAGTCGGGTGCGCCGCACGTCGAGGCCGAGCACGGTGGCGGTGTCGTCGCCGAGGGCGAGGATGTCGAGGCGGTGTCCGAGCAGCACGAGCACGAGGGCTGCGCCGACGATCACCGGGGCGAGTTGGGTCAGCGCGGTCAGGTCGCTCTGCACCAGCGAGCCGTTGCCCCAGGCGAACAGACCGATGGTGGCCTGCTCGAACAGGAGCAGCAGCAGGGTGGTCACCGACCCGAGCGCCAGCGCGGTCGCCGAGCCGGCGAGGATCAGCCGGGTGGTGCCGGCCTGCCCACCGGAGGACATCGCCATCACCAGGCCGGCGGCGGCCAGCCCTCCACAGAAGGCGAGGCCGCCGGCGGGCAGCGCCGGCAACGAGATGCCGAACGCGGCGACGGTGACGATCGCCAGGTGGGCGCCCGCGTTGACCGCGAGGGTGTCGGGGGAGGCCAGCGGGTTGCGGGCGATCGACTGCAACGCGGCCCCGGCGAACCCGAGTGCCACGCCGATGGCCAGCCCGGCGAGCAGTCGGGGAAGCCGGGAGGCGATCAGGACGCGGGCCGCCTCGTCGTCGCCGCCGGTCGCGAGCCGCAGCAGGTCGAGGGCCCCGACGTTCGAGGTGCCCTGGGTGAGGTGCACCGCGCCGACCAGAAGCAGCAGCAGGATCGCCGCGACGAAGACCCCGACGACGCGGGGTACGGCCCGGCGCCCGTCCGGAGCCGGCCGGGTGGCCGGCTCCGGGCGTGCGGGTGCGTTCAGCACGCTCACACCGCGTACGTCTTGACGAGTTCGTCGATGTACTGCTTGCCGGAGAGCGGCCCACCGAAGGTCCAGATGCCGTTGGGCATCTTGTGCAGGTTGCCCTTCTGCACGAAGGGCAGCGACTTCCAGATGGCGTTGCTGGCGAGCCCGTCGGCGAACACGTCGTCGCCGTCGGAGGCGTTGTAGAAGAGGTGCACGTTCGGGTCCTTGAGCACGGTCATGCCCTCGACGTCGGTCTGGCCGAGGCCCCACACCTCATCGGTCTTGCCGGTCCAGGCGTTGGTGAGGCCGAGTTGGATGCCGATCTGGGAGACGAGCGCGCCCTTGCCGAACATCCGGATGCTGACGGTGCTGCCCTCCTTCCAGCCGTCGGCGATGGCGAACGGCCGGCCGGCGGCGCCCGCGTCGGCGATCTTCTTCCTGCCGTCGGCGATGGCCGTGTCGAAGTCGGCGAGCAGCTTCTCCGCCTCGGTGGTCTTGCCGACCGCCTTCGCGATCATGGTCAGGTCAGCGCGCATCCGGCCGAGGTTGTCGGTGGCGTCACTGGCCTTGGCGACCACGACGGGGACGAACTTCTCCAGCTGGCTGACGATGGTGCCGCCCCGGTCGTCCTCCATCACGACGAGGTCGGGCTGGAGGGCGACGATCGAGTCGATGCTGGGCTCGCCGCGAGCGCCCACGTCCTTGACGCTCGGGTCGAGCTTCGCCGAGGTGACCCAGGTGCCGTACCCCTTCGGGTCGGCCACACCGACGGGCATGACGCCCAGGCTGACAAGCATCTCGACCTCGCCCCACTCGAGCCCGACGACCTTGGTCGCCGGGGTCTTGAGGGTGATCTCCTTGCCCCGGCTGTCGGTGATGGTGACCGGTCCGCCGGCCGCCGAGGAGGCGGAGGTCTCGGGGGTGGCGGCCTTCTCGGTGGTGCCGCAGGCGCCGAGTGTCAGGGCGGCCACGACGGCGATGAGGGCGGTGAATCGGGTACGGGTCATGACGGTCTTTCTCTGCTGTGGGTGAGGAGTGGTTCAGACCAGGGCGCGGATCGTGTGCCGCCCGACGGGGCGGGTGGTGACCAGTCCGCTGATCGGATCGGTGGTCACCTCGATGCGGATCCCGTAGGTCTCGGTGAGGGCGTTCTCGGTGAACACCTCGGCCGGCGTGCCGGTGGCGCGGACCCGGCCCCGGTGCAGCAGGACGACCTCGTCCGCCACGGCCGCGGCCTGGTTGAGGTCGTGCAGGACGACGCCGACGGCGACGCCGTGATCGTCGGCGAGGTCACGGACCAGATCGAGGATCTCCACCTGGTAGCGCAGGTCGAGGAACGTGGTGGGCTCGTCGAGCAGCAGCACCGGGGTGTCCTGGGCCAGGCAGGTGGCCAGCCACACCCGCTGCAACTCGCCGCCGGAGAGTTCGTCGACCGGACGCTCGGCCATGGTGGCGACGCCGGTGACGTCCATGGCGCGGGCGATGGCGGCGGGACCCTCCGGATCCTCGGTGCGCCAGCGACCCCGGTAAGGGTGGCGGCCGTAGCCGACGACGTCGCGGACGGTGACCCCGCTGGGCACGGGCCGGCTCTGGGCGAGCAGGGTGACCCGCCGGGCGAACTCCCGGGCCGCGAGGCTTGCCGCCGGGACGCCGTCGGCGAGGTGCACCACGCCGGACCCGATCGGGTGCAGCCGGGCCAGGGCCCGCAGCAGAGTGGACTTGCCGCTGCCGTTGGGCCCGACGAGTGCGGTCACGGCCCCGGCGCGAAGGTCGATCACGGCATCATGCACCACCGGTACACCGTGATAGCCCAGACGGAGGTCGACGCCGGACAGGCTGCGGCCCCCGTTGGCCGACGCCAACTCGTTCTGCATGAGGTTAGGCTAACCTAACCAGGTGTCGCCGTGTCAAGCCGGTCGCGAGGCCGTGACCGGCCTCGTCGACCGGCGGTCGTCGGGTCCGTGCGCGCGTGGGGGATGCTGGGTCCGTGCACATCGCGACCCTCGGCCCACTCGCCGTCGACGGCCGGCCCGTTCGGGGCGAGCGGCTTGCGGCGGTGCTCCGCGCGCTCGTGCAGGCGCGCGGGCGGGCGGTCTCGGTGGGTGTGCTCGTGGACGTCGTGTGGGGCGGCGCGCCACCCGACGGAGCGACAGGCGCGGTCCAGGCGCTGGTGTCCCGGATCCGTCGCCTCGGCCTGCCCGTGCTCGCGGTGCCGGGCGGATACCGGCTGCCCGCCGAGGAGATCACCGTCGACGCGGTCCAGGCACGCACGCTCGTCGACCAGGCGCGCACCATGCTCCGGTGCGGCGACGTCGGTGCCGCCCGCGGCGCGGCCGACCAGGCGCGCGCGTTGTTCCCCGAGGTCCCGGATCTCGACACCATCGAGGACACCCGCCTGTTCGCGGATGTCGCCGCCCTGCGCGCGCAGGCGGCGCTCGCCGGCGCGGGCCCTTTCGACGAGGTCGACCTGGGCCGACTCGCCGCGCGTACGCCGCCGGACGAGCCGTCCGCCGCCCTGCTCGTCCGGGTCCTCGCCGCGCAGGGACGGGAGGCCGAAGCGCTGGAGGTGGTCGAGCGGCTGCGCGCCGACCTGGCCGACCGGTACGGCACGGATCCGTCGCCGGTGATCACGACCGTGCACCTGGCGCTGCTGCGGGGTGAACTGACCGCCCCGCCCGACGTGACGCGACTCCGGCCACCGGTGCGGATCACCCTGCCCGCCGCCTGGCGTCGCCCGCTGACCGCCCTCGTCGGTCGGGCCGGGGATGTCGAGGCGGTCACCGGAGCGTTCGCCGAGACGCCCGTCGTGACGATCGTGGCGACCGGCGGTGCGGGCAAGACCCGGCTCGCCGCCGAGGTGGCGCGGCGCACGGCGGCGGCCGGGCAGTCGGTACGCGTGATCGAACTCGCCGGCCTGCGCGCACCCGACGAGGTGCTGCCCACTGTGCTCGCAGCCCTCGGAGGTGCGGACACCTCGTCGACGGGTGGCAACCTCGGCCTGGAACGGCGGGTGCTCAGCCCCGAGGAACGCCTGCGCGCGGTGGCACCCGACCTCGACGGTCTGCTGGTGCTGGACAACTGTGAGCACGTCCTCGACGCGGTGGCCGCCGTCGTGGCGGACCTGGTCGCGGTGGCGTCCCCGGAGGTCGCGGTGCTCGCCACGAGCCGGGCCCCGCTGGGTCTGGCCGGCGAGCTGGTGCACCGGCTGACGGCGCTGCCCGACACCGACGCGCTCGCCGTCCTCGAGTCCCGGGCCCGGGCCGGCGGCGCGGTGCCCACCTGGGACACCGCGCGGGCACTGGCCCTCTGCCACCGGCTCGACAACCTGCCCCTGGCCCTCGAGTTGGCCGCCGCGCGACTGCGACACATGCCGATCGACGACGTGCTCGCCGGGCTCACCGACCGGTTCGCGTTGCTCGACGACGCCCTGCGCGGCCTGCCGGAGCGGCACGCGAGCCTGTGGGCGCTCGTCGACTGGAGCAGGGAACTGCTCGACGAGGACGACCGTGACCTGCTGCAACGGGTCGCGGTCGTTCCTGCGCCCTTCACCGCTGACCTCGCCGCCGCCGTCGCGCAGACCCCGGACGTCCGTCACGGCCTGGCGACACTCGTCGAGCAGTCCCTGCTGACCATGGTCGAGGGGGACGGCCCGCCGCGGTACCGGATGCTGGAAACGGTCCGCGAGTACGGCGAAGCCCGACTCGACGCGGTAGGTGCCCGAGGGGCGGCCATGGCCGGGCTGGTCGGCTGGGCCCGGGAGCAGGCCGTCGCGCTCGCCGGCCGTTTCGTCGGCCCCGGCCAGGTCGAGGCGCTGCACCGCTGCGCCGCCGAGCAGGACAACCTGCTCGCCGCCCTGCGCTGGGCGCTCGCCGAGGACGACGAGCCGGCCACCGTGGACGTCGCGACGGCGCTGTTCCACCTCTGGACGGTGCGGGGCCTGCACCTGGAGGTTCTCGGGTGGGCGCGCGGGATCTTCGGTGTCGACGATCCGGTCCGGCGACGCCGCTCGGCGATCCTGCACGGTGGTGTCGGGCGGCCACTACCCGACGCCGACCGGCTCGCCTGGCTGTGCCTGTTGACCGGGGTGAACTCCGGCATCAGCGGGGAACTCCGGCTTGCCGTGCTCGCCCGGCGGGCACTTCGGACGCTGCTCGCCGAGCGGCCCGACGAGGTGTCGTCCCGGTTGACCGCGCTCGCGTCGGCGCTGCCCGAGTTCGACGCCTCCGACGCGGATCGCAGCATGAAGGCCGCCAACGAGTTGGTCGCGCACCCGCACCCGCACGTGCAGGCACTCGGCCTGTTCGCCCGCGCCGCGGCCCGCGAGAACGGCGGCATGCCCGAGGCGTCGGTCGTCGACGCCGAGCAGGCGTACCACCGTTTCGAGGTGGCCGGTGACCACTGGGGCATGGCGATGGCGGCGGGTGCCGTCGGGCAGTTCCTCGATCCCAGCGGCGACACCGGGTCGGCCGAGTGGCTGGCGCGCAGCGTCCGCCACATGGAGATGATCGGGGCCACCCAGGACGCCCGGTCGATCCGGGTACGGCTGGACGTGCAGCTCGCCCGGACCGGTGACGGGGAGGCCGAACGACGGCTCGCGGAGACGGCTGCCCCGGGTGACGGAGAGGCGGTGGACGCCGCGGTCGCCTGCCTCGGGTTGGCCCACCTGGCCTGGCAGCGGCACCAGTACGACGAGGCCCGCGGGTACGGCGCCCGGGTGATCCGGGTCCTGAGCGGCTGGACGAGCCCGCAGCCGCAGCCGCAGGCCATGCTGCGCGTCGCGGTGGCCGTCCTGAGACTCAGGGTGGCGCAGGCGCGGCCGGTGCCGGGGGAGAACCCCGACGCGTACGCGGTTGCCCTGTTGACGCTCGCCCGCGACGACGCGCTCTCCTCGAAGGACCTGCCGATCATCGGGGCGTGGGCGCAGGGCGGTGCCGAACTCGCGGCGTACCGCGGTGACGACGAGACCGCGCGGGAACTGTTCGCGCTCGGGAGCCGGGTCGGCACCCACGTCGGGATGTTCTTCCCACCCGGCGACGCCGAACGACTCGACGCCGCCCTCGGTGACGAGGAGCGGCGCGAGTCGTTGCTTGTCGCGTGGCGCGGGCGGCCGGTCGCCGCAGCCGCCGGCCGGATCCGCGAGCTGATGGACGACCTGCTGCTCTAAGGGCTTCGGCCGCAGCCCGGCCAGTTCTTATGAAACAGGCATCAGAGGCGCTCAGCTCTGACCGGCGTGAGGTTGACCGGAATCGCCGGCCCGCTGCGCTCGCTCACGACCCGAGGCTGGGCGGCTGACGTCGAGGTCGTGGCGCTACTCGCGGCGAACACCGGCAGCCAGGCCCCGAACCGGGACAGGACGTTCTCGATGGGGTTGAAACACATCCTCCCGTTCCTCGAGGCGACCACGATCCCGATCGCCATGACCCCGTTGGCGTCCTGCCGCCAGACCGGCCCACCGCTGTCGCCACCGGCCGCCGGCACGGTGGAGCACAGGAGATAGTCGCGCATACCGTCGTCGTAGGTCAGCACCTGCCAGCTCGTCACGGCGCCTTCGGTCCACCCGGTGGTCCGACCCATCTTGCCGATGACGAAGCCCTGGGAGAGGGCGCTGTTGCGGTAGTAGCCGGTGACCCGCCCGTTGCCTGGCGACCGGCCCGTCAACGGGTCGACAACGATCTGCTGGGCGTCGTTCCCCGAGTCGAGCTGGACCAACGCTCCGTCGAAGCTGTTGTCGCCGTAGTAGTCGCCGACGTTGTCGTTCCTGATCGCGTATCCGAAGCGGGCGTCGGTGCCGTAGACGATGCGCTGAGCCGCTGGCGGTAGACCGGCGATGCCGAAACAGTGCCCAGCGGTGGCGATGAACATGCCGGACTCGCCCCGGACGGCGTAACCGCCGGTGCAGTAGCTGTTGAGGTTGTTCTTCTTTCCGAGGAACATCGGGTGCCCCGGCTTGAACATGTAACCGGCCGCGACCGCCGGTGACGCCGTCGAGGCCAGCAGCAGTGCCATGACCGCAATGGACGAGGTGATGAGTCGACGTAACACGTGGACCTCCAGAGGGTGGAACGAAGTGGTGACCGATGTCGGGTTGGCGCGTCCTCCGTCCTGTGCACGGGAGCCGTGGAGAGTTCCGGACGTCCAGCTGTCCCTCAGGACCAACGGGTGCCGCCCGCTCGGGACGTGAGTCGCGGCGTCGGTGCCGCCGTCAGCGCCGCCTCGATCGCGCCGATGAGGATCTGCTCCGCTCCGTCGGGAGATGTCGCGGTCGGTTTCCCTCTGAGGTGCCCCAACCAGCCGTAGACCGTCATCGAGCCGCCGGCGATGCCCGGGAAGTCGCTGTCGATCCCGCCGGCGTACGTCGAAGATCGCCGCGGCAGTTCGTCACTGGGCAGGTACGCGGGTACCTCGTTCGCGTAGCCGGCGAACAGCAGCCGGCTCGACGTGCCGTGTCGGGCCCGGAAGTAGACGGCGTATCCGGAGACGATCTCGCCGCCGGCCAACAGCAGTTGGAGATCCGGGTTCCCGCTGAACCGCCAGGACTGCACGGGCACCGGGATCGACGTCGCGAACGTGCCGGCCTCGATCTGCGAGATCATCTGTCGCGCGTGCCGCCGGTGGTAACCCGGCAGGCCCGTGTTCGCCGCCCGAGCGGTGTAACAGGCGCTCACCCGCCGGAGATTGTCAGCGGTCGGCGTCACGTCCAGCGGCAGGCTCACTTCCCGGTAGTGGGTCGTCGTCGGACCAGCGACCGGCCGACCCGGCCGCAGCGCGGCTGTCGTGACGGCCTGCGCGAGTTCGGTGCCCCGCAGCTCCCGCTGGGCCCAGCCCCGCCCGCCGACGGGGTCCTGGTCACCGGCCGGCCCGAGGAGGAACTGGGCGAACGCCCCGGTCGCCTGCTCGATCCGGGCGGCCGCGTCCCCCGGGTAGTCCGGGTCGAACATGGTCTGGGACCCGGCTGTGACCGGGTGGCACCCGTAGCTGAACAGCACGGCCCGGGGTTCGCCACCCGGCGTACGAGCCGTCAGGACAGGCACGTCCGCTTCGACGTACGGCAGCCCTTCCCGGTTGTAGGAGAAGTGCTGGCTGACGACCTGGTAGTCGAGGGTGCACGCGGTGCGCGGGCCGGCGAGGGTGGCACCGACCAGGTGCGCGATCCGCGCGGCCAACTGGTCGCTGTAGGCGCGCACCTCGGCCTGCTGGGCCGAGGTCATCGCGTAGGCGATGAACGGGTCCAGTTTGTCGGTGAGCACGGGGCCGTTGTGCGTGTGGGTGGCCGTGAGCGCGAAGTTCTCCGACGCCACGCCGAGGCTGAGCACCTGGCTGCGGATCGCCCGGTGCAGGCCACGAGCGAAGCCGAGGACGTCGGCGGTGACGATGACATGGGGCACGCCCGCGGACCAGAGGATCGTGCACCGCGCGAACAGCGCGGCGGCGGTCCCGGTCGACCTGCGCGGCACGTCCACCCCGTAACCGGCCAGGAAGGCGCCTGCCGTCGGGGTGATGTCGACCCTCCCGACGGACAGCTCGGTGCCGGCCGTCGCCCCGCGCGCGGAGCTGCCGACGAGGCTCTGGCCCGCGAGCGATGCGGCGACGACCGCGCCACCGGTGAGCAGGCTTCGACGTGCCACGGTCGGTCGGCGGTCACTCGGTGTGTGGCCCTCGACCGACTGCACCCGTAACTCCCCCATGGTGGGGAAATCATGTCGTACACAATTAAGTTGGTCAATAGCTGCGGACCGACGCTCGGCCACGGCGCCGGCCCCTTCGGGTGCCGACGCCGTGACCGGGGTCAGATCTTCTTGCGGTACGCGCGCAGCGCCAGCGGCATGAACAGCACCACGAAACCGGCGCACCAGGCGAGTGTCCACCACACGTGCGAGCCCAGCGGGGTGCCGAGGAACAGGCCGCGTACCGACGCCACCAGGTGGGTCATCGGGTTGACGTCCACGAACGCCCGCATCCAGCCGGGCAGGGTGTCGGCGCCGACGAACACGTTCGACGCGAAGCTCAGCGGCATGATCAGCGCGAACATGACGCCCTGCACGGCACCCGCGGTGCGCACCTTCATCGACACCAGCACCGGTAGCCAGCTCAGGCAGAGCGCGAACAGCACCGCGAGCAGACACCCGGCGATCGCCCGGAACAGGTCGGTCTCGATCCGGAAACCCATCACGTAGCCGATGGCGAGGGTCGACACGGTGACGATGACGTACCGCACGACGTCGCCGAGGACCGCGCCGACAAGTGGCGCGGAGCGGGGGATCGGCAGGGATCGGAACCTGTCGAAGATGCCCTTGGAGATGTCGGTGTTGAGGTTGACACCGATCGCGATGGCACCTGTCGCGATCGTCTGCGCCAGGATCCCGGGCAGCAGGAACTGCAGGTAGTCGTGGGTCGACCCGGCGACCGCGCCGCCGAAGACGTACACGAAGATGACGAGGAACAGCACCGGCTGCAACGTGACGTCGATGAGCGCCTCGGGCGTACGCCAGGTCTTGATGAGGCTGCGTCTGGCGAGCGCCAACGAGTGCCGGACCAGCCGGAACGGTCGTGGGTGCGCGGTGATCGTCGACAGCGCCTTGTTCCGGGTGGGTGGTGCGTCGGTAAGTGTGCTCATGCCGCGACCTCCGTGGGGCGGGTGGTGTCGTCAACGGATGCCGTCCGCCCGGTGAGGGTGAAGAACACCTCGTCGAGGCTCGGCAGGTGCAGGGAGAGTTCGGTGACCGCGATGCCGGCCGCGGCGAGGCGCGCGACGCTCTCGGTCAGCGCGGTGTCGTCGCTGACCGGCACCGCGAGGACGCCCTTGCGGATCTCGTCGGCCTGCGCGCCGGAGCCGACCTGGGTCAGGATCTCCGCGGTCCGGGGCAGGTGCGCCGGGTCGGACGGCCGGACCTCCAGGGTCTGCCCGCCGACCACCCGCTTGAGCCCGTCGGGCGTGTCGTGCGCGATCACCCGTCCGTGGTCGATCACCGTGATCGCGTCGGCGAGCGCGTCGGCCTCCTCCAGATACTGCGTGGTGAGCAGCACCGTCGAGCCGTTGCCGACAAGCGAACGGACCACGTCCCACATGTCCTCGCGCTTGGCCGGGTCGAGCCCGGTCGTCGGTTCGTCCAGGAAGATCACGTCGGGCGAGCCGACGAGGCTGGCGGCCAGGTCGAGCCGTCGCCGCATGCCGCCGGAGTAGGTCTTGGCGGGCCGGTTCGCGGCGTCGGTCAGGTCGAACCAGTCGAGCAGCTCGGCGGCCCGTCGCCGCGCGCCGGCGCGCCCCAGCTCCAGCAGGGTGCCGAACAGCTCCAGGTTCTGCCGCCCGGTCAGGTCCTCGTCGACCGAGGCGTACTGGCCGGTCAGCCCGATGCTCTGCCGAACGCGCTCGGCGTCCCGCACCACGTCGAAACCGCCGATCCGGGCGGTTCCACCGTCCGGGGTCAGCAGGGTGGAGAGGATGCGTACGGCGGTGGTCTTGCCCGCGCCGTTGGGGCCGAGGACCCCGAGCACGGTCCCACGAGGTACGGCGAGGTCCACGCCCTGCAGCGCCCTCGTCTTCCCAAACGTCTTCACGAGGCCCTCGGCCTCGATCACCAGGTCGGCTGTCATGCGTCAAGTCTGCGCGGCCCGGCTGACACCGCACTGACACGTCACCGACACCGGCTGACACGACCGCCGCGCCCACCCGAGCGGCGCACGCGAGGGCGGGGCCGGTCCACTGGATGAGCAGGAAACTGGACCTTACCGCCGGACCGGTGCGGACTTACTGTTCCCGCACGGCGTGTGCGGCGGCGCAGACCCGCCCGCGCGGCGTGTGCGGCGGCGCAGACCCGCCCGCGCGGCACCACCACCCCGGAGTGCACGACGAGGAGGACCCGATGGGCCGCACGGTGTTGAGCATGAGCGTGTCGGTGGACGGCTTCGCCGCCGGACCGGACGTGAGCGCCGAACAACCGATGGGCAGAGACGGCGAGCGGCTGCACGAGTGGCTGTTCCGCAGTGACGGGGACCGCGCCGTCGCGGCCGACGGGGTCACCCCGGTCGGAGTCGACGCCGCGCAGGTACGGGAGCGACATGCGACGACAGGTGCCGTGGTGCTCGGCAGACGGACCTTCGACGTCGGCGTGGACCTGTGGCAGGACACTCCGTTCCCGGTGCCGTGCTTCGTGGTGACGCACGAGCCACGCGACCCGATGACGATGAAGAGCGACGTCTTCACGTTCGTCGACGACGGTCTCCAGAGCGCACTGCGCCAAGCGCGACACGCGGCGGGCGACCGGGACGTCCTCATCATGGGCGGCCCCACCCTGGGAGGACAGTTCGTCAGGGCCGGGCTGGTCGACGAGATCCACATCCAACTCGTGCCGGTGCTCCTTGGTGCGGGGACGCGCCTCTTCGACCACCTCGGCACCGACCACGTCGACCTCGAACGAACCGCGGTGATCGAATCACCACACGTCACGCACCTGCGGTTCAACGTCCGGAAGTGACCACGTGACGGTGGTCGACCCGCGCAGCGGTGAAACAAAGGCGCTCGTGGAAGCGCGCGCACCGCTGACACGGGCGCCCGGGTGATCCGCGCGACCACGTCGACGAAGCCCGCGCCCGGCACGCCCCTGCGCACCGCCGCTGTCTGCCACACCACCTCGTGGATCATGGAGTTGTGGTGGGTGACAAAGGCGCTGAATGGCGCTAACTCCGGCACCACAACTCCATGATCCACGAAGTCGGCCGGTCCGCATGCCGCGATCTTGCACTTTCTGTCCCGACATAGCGGCCATTCCACGCGTATCGCCAGCCGAAAGTGCAAGATCGGCGGGGCGGGGCGGGGCGGGGTGGCGCGGGTGGGGTGGCGCGGGTGGGGTGGGGTGGGTGGGGGATCGGGGGGCTGGGCGTGGGTCGGCCGGGCTCCCCGTGGGGGAGCCCGGCCGGTGCGGTCGGTGCCTCCGTAGAGCTGTCCGGAGCGCAGCGGGGGGGAGGGCTGCGGCGGGAGAGGTACGGGCGACGCGACCGCGCTCCGCGCGGTGGTCCACCTGCTCAGCTCGGAAGGCGGCCCCGCGTGGAGACGAAGTGGTACGACATGACAGCGAACCGCGGGTCGTTGAGCAGTCGCCGGAAGGCGGTCAGTTGGTGTGGTGACAGCCCCGCGGCCAGCAGGTCCGGTTCCAACTGGCGGGAGTTGGTCTCGTAGAGCGACGTTCCGGTCGACCCGCCGGCCCAACTCTGCGAGTGGGTGATGGTGTCCAGGTCGGTCAGACCGGCGAGGGCCATCTCGGTGTGCACGTCCTGCGCCCAGCCCAGGTCGGCGCCGTGGTCCTCCAGGACGCCCATCATGGCGTCCATGACCCGCGCGAAGAGCTTCGCGGCGTCGTCGGTGGGTGCGGTCAGCACCCGTTGCGGCGCGGTGCAGTCGAACTCCTCGACCACCAACCACCCGCCGGGCGCGAGCGCACCGGTGAGCGTACGCAGGACGCGTCGCCGATCGGGAAGGTGCAGCAACACCAGCCGGGCGTGGATCAGGTCGAACGCGTCCCCGGGCGGCGCTTCGGTGCGGACGTCGTGGCGGCGTACGTGCAGGTTGCGCTCGGCCACGAGGTGTGTGGGGTCGATGTCGGTGGCCACCACGTGACCGTCGTCGCCGACCGCTCGGGCGATCCGCCGGGCCATCGAGCCGCCACCGGCCCCGACCTCCCAGCAGGTGGCGCCCGGTTCCAGCACCGGGCGGGCCAGGCGACGCGTGGTGATCGGGTCCAGGAAGGACTCCAGCGCGTGCATCTGGGGAACGGCGTCCGGTGCGCCGTTGTCGAACGTGTACGTGTCGTCGCTGGTAGCGGTTGTCATCGGTGTCTACCTCTCCGAGAAGGGTCGGGTGACTCGAGAAGGGTCGGATGGCGTGGGGGTGTCGGCCCAGAGCCGAGGGGTCGACCGGTTGGCCGGCGGCGGTGGCGCGACGGCGGCGACGCTCACCATCGCCGCCAGCGGGGCCGGGTCACGGCGGGCCTCAGCGGTCGGCCGGTCGTAGACCACCCGGCCGTACTCCAGCACCGCCACCCGGTCCGCGACCTCGATCGCGTGTTGGAGTTGCTGCTCCACGAGCAGCACCGTCAGGCCGTCGGCGGCGAGGCCGTTGACCAGTTCGCGGACCCGCGCCGCGAGATCGGGCGAGAGGCCCTCACAGGGTTCGTCGAGCAGCAGCACCCGGGGTTGGCCGAGCAGCGCGCGGGCTATCGCCAGCATCTGCTGCTCGCCGCCGGAGAGTTCGCAACCACGGTGCCGCAACCGCACCGCCAACCTTGGCAGCAGGTCGAGCGTCCGGGCGACCGTCCAGCCCTCGCCGCCGCCGGAGGCGGGAGCCCGCCACGGTGCGGCCGCCAGGTGCAGGTGTTCGGCCACGGTCAACCGGGAGAAGACCCGTCGGCCCTGCGGGACCAGGCCGACCCCGGACTGGGCGATGCGGTGCGGCTGTCGGCCGGCGACGTGCACGCCGCCGATCTCGACGCGACCGCTCGACGCTCGGACCAGCCCGGCGATGGTGTGCACGAGCGTGCTCTTGCCCGCCCCGTTGCGGCCCACCACGGCCTGGATGCTGCCCGGGCGTACCCGCAGACTGACCTCGTGCAGGACGGTTCCTCCGGCGTAACCGGCGCAGAGACGATCCACAGTGAGCATCAGGCCACCCCGTCGGCGTAGGCCTGCCGCACCAGCGGCGAGGTCCGAATCTCGTCCGGCGTACCGGCTGCCAGGGTCCGACCGTCGCGTAGCACCGTGACCATGTCGGAGAGGGCGTACACCAGGTCCAGGCGGTGTTCGACGAGCAGCACGGCGACCGCCCTGGGTAGTGCGTGGAGCACCTCGACGAGCCGGCCCACCTCGACGGCGGAGAGCCCGGCCGCCGGTTCGTCGAGGAGGAGCAGTCGGGGGCGACCGGCCAGGGCCATCGCGATCTCCAGCTGCCGCCGCTGGCCGTGCGCGAGGTGCCCGGCGGGCACCGCCGCGACGGCGGTGAGCCCCATCTGTTCCAGCAGCGGACCCGCCAGGTCCTGCCCGGTACGTCGACGTTCGCCCGGCCACCACCGCCGACGGGGAATCACCCGAGGCAGTGCGGCCACCACGACGTTCTCCGTCGCGGTGAGCGTCGGAAAGACCGCCGGGCGCTGGTGGATGCGGTTGATGCCCCGCCGCGCCCGGGCCGCCGGCCCGAGCCGACCGACGTCGCGCCCGACGAACCGCACGGTGCCGCGCTGCGCTGTCGTGGCGCCGCCGAGCACGTTGAGCAGGGTCGTCTTGCCGGCCCCGTTCGGGCCGATCAACGCGTGCCGCTGGCCGTCGTGGATGCACAGGTCCACGCCGTCGAGCGCGGCGAGCGAGCCGTACCGCACGCTGATCCCCTGGGCGTCGAGCAGGCCGGTCATCGGCGCAACTCCGGGACGCCCGCCTGTTCGGCAACGACGGGCTGGTGTGCTGGGGCCTCCGGCGGACGCCGCCGCCCCCGGGCCCGGGTCACGCCGGTGGGCAGCAGGTAGACCGTCGCCACGAACAGCGCGCCGAGCACCAACGGCGCATGGCCGGGCAGCACCCCGAACAGCCAGTCCCGGGCGGCGATGACCAACGCCGCACCCACCAGGGCGCCGCCCACCGAGGCGGTGCCACCGATGACCACACCCAGCAACAGCAGGGCGGACGTGTCGAAGCCGAAGTCGGCGGGGGAGATGTACTGCTGGGCGACGACCAGCAGCGACCCGGCGGCACCGGCTATCGCCCCGGCGGCGATGTGCGCGCCGGACACGTGTAGCGCCACCCGGTGACCGCTGGCCCGCAGCCGCGTCTCGTCGTCGCGGCCGGCACGCAGCACCAGCCCGGCCCGGGTCCGCAGCAGCACGAGCACCGCGCCGACCAGGGTGGCCCCGACGACCAGGGCGTACAGGTAGCGGGCCTGGTCACTGGCCAGCGCCGGGAGCCCCCAGAACGGGCGGACCGCGGGAATGCCGGCCAGCCCGTCCGTGCCCCCGGTCACCGACCGCCACCGCCCCAGCACGGTGACGACGAGTTCGCCGATGGCCAGGGTGATCATCAGGACGATCACCCCTCGGGCGTGCACGACGAGCGGCACGGTGAGCGCGGCCAGCAGCGCCCCGGCGGCCGCCGCGACGAGGACCTGCACGACACCGACGTCGGAGATCCGGCTGCCGACCACCGCGCAGGCGTAGGCGCCTGCCGCGTACGGTGCGGTCTGCCCCAGGGTGGGCATGCCGGCGACGCCGGTGAGCAGGGCCACACTCACCCCGACCAGGGCCAGCGCCAGCGTCCGGGCGAGGATCGCCGTGGTGTAGTCGTCGACCACCCACGGCGCCACGACCAGGCCGGCCAGGACGAGCGCCGCGACGCCGCCCCGCGCCCACCGGATCACCTCGCCGGTCATGTCGTCCGCCATCTGCCGGCCAGGCCGCGTGCCCGCACGGCGAGCACGGCCGCCATCGCGGCGAACAGCAGGAACGGCGCGGCCGACGGCAGCAGCGCCACGCCAAGCGTCTGGATCTCACCGATCGCGAGCGCGGCCAGCAGGGTGCCCGCCATGGAACCGAGGCCACCGAGGACGACGACCACCAGGGAGAGCAGCAGCACGGTGTCGGCGGTGTCCGTGCCGGGGCCGATGATGGGTGCGCCGAGGACCCCGGCCGCGCCGGCCAGCGCGCCGGCCGCGGCGAGCACCCCGGCCCGGATCCGCGCCGGGCTCACGCCCAGGCAGGCGACCATCTCCGGGTCGTCGACGGCCGCCCGGACCAGCATCCCTGCCCTGGTGCGTCGCACCACCAGGTAGAGTGCGGCGGCGAGCACCGCGGCGACGACGATGAACACCAGACGGTACGCGGCGTAGCGGTGGCCGGCGACCACCACCGACCCCTCCAGGGCGGCGGGCACCTGCACCTGCGGGTCGTCCGGCCCGAATCCGGCGACGAGCAGGCTACCGCCGGCCAGCGCCACACCGAAGGTCAGCAGCGCCTGCCTCAGGTGGTTACCGGCGGGGACCGGGGTGAGCAGGCCGGCCAGGAGCACCCCCGCCGCCGCGGCGGCAAACACACCGACCGCCAGCGCCACGGCCAGGCTCACCCAACCGCCGTCGAGCAGTGCGGCGGCGGTGTACCCGCCGATCGCGTAGAGCAGGCCGTGCGCCAGGTTGAGGATGTTGGCGACGCCGAAACAGAAGACCAGACCCGACGCGGCGACGAACACCAGCAGCCCGTAGGCGACTCCGTCCAACGCCGGGATCAGGTACGGGTCGATCCGGTTCGTGCCGGCCGCCACCGCTATCACCGGCCGACGGTCGCGAGGTCACCCACGACGGTGTTGGACAGTGCACGGCCGTCCTGGCGGACCTGCCGCAGGTACCACTTCTGCACCGGGGAGTGCGTGGTGGTGGAGAACTGCCAGGTGCCGCGCGGGCTGGCGATCTGGCCGAGTTGACTGATCGCGGTGTTGATGGCCTCAGGGGTCGGGTCGCTCCCGGCGGCGCCGATCGCCCGGTCCAGGACCGCCGCCGCGTCGTACGAGGCGAGCGCGTACGTCGTCGGCGAGCCGTCGTGCTTGGCCTTCCACGCGGCCACGAAGGCGCGGTTCTCCGCGTTGTCGAGGTCGGGCGAGTAGTTGAGCACCGAGTAGATGTCCCGGGCCGCCTCGCCCTGCGCGTTGAGCACACCGCCCTCGGTGAGGAACCCGGCCGCGTACAGCGGGACGTCCTTGATCTCGGACTGCGCGTACTGCTTGACGAAGTCGACGGCGGCGCTACCGGCGTAGAAGGTGTAGACGGCAGCCGCGCCCGAGGCCTTGATGCGGGCGAAGTACGGAAGGAAGTTGGTGGTGGTCGGGAACGGCGTGAAGGTCGTCTTGCCGTCGGCGTTCGCGAGTTTCCCGCCGATCTTGCCGAACGTGTCGGTGAAGCCGCGCAGCTCGTCCCAACCGCCCTGGTAGTCCGGGCCGATCGCGTACACGGAGCCCTGCACGTTGTCGCGGACGTGCTGGGCGATCGCCGCACCGGGCTCGTCGGAGAGGTACGACGTGTGCCAGACCCGGGAGACGTCCTTGAGCTCCGGTCGGCCGTTGGAGCCGACAAGTGGCACCTTCGTCTCGGCGAGCAGGGGGGTGACCCCGGCGACCGAGCCGCCACCGACGATGCCGGTGAGCGCGGACACCCGGTCCTGCTTGAGCAGCTTGGTCGCCGCCGGCACGGCGGTCTGGGCACCGTTGCCCTCGTCGGCGACGACGAGGTCGACCTTCCGACCGCCGAGCTTGCCGTCGTGGGTTTCCAGGTAGAGCTGGAAGCCGTCCCGGATCTCCGTACCGACCGCCTGGTACGTCCCGGACAGCGACGCGAGCAGGCCGATCTTTATCGTGCCGCCGGCGCTCGGGCCGGCGGCGTCGTCACCGCAGGCCGTGCCGGTGATCAGCACGGTGGCGAGCAGCGCGGCGGTGAGGGCACGGCTGCGCCACGGCTTGGTGAGAGGCATGACTGACTCCAGAGGAAAGGGGAAGAGGTTTCCGGCGTGGGGGCGCCGGGGTGGTCAGCGACTGCGGGCGAGCGCCGCCCGCGCAGCGGGGGTCAGCGCGTCCCCGATGCGGTTGGCCAGCTCGGTCATTTCGTAGGACACCTTGCCCACGTCGCACTCGGGGGCGGCGAGCACCAGCAGCGAGGCGCCGTCGTTGAAGGCCATCGAGAACATGAATCCGCCCTCGAGCTGCGTGACGTTGGAGATCACCGCGCCGGCGTCGAAGAAGGCCGCCGCCCCCCGCAGCAGGCTGACCAGCCCGCTACCCGTGGCGGCCAACTGGTCGGCCCGGTCCGGTGGCAGGTCGCGGGTGGCGGCCACCATCAGGCCGTCGCTGGAGATGGCGATCGCGTGGCTGACCTCGGTCGCGCGCGCGGCGAAGTTGTCCAGCAGCCAGCCGAGATCCTGTTGGTCAGTCACGTGCTCTCCTGTCGCGTCATTTGTTGCCGAGGTTGATCGGGGTGCGCCGTCGGTTCGCCACGCCCCGCGCGTACGCGGCCATTGCCGTCGCCACCTGCGTCGGATCGCGGTACTCGGACCGCTGCTGCTGCTGCGGCACTGTCACACCGCCGGGCACGAGGTGCCGTTGCGGCTGCCGTTTGGGCAGGCCGGAGTCGGTGGTCGTGGCGACCTCGGGGGTGTGCGCCTGGGCGGCCGTCCGCCAGGCGTCGTCGGCGGGGCTGGACCACTGCTGGCCGTTCTGGCCGTTCTGGCCGTCGACGACGTCGCTCTGGAACCAGTGGTTGACCTGTTCGAAGATGAGAAGCTCCTCGGTGGGCGCGTCACCTCGGTCCGGAGGTGGGGGAGTCGGTCGGAAGACCGGCGCCGCCGGCAGCGTCCGTTCGGCCGGAGGGCGTCCGGCGGTGGGCTCGGGGCGCGGCTGGTACGGCGGCGGCGGGGTGGCCGTGCGCGCCGCGCGTCGCGACAGCCGGCCGGGTGCGAGCAGGTACTCCTCCGGCGGCAGCGACCGGATGATCGCCGCCGGCAGTGTCGCCTCGGCGAGGATGCCGCGGCGGGGGCCGCGTCGCAGTTGCACGGTCACGCCCAGTCGCGCTGCGAGCTGACCCACGACGACCAACCCCATCGCCCGTACGGCTGCCACGTCGATGGCCGGCGGGCGGGCCAGCAACTCGTTGAGCTGCTGCATCCGCTGCGGGGACAACCCCACACCCTCGTCGCTGATCTGGACGATGACGCGGTCACCCAGGCTCCGGCCGCTCACCCAGGTCTCACTGCCCGGCGGCGAGTACGTCGTGGCGTTGTCCATGAGCTCGGCGAGGAGGTGCACGACCTCGTCGACGGTCTTGGCGGCCACCGCGACGTCGCCGTCGATCATGCCGAGCCGGACCCGTGCGTAGTGCTCGATCTGGGACAGCGCCGCCTGGAGCACCTGCTGCAGGGGGATGTCGCGCTGGCGTACGCGGCCCACGCCGACGCCGCCGAGCACCAGCAGGCTGGCGTTGATCCGGCCCATCCGGGTCGCCAGGTTGTCGAGTGTGTACAGCTGGTCGAGCCGGTCGGGGTCGGTCTCGTCCCGCTCGACCAGGTCGACCTGGGCCAGCACCGCGTCGACCAGACGCTGTTCGCGGCGGCTCAGGTGGATGAAGATGTCAGCGGTGTTGGCGCGCATGACGGCCTGTTCGGCGGCGGTCCGCACGGCGGCCTGGTGCACGGCGCTGAATGCCTGACCCAGCTCGCCGATCTCGTCGTCGCTTGACGGTTCGAGCGCGGCACTCGACTGTTCGTGGGCCAGTTTCTGCGGGTCGACGGTGGCGCTGCCGGGCTGTTGGAGTTGGGCCACCACGGCGGGGAGCTGTTCGAAGGCCACGGCGTTGGCCGCGTCCCGGAGGCGGCGCAGCCGCCGGGTGATCTGCCGTGCGACGGCCCAGGTGACCAGCGCGGTCAGCACCAGGGCCAGCAGGACGCCTGCCGCCTCGGCCACGGCCCGGCGGCGCTGGTCGGCGTGCGCGGCCCGAACGTCGTCGCGGACCGCGTCGTCGACCCGGGCGCGCAGGTCGGCCAGCCGGGCGGCGCGTGTCTGGGTGGTGGACACCCACGCGTCGGTGTCGAGTTGCAGTTGCGACCCCGGCTGGGCCCGGGACACCTCGTCCTGCATCCGTTGCAGGGCGAGAGCCTCCTTGCCGGTGCCGGCCTGCTCCCACCAGAGGCTCCACTCCGTCGGGGCCAGGGCCAGGAACGACAGGCTCGACTCGGTGTAGCTGGTGCGGGCCGCGGTGATGTCCTGCTGCGTGGCCGGCGTCAGCTCGCCGCCGGCGACGGCGCGCAGCACGGCCACCTGCTGCTGACCGATGGCCTCGGCGGTCTTCGACAGCGCCGCGGAGGCCCGGATCCCGTCGGCGAGTGCGGCGTCCACGACGCCGTGCGAGACGTTTTCCCGGAAGGTGATGAGGTCGGCGATCGCGATGCGGTAGCTGAAGGTCATCGCCGACACCGACGCGTGCGTGGCGGTGCGTACCTGCGTGCGCAGCGGCGCGAGGCCGTCCAGAGCCGCGTCGATGCGCCGCAGGAGAGCCGGGTTGCCGTCGTTGTCGGCGGGCAGCCGGTCGCGCTGCGCGCGGTAGCGGACGACGGCCTCGTCGGTGGCGGCCATCTCCGTGCCGAAGGCGTCCTGCTGCTCGGGTCGGGCGTAGGTGAGCAGGTCGGCGGCGGCGATGCGTTCGCGTTGCAGCCGGTACGCCAGGTCGCCGGCCTCGGCGCCGACCTGCGCCAGGATCTGCAGGTCGCTGGCGCGGACCGTCCGGCGTGCGCTCTCGGTCAGTGCGAGACCGGCGAAGCCGATCACGGCGACCAGCGGGGCCGCGACGATGAGGCGCATCCGGCCGGCAATCTTCCAAGCGCGTCGGCGCGTCGGGTAGGGTCTGGCCGCGTGGGACCGGGTGCTCGACGCCAAGATTGACTCCCACGACTCGTCGATGACGGTCTATCCGCACCTTGCCGAATGCAAGTCCCATTCGGCCGGAAGCCGCGCTCGTAGACCAGACCTGGCCGTGGTACAAACTGCCCGTACCAGCATCTGTACCCAACGTCAGCGGCCGGTGACGCCGTGGGGTCGTGCCGGACCCGACGGGTCAGCGCTGGTGGTCGACCGGTCCGGCCGACGGGTGCCGCCGCTCCGGATCGTCCGGCTCGGCTGGGCCGTTGAGCACCTGGCCGATCAGCTCACGCAGCTCGTCGATCGCGTCCACCACGGCGCCCGGGTCTCGCGCGTCCCGCCGCCCACGCTGACGCGGCACCTGCCGATCCAGTCGAGCCGGTTCCGGAGCGCGGGGGCCCCGTCGGCCGTCGGCCGCCGCCTGCTCCGCCGCGACCTGCGGCCAGAGCGCGGCGAGCCGGCCGCCGGTGCCGAGCACATCGTCGCAGCGCAGCGCGAACTCGTGACTGCCGAACCGGCGGCCCGACTCGACCGCGGCGACCGTCTCCCGGCTGAACCGCACCAGATCCGCAAGCGCTCGCTGGGTCAGACCCCGTTGGACGCGACAGTTGCGCAACTCCCATCGGAACCGCTGACTGGCCGCAGAGTGCGCCGAGCTCGACGAGGACGTGTGCTCCATGCGCTCACCTTCGTGGAACGGACATTCAGCAGCGGACGCCAGATTGAGATTGGCCGATGAGACAAACATTCACAGAGGGCAATTCTTAACCCAGGACGCGTTGGGTGTGAAGACGTCTGCCGGCATGGATCGTCGGGCAAAGCGCGAAAGGTGCGGGCCAGAGGTGTTGCGGCAGCGAGCGGCACCGGGTGCAGCGGGGCTCTGCCGCTCCACCCGACGCCGGACCCGTCCGCAGGTCAGCACCGTCGGCGCGTACCCGGCATCAGGCGGCGTGTGCTTCGACCGTCGCTCCCACCCGGGTCGCCGGCAGGTCGGCCGACTCCTGGGTGTCGATTATCGCGAGCAGTGTGTGGTGCGCACGAAACGCGACATTGGGTTTGTACGAGCGATGTTGTTCCGGTGACAGCCGTAGGCCGGGAATGGTGTCGGCGAGCCGGCTGAGCGCGATTCCGGCCTCCAGTCGCGCCAGTCCCGCACCGATGCAGAAATGTGGACCGTGGCCGAACGACAGGTGGTTGCCCGCGTCGGACCGGTGGGGGTCGAACCGGTCCGGGTCGTGGAAGGCCGCCGCGTCCCGGTTCGCCGCTCCGATCAACAGCAGGCAGCGCGCCCCGGCGGGGATCGTCACCGCTCCCAGGGTCACGTCCCGGGTGGTCACCCGGAGCCAGCCGTCGATGGCCGGTGCGAACCGCAGCGTCTCACCCACGAAGGCCGGGACGAGCCCGGCGTCCGCGGTGATCGCCGACCAGCGCTGGGGATTGGAGAGGGCCTGGTCGAGGGCGTGCGCCAGCAACCCGGCGGTGGTCTCGTGGCCCGCCACCAGCAGGTTGAAGGCCAGGCTCGCCACCTCGGGCACCGTCAGCACGGTGTCGTCGTCGTCCCGGTAGTCGAGGGCGCGACTGATGAAGTCGTCGCCCCGGTGTCCGCTGTCCACCCGTTGGCGGACCAGGTCTTCACAGTAGTGCCAGAACTCGAGCAGACCCTGCGCCAGGCGTACCTGCTCGGCCGGGTCCGGCTGCCCCCAGATGAGGGCGATCTGGCCGTCGGCCCAACTCCTGATCCGCCCGATGTCGGCGTCGGGCACACCGAGGATGTCCAGGACCACCAGCAGGGGCAGTTCGGTCGCGAACTCCGGGATCAGGTCGACCTGCTCGCCCTGTCGGGCGGCAAGACGGGACACCAGCTGGTCGACCCGGCGTCTGACGATCGCGCCGTACTCGGCCTCGACCCGCTCGGCGGTGTTGGCGAAGGTCGCCCGTAGGGCCCGACGGGTGCGCGGGTGCGCCGGTGGGTCGGCGGCGACAGTCGTGGGTGGCGCGTCGATCTGCATGAGCACGTTCAGCGCCGGCGGGCACACCTCGTAGACCGGGGCGAGGGTGAGCGCGTTGGCGAATGTCGCGGCGTCGGCCAGGGCCCGCCGGACGTGCCCGTGCCTGCTGATCAACCACAGGTCCAGATCCTCGGCGTAGTGCACCCCGTCAGCATCGTCGAGAATGCGTCGCCACCTGCTTGCCGGGTCGGTGAGATAGACCCCGGTGAACGGATTGAACCGCATGGAAAGCCTCCTGATGCACGCGGCGCGAAACCGGCAGCGCCCCCATTTGGCGATCCACTTCAGCCGGGCCGATAATGCGCGCAGCTGCCTCTGGCTCTTTACGGTGCGCTGGCCGGTCGCACAAGTCAAGATTGGTTCTCGTCTATTTATTGGTCGGCATAATTGCGGGTTGCAACAGACGAGTGAGCCCGGCCAGATGCAAGTTGCGGCTCGGTCCTTGCCGTGGCGTCGATCCAGTCCGACGGTGGAATCGACTCGCCGCTTCGCCTCATGACCGGGGAAACGACCCCCGGGACGACGAGTGACGCCGCAGTCCGCTCACCGACGGCGGCGCAAGGACCCCGCGCTGACGGGAGCGGCCAGCCCCGGCGAGCCTGAGCCGGAACCCCCGCGCCGCCCGTCCAGGCATTGCGGGGGTTCCGGCTCAGGGCAGCCTTTGCTCTGCACCCGCGGGTGCGACGCCGGAACCCCCGCGCCTCACCGTGTCGGGACGGCCGGTTCAGCGCACAGTGGTCAGGGCGCCCACGGGGCGGCGATGGTCCAGGTGCTGTCGGCGGTCCACGACGTCGGCGCGTTGTACGCGTCGCCGCCGGCGCCGTTGCTGAGCCAGACCTCCGCGTTGTAGTGCCGCAGATACCGGCCGCGGAAGTTGTACGACTCCAGCGAGACGCCGGTGCCCGTCAACCCGGTACGGGCGCACCAGGTGGCGTCGGCGCGCAGCAGCGCGGAGCCGTCGTCGGGCGAGTTGCGGACCCGGGAGTTCTGGTGGCGCAGGTACTGCCCGGGGAAGTTGACCGACTCGAACGAGTAGCAACCGGTTCCGGCCAGCCCGGGCCGGACGGTGTACGTGGCGTCGGCCTTGAGCAGGCTGGAACTCGCGGCGTCGACCACCTCGGTGTAGGCCAGGCTGTCCTGGTGGCGGAGGTAGCGGTTGGTGTAGCCGGGCGTGGTCACCCGCAGCGACCGGCGGGTGTTGGTCGGCAGGGTGACCGGCGCCGAACTGCCGATGGCCTTCGAGGCGTTTACCAGGGCGGTGTTCGCGGCGCGGACCCGCGACTGGTCCATCTTGACCACCTGCCGGTCGTAGGTGAGGAAGCCGTTCAGTTCCCCCTCCAGGTCGGTGATCTCGGTGTAGATCGAGGCGCTGAGCCCCTTGCCGATCATCAGGTTCTGGGTGCCCTGCACCAGCCCCACGTACCTGTCGGTGAGGGCGCTCGAACTGGACTGCCACTCGTACGCGAAGAAGCTGCCGCTCGGGCTGTACTCGTGGCCCGGCGTGTGCAGGCCCAGACCGCCGAACTCACCGAGCACCGCGATCCGGCTGCTCGACGGCACGGGCGAGTCGGGTCCGAGGTAGACGTGCCAGTCGTCGATGTCGCCGTTGCCGGGGTCGCCGAGGGACTGGCAGCAGTTGTGGCCGCTGTGCGGGTTGACCAGGCGGGTCGGGTCCTGGTTCTTGATGTTCTGCGCGACCCGCCGGGTGTCGGCGAGGGACCGCTCGCCCCAGCCCTCGTTGTAGGGCGTGTACGCGATCACCGCCGGTGAGCTGCGATGCTCGTCGACGATCTCGCGCGCCTCCGCCTCGAACTGCGCCTGCTGGGCGTCGGTGGGGTCGACGTTCTGCGCGGTCAGCGACGGGATGTCCTGCCAGACGAGCAGGCCGAGCCGGTCGGCGTGGTAGAACCAGCGCTGCGGCTCGACCTTGATGTGTTTGCGCACCATGTTGAAGCCCAGGTCCTTGTGCTTCTGCAGGTCGAAGGCGAGGGCGGCGTCGGTCGGCGCGGTGTAGAGCCCGTCCGGCCAGAAGCCCTGGTCGAGGGTGCCGACCTGGAACACGAACTGGCCGTTGAGCTTGGGGCGGAGCACACCGTTGACCAGGCCGGTGGTGATCTCCCGCATGCCGAAGTAGTGCGTGGTCCGGTCCACGGTGGCGCCTGCTGCGCTGCGCAGGGTCACCCGCAGGTTGTAGAGGAACGGGTCGTCGGGCGACCAGCGCCGGGCGTTGGGTACCGGCACGCTGAAGTCGGTGAAGCCGCCGGTGGCGGAGCCGACCACGGTGCCGCCGTTCAGCGCCTCGGCGAACACGCTGTGGCCGCTCACGTCGCCGCGGGTGAAGACCCGGACCCGCAGGGTGTTGTTGCCCAGGTTGGGGTAGACGTCGACGCTGCTGATCGAGGCGGCGGGCACCGGCTCCATCCACACTGTCTGCCAGATGCCGGAGCTGGGGGTGTAGAAGATCCCGCTGGGTGTCTTGGTCTGCTTCCCGATGGCGGGCAGGCTGCCGTTCTGCCGGGTGTCGGTGGGGTCCCAGACCTTCACGACGATCTCGTTCGTCCCGGCGGTGAGCTGGGGGGTCACGTCGAAGCTGAAGGCGTCGTAGCCGCCGGTGTGCGCGCCGACCCGGACCCCGTTGACCCAGACGGTGCTCTGCCAGTCGACGGCGCCGAAGTGCAGCAGGGTCCGCCGACCCGACCAGTTCGCCGGGATGGTGACGGTGCGTCGGTAGAACAGGTAGTTGCGGTTGTCGTTGGCGGCGCGTTGGATGCCGGACAGGGCGCTCTCCACCGGGAAGGGCACGTTGACCCGCTCGGGCAGATTGGTGCCGAACTGCGGGGCGTCGTCGGTCGTCGACTGGCGTAGCTGCCACTCGCCGTTGAGGTTGAGCCAGTCCGGCCGCGTCATCTGGGGTCGCGGGTATTCCGGCAACGGGGTGCCGGTCAGGGCCTGGCTGGTCCAGGGCGTGGTCAGTGGTGGCGTCTTGGCCGGTGCGGCGTACGCCGGTGCGGCGGGCGCGGTGAGGACGCCGGCGACCAGGGTGAGGATGAGCAGCAGTGGCAGGGCGGGGCGGATGGGGACGTGACGTGTCATGCCGTCTCCGAGGGGCGAGTCGCCGCGGGCGGTGCGGTCAGGCCCGAAGCGCGTGGGTGGTGGGCATCGGGTGGTCATTGACGGGGGACGGGCGTCAGTGACGGATGTCGGTGGGATTTCCACCCGACGGCGGTGCGCGGGATATTGACATCCATCAGCGCCTGTATAACGTTATAGAGCCGCGCCTGCCGCTCCGTCAATGCTTGTTCGTCAATGCCCCGGTCGACCCGCCGGTCGAATTCCGCGAAAGGTTGGGGATGGGCGTCAACCTGAAGGACATCGCCAAGCGCGCCGGCGTCTCGCTGGCCACGGTCTCCAATGTGGTGAACGGCTACCGGCCGGTGGGGGAGCGGACCCGGCAGCGGGTGCAGCAGGCGATCGACGAACTCGGCTACAGCCCCAACCTCGGCGCCCGGCACCTGCGCCGGGGTCGCACCGGCCTGATCGCCCTGGCCGTCCCGGAGCTGACCAACCCCTACTTCGCCGAACTCGCCGAGATCGCCATCGCCGAGGCCGCCGCGCTCGGCTACACGCTCGTCATGGAGAACACCGCCGCCGACCGGGAGGTGGAGCTGGCACTCCTCGACGGCTCCCGGCAGCGCGTCATCGACGGCCTGATCCTCAGCCCGGTGCGCGTCGGCCGGGCGGAGGTGCTGGCCCGGACCGACGGCAGCCCACTCGTGCTGATCGGAGAGGGTGTCTACGACGTACCGCACGACCACATCGCCATCGACAACGTGGCCGCCAGCCACGCGGCGATCCGGCACCTCGTGGCGATCGGCCGCCGCCGGATTGCGTTCATCGGCGCCACCCCTGGCGGCGATCGGCACTCGGCCCACCTGCGGGTCCGGGGTTACCGGGAGGCCCTGACGGCCGCCGGTCTGCCGTACCGACAGCGGTTGGTCGCCGGCACCGAGGCGTTCGGTCGTCTCGACGGCAAGCGGGCCATGCGGGACCTGCTCGCCCTCGGTGACCCTCCGGACGCGGTGTTCGGTTACAACGACCTGATCGCCATCGGGGCGCTCCGGGCGCTGGCCGAGGCCGGTCACCGGGTGCCCGAGGACGTCGCGGTGGTCGGGATCGACGACATCGAGGAGGGGCGGTTCAGTGCCCCGACCCTCACCACGATCGCCCCGGACAAGAGGGAGATCGGCCGTCTCGCGGTGCGCCGCCTCGTCGCCCGCATCGAGGGCACGGAGGTCGCGGGACCGCTGACCGTGCAGACGCCGTTCCGGCTGGTCCGCCGGGAGAGCACCGGCACCCCGGGCGGCTGACCCCCGGTCGCCCGCCCGCCGGGCGAGATCCATAACGCCGGTGGTACGACCCAGAGGGGATGACCCGCGAGATCCATTGTGCTCAATATGATGACCGCTATCTCGACTGCGGTGCGCTCACGAGGCGTGCCATCCTGATGCGGAGGAATGCATGGTTCGCTGGCGTACCCTCACTGGCCTGCTGGCCACCGCGTTGGCCGCGGTGACCGCGGCCAGCCTGACCCTCACCGCGCCGGCCGCCGCGGCCGACAGTCCCATCACGCCGAACGTCGTCGGTGGCACCCGCGCCGCTCAGGGCGAGTTCCCCTTCATGGTGCGTCTCTCGATGGGCTGCGGTGGGGCGCTCTACAGCCCCCGGCTGGTGCTCACCGCGGCACACTGCGTCGGTGCGACCGGCACCAACACCAGCATCACCGCGACGCTCGGGTCGGTCGACCTCCAGTCGTCCAGCCGGATCACCGTCCGGTCCAACTACGTCTACCGTGCGCCCGGCTACAACGGCGCCGGCCGGGACTGGGCGCTGATCCGGTTGGCCAGCCCCGTCACCGGCCTGAGCACGCTCCCGATCACCACCACGACCGCGTACGACAGCGGCACCTTCACCGTCGCCGGCTGGGGGGCGGCGCGCGAGGGCGGCGGCCAGCAGCGGTACCTGCTCAAGGCGACGGTCCCGTTCGTCAGCGACTCCACCTGCAACGCCAACTACGGCGGGGACCTCATCCCGGCCCAGGAGATCTGCGCCGGCTACGCCAGCGGCGGCACGGACACCTGCCAGGGTGACTCGGGCGGCCCGATGTTCCGCCGCGACGGCAGCAACGCCTGGATCCAGGTCGGCATCGTCAGCTGGGGCAACGGTTGCGCCCGGCCCAACTACCCGGGTGTCTACACCCAGGTCAGCTACTTCGCCTCGTCGATCGCCTCGGCCGCGGCGAGCCTCGGCGGCTGACCGTACGACCGATCGGGCGGCCCGGACGACACGGTCTCGGGCCGCCCGCTCGTGCCGCCCGAGCGGTCCGGGCCGCCGGGCCGCCGGGCCGCGACGGTGGGCGGCGAGTGGGGCACCCGACAGATTCGGCGGCCCACTCCTGCCGTGTCGGCCGCAGCGGCGATGATGGGCCGGTGAAGATCCTGTCCATCCAGTCGTCGGTCGCCTACGGTCACGTCGGCAACTCCGCGGCGGCCTTTCCCCTGCAACGCCTGGGGCACGAGGTCTGGCCGGTCCTGACCGTGCACTTCTCCAACCACACCGGGTACGGCGCGTGGCGGGGCCCGCTGCTCCCCGCGGCGGACGTGGCGGAGGTGATCGCGGGCATCGGGGACCGGGGGGTGCTCGGCAGCGCCGACGCCGTGCTCTCCGGCTACCAGGGCGACCCGGCCATGGGCGCGGTGATCCTGGACGCGGTGGCGACCGTGAAGGCGGCCAACCCGGCCGCGGTGTACTGCTGCGACCCGGTGATGGGCGACGCCGGTCGGGGCATGTTCGTCCGGCCGGGCATTCCGGAGTACCTGCGGGACACCGTGGTGCCCCGCGCCGACATCATCACGCCGAACCACTTCGAGCTGGACTTCCTCGCCGGCCGCACGACGAACTCGCTGGCCGAGGTGCTCGACGCGGTCGACGTGGTACGAGCGACCGGGCCACGGCACGTCCTGGTGACGAGCGTGCTCCACGGCGACCTGCCGCCGGACTCGCTGGAGGTGGTGGCGGTCTCCGACGAGGGTGCCTGGGCGGTGACCACGCCGTTGCTGCCGATCAACCCGAACGGTGGGGGCGACGTCACCGCGGCGCTGTACCTGGCGCACCTGTCGACGACCGGGTCACCCGCGACGGCGCTTGAACGCACCATCGCCTCCGTCTACGCCGTCCTCGAGGCGACCCTCGCGGCGGGCACCCGGGAGATCCAGCTGATCGCGGCGCAGGACGTGATCGCCGACCCGCCGGCCCGGTTCACCGCCCGCCGGCTGCGCTGACGGCGGGCGGCGCGAGCGCGGCCGGCGGCGGTCAGCGGCCCTCGGGGACGGCCATCTCGCCGAGCAGCGACCAGTCGTCCTGCGGCACGGTGGCGTTCACGATCCGCGGCGTCTCGGCCAGGTGCGGCGGCAGGGTCTCCTGGGCCGCCCGGAAGTGGGCGGACTGGACGTGGGCCGCGCCGGCCTGGTCGTCGCGGAACGCCTCGACCAGCACGTACTCGGTCGGGTCGTCCAGGCTGCGGGACCAGTCGAACCAGAGGCAGCCCGGCTCGGCCCGGGTCGCCTCGGTGAACTCGGCGGCGATCTGCGGCCACCGGTCGGCGTGCTCGGCCAGGACCCGGAACTTGGCGGTAATGAAGATCATGGCCTCAGGCTACCCAGCCGGGCGGGCGCGGGCGACGACCTCCTCGGGGGTCAACGGCGCCTTCGGGTGGTGGGTCAGGCACAGCGGGGTGCGGACCTTGACGAACGAGAACCCCTCCCCGGCGGCGTAGAACTCACCGCTGTTGAGCAGGCCGATGTCCGGCAACCGCCCGCCCTTGGCCTCGGCGAGCTGCCGGGCCGCGTCGATCTGCGCCGGCGCGTTGAGCAACCCGAAGAACTGCGTCGTGGCGTTGCCGGAGATCTGGTTGTGCAGACCCTTCGGTGCCTGGGTGGCGAAGACCAGCCCGAGCCCGTACTTGCGGGCCTGCGCGGCCAGCGCGATCGAGCTGGCGGTGCAGGCGGTGGTGCCGGTCGACGGCGCGAGGGTCTGCGCCTCGTCCATCACGAACAGCCCACCCAATGGTCGGTCACCGGCGGGGTGCCGCTTGATCCACGCGAACAGCGCCATCTGCAACTGGTTGACGAAGCTCTGCTTCTCCTGGTCCGAGGTGAGACCGACGAAGCTGACCACCGACACCCGGGCCCGCCGCCCCGGCGACGGCGTCAGCAGCAGCCCCGGGTCGGCCGGCGCGCCGACCCCGCCGAAGAGCGGATCGGTGACCATCGCCGCCTTGAGCGCCTCGGCCAGCTCCTCGGCGAGCTTGCCGGCGCGGGCCAGCCGGCTGACCCCGTCGGGCAGGTCCGCGAGGAACTCGGTGAAGCCGGGCAGGCCCACCATCCCACTGCGCGCGTACGCCTGGAGGGCCTCGGTGAGGACGGCCTTGCCCTGCTGGGCGAGCCTGCTCGACCTGTCGACGCTGGCCCGGGGCGCGAGCGCCTCCACGGCGGACCGGACGGCCTGGTCGAACTCGTCGGGCCAGTCCCGCAGGGAGGTGAAGTCGGGCAGCGGCTGAAAGCTCAACGGCCGACCGGCGGTGACCCGTGGCGTCCACACCACCACCTCGGTGTGTGCGAGGTAGTCGGCTGCCCGTTCGGCGTCGCCGGGGCCCCAACCGCTCGGCGGCTCGGGCCAGGCGTCGCCGAGCCGGGCGAGGTCGTTGTTGGGGTCGAGCACGATCGCGGAGACCCCCTCGCGGGCGCACTCCTCGACAAGTCGACGGATGAGCACGGTCTTGCCCGAGCCGGACCCGGCGAACACGACGGCGTGGCGGCGCAGCGACTCCAACGGCACCTCGAACGGGTCACCGCCGTCGACCGTGCACCCCAGCCCGACGGCCCGACCGTCGGCGTCGACCGGCTGCCCGGCCGGCTCGACGGGTAGGGCCCCGGCAGCGGCACCGCTCGACGCGCCATCGGGAACGGCGGCGACCGGCACGGTCGTCGGTTCGGATCCTGGGTCGCCCGACGGTGGTTCGCCGTCGTCGGGGGGCGTCGGCGCCGCGCCGCCCCGCGTCCCGTCCGGCCCGGGCAGGACCGCGCGGAACAGCTCGGTCCCGCTTGCCGGACGACGGGCCACCAGCCACTCCTGCAGGGCCGTGGACGGCTCGGTCGCCATCACCCGCAGCGCCGCGAAGACCCGCAGGTCCGCCTCCGACACGGCGCGCCGCAACCCGCCGGCCGCGTCGAAGCCGGCCAACACCTCGGTCGTACGCTTCCCGGTCGGCCACGGGCGGTTGCGCAGCAGGACCAGTCGCCGTTGGGGCAGGTCCCGGTCCAGCCCGGCCATGGTGCAGGCGGCCTTGACCCGGGCGGTGACGGCGACGGCGTTCGGGTGTGTGATGGCCCGGAAGCACCAGTGCGCCTCGTTCTCGGTGGCCTCGTCGAGCACCTCGATGAGCCGCCCGTGCAGCGCGGGTTTGCGCCCGGGCGGCGGGTCGTACTTGTAGGTGGCGCCGGTCGGGGCCTGCTCGGCGATCCAGGCGGCCAGGCCCGCGGCGAGCAGCGGCGGCAGGTGTTCGTCCTCGCCCGCCGGGTCGAGGGCGGCCGACACGTCCGCGGCCTCGACCAGTTCGGTGAAGCGGGCGTCCAACTCGTGCAGGCGGCGCTCGTCCGTCGCCGGCTCGGCGCCGACGGCACGGGCGGTGTCGACGGTGGGAGTGGAGTCGGCGCCGTCGATGAGCCGGTCCAGCTCGACCACCTCGTCGCGGTCACGGCACCAGGCGATGTGCCGGTCCACCCGGCGGAGCAGGGCGCGCGGCGTCAGCGCGGGAGCGTCGGCGAAGGCCGCGGGGGCGATCGGCCAGGTGGGGTGCGGCGGTCCGAAGTACATCCCCGCGTACGCGGTGGCGAGACGCTTCGCCACGATCGCCTGCCCGATCTCCGGGGTGGGGATCCGGTCCGGCAGGGTCGACGTCCGGAAGCGGTCGGCGACCGGGGTGGGCGCGGCGCGGGTCATCAGCACCCAGGTGTCCGGCAGGCAGGAGACCACGACCAGGGTGCGGCGGGTGATGTCGCGAAGCTTGAGCAGGCCGTCGGCGATCGGGCCGAGCATTCTGGCCTGGCCGTCCTCCAGCCCCTGATGCTGGTTGAGCAGTGAGGTGCTGGTCTGGGCGAACAGCGTGTCGAGCTGGTCCACGGCGATCACCGTGGGGTCCAGGGTCAGCGCCATCAACCGGGAGACGTCCTGCACGACCTGTTGCGGGGTGCGGATGGCGGGGCTCAACCCCCAGGCCGCCCGCGCGGCCGGGTCGCCCGGTTCGGAGATCAGGTGGGCGTAACCGACGTCCTGTGCCTCGAAGTCGACGGCACCGTGCAGGACGAGCGCCCGGGCGGTGTCCTGGGCGTCCCGCCCGACCTCCCGATCGCGTTCGCGCAGCGCCCAGATGAACGTGTCGAGGTGCCCCCTGGTCACCGGTCGGGCCCCGGCGACCGCGTCGCGGACCTCCATCGGCAGACCGAGCTGGGGGGTGAGTCGCCGCAGGAAGGTCTTCAGCTGGGTGCCCCAGCCGACGTGCGGTCGGCCCATCCCCTCCACCAAAGCCAGGGCCACGCTCTCCCAGAACGTCTTGCCACTGACCATGTCGACAAGGAAGAAGTAGCCGCCGTCGCGCTGGATCCGTTCGCGGACCGCGCCGAGCAGGTGCGTCTTGCCGGCCCCTGCGCGGCCCTGCATGGCCACGCCGAGCGGCATGCTCGTGTCGTCGGTGCGGGCCCGCGCCACACCGCGCAGGATCTCCGCGGCCACCTTCTCGTGCAGCTCAGGTACGTTGTGCCGGCTGGGTCGCCAGACGTCGTCCGGGGTGACCGCCGGGTTGAGACTCACCGCCTCCAGCGCGCTCCGCTGGTCCTCGGAGATCATGCCGGGCCGATCGCCAGAGCGTGGTTGTCCTCGTTGCCGATGCGGACAGCCGCGGCCCGGTCCCGGGCGGTAAGCGACTTGGTGTTCGCCACCGGGATGATGCGGACGTCCTCCTGACCGACCATCGTCCGCAGCGCCGCGTCCAGGGCGGCCCGGTCGGTGTCGGCGAGCCGGTCCCGGACGTCGGCGAGGCCGACCCAGGCGCCCGGCGCGGTGGCCAGGTCCCGGTACGTCGAACGGACCAGCGCCTGCACCTCCACCGCGGACACGGGTGCCGCCGGTGCCGTCGCCACCTCCGCCGCGGACGCGGATGCCGCCGGTGCTGCGCGCGGAGGCTCGCTGGCCGCCACCGCCGCCCCGGTCTGCTTGAAGAAGTCACCGTGGCTGACCCGGAGCCGGTCCAGCGAACGGTGCAGGTTGGACAGGACGACGAACAGTGACCGGGTGGTCGAGCCGCCCTGCTTCGGCGGCGGGGAGGTGTGCAACTGGCGGGCCACCCGCCAGCCCTCCTCGGTCAGCTCGTGGGCGAACGGCCGGTGCGTCCGATCGGTGTCCACCAGGCCCAGGTCGACGAGCTTCGCGTTGTCCTTGCCGGTGAGCGTGAAACCGGCCAGATCCTTCAGCTCGACGTTGGTGACTCGACGCGCCTCGACCATCAGCACCACGAGGGCGTTGATCTGGTTCGGTGTCAGGTGCGGGACGTCCGCCGGGCTCGTCATGATGTCTCATCTCCGTCGGGGTGCGTGCCGCCCGTGCGTCGCCGGGCCAGCAGCCGACGGATCCCGTCGACCACCGCCGGCGCGTCGGTGAGCACCTGCTCGTTGGTGAAGCGGAGCACGTCCAGCCCGAGGAGTTGCAGCTGCACGTCTCTCCGCCGATCGTTGGCGAAAGCGATTCGCCCACGATGCTCCGGGCCGTCCACCTCGACCGCAAGACCCTCTGCGGGCCAAAACAGATCCAGTCGGTACGCCTCGCCCAGGAGGTGCCACTCGTAGGTCTGGTTCCACCGCCGGCCCCGCGCCCAGTCGTGCGGTCGCAGCGCGCGCTCCAACGCCTGCTCGGCGGCGCTGTCACCACGTGGCACGCCGGCGATCGGCGGCCAGGCCAACACCGTCGACAGCCGTTCACCATTCGTCGGCACCCCGTCGACCGCGCCGGCCAGCCCGGCGAATCGCGGCGGCAGCTCGATCGGCACCGACCGAACCCGGTCGGCGTGGCGCAGGGGCCCGCCGACCAGCCACACCGTGAAGCCACCGTGCCGCACGAGCCACTCGGCGGCGGCCACAAGCGTCCGCTCGGCGTCCGCGGCCAGGTCGGGCAGGGCCACGACGAGGACGCAGCTCTCCCGGTCGTACGCCTCGGCGATCACCCGGGCCAGCCCGGCGGCGCGTACTCCCGGGGCGAAACGGGACCGGCCGGTGCGGTGGCGTGGACCGCGCAGCCCACGCTCGGCGAGGTCGGCGAGGAACGGGCCGAAGTGTCGGGAGGTGGCGGCGGTACGGGCCGCGAGGGCGCGCACCGCGGCCACGCCGAGGGTGCCCTGGCCGTCGAACCGGTCGGCATCTGCCAGCCAGCGGGGGTACATCGCGAGGGCCGCGGTGTCCAGTTGGTCGAGCAGGGCGTCCACGAGGTCACCGAGAGGCCCGACCACAGTGGGCCGGTAGTGCACGATCGCGGGTGCGGCCTGGGGCAACGGGTCGAACGCCACCCGCAGCAGCTCCGGGTCGACGCCGGGCAGGTGACTCACCCGCCGCGTCGGTACGGCGGCCCACCAGGCCCGGTCGGCGTCGCCGTCGGCCCGGACGGGGTGCGCCATGCCGGCACCCTACGGCACCGGCGGGCGCGACCCGGAACCGCCCGGTGACGCAGGGTGCTGCGCGGGCTGCTCAGCGCAGCCGGCGGATGTCGCCGTACGCGCGGTAGTAACCACCGCGGCTGGACTCGCGCACCTCGGTCACCAGATAGCGGGCGCCCGGCTCGCGAATCCCCTTGGGGAACTGCACCGACCAGTCGTGCCGGTAGCCGTCGGAGAGCACCTGCACCCGCAGCCGCCCCCGGTCGTCGAGGCACTGCACCACGACCCCGCCGACCGCGTCGCTCGTCACCTCGACGAGCGTCGGCTCCACCGGCCGGGGCGCCTGGCGCGGTGCCTTGATGTCGCGGACCTCGGGGACGTCGCCGGCCTGTGCCGCGCGGATCGCCGGCTCGCTCGCGTCGATGCAGGCCAGGTGACCGCCGGTGGTGACGACGTAGAGCCGGTCGTCGTGGTACTGCATGGAGTACGCCGAGCCGCAGCCGGTGCCGAGCTTCCACAGCCGGGTGCCCGCCGCGTCGAAGCAGTAGATCGAGGACTGGCTGTCACCGGCGAAGACGTACCGGCCGCCCTCGGCGGTGGCGCAGGAGAAGACCGGGGCGTCGCAGCGGTAGGTGCGCTCGAGGTCACCCGACTTGGACAGCCGCACCACCTCGCGGGTGCTCGTCCCGGCGAACACGCTGCCGTGCTCCTGCCAGCCGAAGAGCACCGAGCCGGTCGTGGTGTGCCACAACTCGCTGCCGGTGCGCCACTCGTAGCCGGTCACGCCCTGCGAGTGGCCGTGGTAGATGGCGTCGTCGTCGCACCGCACCATCCAGGCCGACCGCCCGCGCCCGGGGCGTCGCCACAGGAACTCGTCCTCGTGGTCGACGGCGGTGATGCCGCCGTCGGCGTCGGAGACGCCGAGCACGCCGTCGTGGATGTCCAGCCAGTAGATGTCGATCTCGGGGGCGATCGCGTAGGCCACCCGGGGCACCTTGCCGGACAGGTCATAGACGTTGCCGTCGTCGCAGCCGGCGTAGATCCAGGCGTCGTCGGCAACGATGCACTTGACCCCGTCGGGGAGGCGGACCTGGCTGCGCACCCGGGCGTCGTGGTCGAGCGTGGTGATGACGCCGTGCTCGTTGCCGACCATGCAGTGCTGCCCGTCGACGAAGATGCCGAAGGCGGGGGCGCCGGAGTCGTAGCGCCAGAGCACCGGGGCGGTGCGGGCGGTGGAGCGGGTGCTGACGATCTGCCGCCGCGACACGGTGCGCTTCTGGCGGACACCGGGCACCGCCGGCGCGTAACCCTTACGGACCTTCTCCCCGATCTTCTTCGCCGCGGCGGCCCGGGCCCGGGCGTTGTCCGGGTAGGCGGTTGCCTTGACCTGCCCCTGGTCGCCGATCCGGCCGTAGCGCACCGTCAGTGTGGCGTTGTCGACGAGGACCTCGTAGAACTTGTGCGCACCGTCCACTTCGGACAGTTCGAGGTAGGTCGTCTCCTGGGACATGGGGGCCTCCGAGGGTCAGCGGGCGGCGCGATCCGGCCGGCGCGGCGACAGTGACCACACGCTAGCGACGCCCTCCGACAGAACCGGCGTCCGGCCAGCGCAGCGCGTCGTCACGGAGCACCGCGTGCGCGCCGACGCTCTGGTTGACGATCTGCGTCACCCGTACGTCGACCGCGATGCTCGCCAGCGCCGCCGCGTCCGAACGGCTGAGACCGTGCAGCCGCTGCATCAGGGTCAGCATCGCGTCCAGGGCGGTGAACGTGGCGTCGTCGAGGGAGGCGCCGACGCCCAGGGTCAGCCACGCGTCGGAGGTACGGGCCACCGGGCCGGTGACCGGGAAGTCGTCGCGTACGTCGACGGTCAACGTCACCTCGTCCATCGGGCACTCGATCGCGGTGCCGCCGACCTCGCCGTCGCCCTGTGCGGCGTGTCCGTCCCCGACCGAGAACAGCGCGCCGTCCACCGGGATCGGCAGCAGCAGGGTGCTGCCGGCGGTGAGGTCCCGGCAGTCCAGGTTGCCGCCCCAGGGGCGCGGTGGGGTCGTCGAGTGCAGCCCCGGCTCCGCGGGCGGCATGCCGAGCACTCCCATGAAGGGCCGCAGCGGAACCGTGTGGCCGTGCTGGTTGCGGCCGGTCATCGTCGCCGGGTCCAGTGCCCAGGCGTGCACCACCTGGTGGTCCTGCACGCCGTAGTGCTTGTTCAACTCGCTCGGCCAGCCGCCGGCAACCGTGGTCCCCCAGGTGCCCGGCACGATCGTGTCGATGCGTACCGCGAGGGTCTGACCAGCGCGCGCACCGCGGACCGCGATCGGACCGATCAAGGCGTGTCCGTGGTCGGGCCGGTGTTGCGCGACCCGGGGCCGGTTCCGGGTCGGCCCGCCAGGGTACGGGCCGGCGGACCACCAGCAGTCCAGGGTGCGCGAGGTGACGGTGTCACCGGGGTCGATGGTGAGCACGGGCGGGAGGTCGGGGGAGAAGTGGCCGTGCAGGGTGTCATCCCCCGGGATGAGGGTGTGTCGCATCAGTGCAGGCTAGTGGCAACCGGCCCGCGCGGTGGGCCGCCGGGTGCGCGGTGGGTGCCGGGCGCACCCCCCCCCCCCCAATAGGACCCCCCCGC
>NZ_JBEZGM010000016.1:0-69432 GCF_040649995.1 Micromonospora sp. NPDC048835 | reverse complement strand
CCGCCCGTGGTCGGGGGGTGGGCCCCAGGGGGGGGGGGGGCGGCCGGCGGGCCGGGGGGGGGGGGGGGGGGGGGGGGGGGGGGGGCGGCCCCCCCCCCCCCCCCACGATTCGGACCCCGGCGAGGTCAACCCGAGGTGCAGGACCGGATCTGTGGGCGGGCGCTGCTGTTGCCGTTCGTCATCGTGGTGAAGCCGAAGGTGTTGCCACTGCCGTTCGACCGCACGGTCATGACCGTCCCGCTGCTGTCCCAGGTGGCGGTGCCGTTCCAGACGGTGGAGACCCGCTGCGGCGAGGTGAGGGCCACGACCACCGTCCACGTGCTGGCGCCGCTCACCGTCACCGACGTGTTGTACCTGTCGCCCCAGACGTTCGGGGTCGTGGCGGTCGCGGTGCAGGAGCCGCCGGCGGGCGGCGGGCTGGTCGGCGGAGTGGTGGTCGGCGGCGTGGTGCCGTCCGGCGCGACCGCGCGGCCGGTGGACGCCGAGATCATGCCGGGGCACAGGTTGCGGCTGGTCAGGTTGGCCATGATCTGGGGGATGGCGTCGCGGGTGTTCTGGATCCCGTCGTGCATGAGGATGACCTGGCCGGCCTGGAGTCGGCTCGCGTTGGCCACGATCTGGCTGACGCTGGCGCCGTTCCAGTCCTGGGAGTCGACGTCCCAGATCACCTGGCGCATGCCGAGCGACGACGCGACCGACTGCAGGGTCGAGTTGGTCTCGCCGTAGGGCGGCCGGAACAGCGTGGGGCGGCTGCCGGTCGCCGACTGGATCGCGGAGCTGGTCTGGGAGAGGTCGGACTGCATCTGCGACTGGCTCATCGAGGTCATGTGGGCGTGGTTCCAACTGTGGTTGGCGACCCACATCCCGGCGGCCACCTGGGCCTGCGCGGCCGACCTGTTGTTCTGGACGTTCTGCCCGACGTTGAACATCGTGGCCCGTACGCCGTTGCTGCGCAGCACGTTGAGCAGCGCGCTGGTGCTGCCGGTCGGACCGTCGTCGAAGGTGAGCCCGACGTAGCCGTTGCAGGTGGCGGCGCTCGACGGGGTCGAGGTGGCCGCTAGGACGACGCCGCACATGGCGACGGCGGTGGCGAGGACGGCGAGCGCCGCGCGCAACCGCCTCGACCACAGGGCCGTGCGGGGGAAGAGCCTGCTCATCTGGTGCCCCTTCTCGCAGGCCCGGACGGTGGACAGCGCCGCCCGGACAGGTCTGGTGGTGGTGGGTCGCGGCGAGCCGTCGCATTGACCTCAGTGGATCGGAGTATTACAGCGAGAATTCGAACACGTCAACAAGTTCCGGAATCGCTCCGGAACAGTGCACGACGACGTCAGGGGTGTGGACCGACTCTGGCCAGTGAGGACTTCGCGGTGGTTGATCCGTTGATGGTGCCTTGTCTGACGGCTGCCGCTCTGCTGCTCAACATGATCCGGAAACTCGCCGGAAGTATCGGCCGTGATAGCCGAGGCTTCCGGATGCCTGGGCCGAGCGATTAGTAAAGATTGTGAACAGAAGATGTTACAGTCATCTCGGTCGATTTCCGGACCGGATTTCGGCTCGTCGACCCTGGGAAGGAGTGATCACATGACGAGACTGCGCGCGCTTGTCGCGCTGGTGGCGCTGATCGTCGCCGGTGGACTGGTGGCGGTCATCCCGGCCACCGCCGCGTCGGCGGCGGCCTGCTCCGCATCGTGGCAGGCGTCGGCCGTCTACTGGGGAGACGCCCAGGTCTCCCACAACGGCCGCAACTACCGGGCGAAGTGGTGGACCCAGAACGAGGCGCCACCGGGCACGACAGGCGTCTGGGAGGACCTCGGCGCGTGCGGGGGAGGCACCACGCCACCCACCGGCGGCGCCTGCAACCACCCGAACTGGACCGCCGGAACCTGGTACGCCACCGGCGCGATCGTGCGGTACACCAACGGCCTCTACTACATTGCCGAGCACGACAATCCCGGCTACGACCCCGTCGTCAGCACCTGGTACTGGGAGCCGTACACCTGCGGCAGTCAACCACCCACCAACCCGCCCACCAATCCGGGCGGCTTCGTGGTCACCGAGGCCCAGTTCAACCAGATGTTCCCGGGGCGCAACTCGTTCTACACCTACTCGGGACTCGTCGCCGCGCTCAGCGCCTACCCGGCGTTCGCCCGCACCGGCAGCGCCACGGTCCAGCGGCAGGAGGCCGCGGCCTTCCTGGCGAACGTCTACCACGAGACCGGCGGGCTGGTGCACATCGTCGAGCAGAACACCGCCAACTACCCGCACTACTGCGACCCCGGTCAGTCCTACGGGTGTCCCGCCGGGCAGGCCGCCTACTACGGGCGGGGGCCGATCCAGCTCAGCTGGAACTTCAACTACAACGCCGCGGGTAATGCGCTCAACCTGCCGCTGCTGACCAACCCGTGGCTCGTGCAGACCGACGCCGCGGTGGCCTGGAAGACCGGTATCTGGTACTGGATGACCCAGAACGGACCGGGCACCATGACCGCCCACAACGCGATGGTCAACGGCGCCGGGTTCGGTCAGACCATCCGCAGCATCAACGGCTCGATCGAGTGCAACGGCGGAAACCCCGCCCAGGTGCAGAGTCGCGTCACCCGGTACCAGCAGTTCGTCGGCATCCTCGGCGTGTCCGCCGGAGCCAACCTCTACTGCTGATCCGTGGCCGGGCCTCGACGTACGTCATCCGACGGCGTCGAGGCCCGGCACGTCGGCGGCCGGCCCGGTGCGGGCGGCTGCCGTTTCGGCATGGCCAACCCGTTGACACGGCCGTGGTGCGCCCGGAACTATCAGCGGCAGTCCACAGGCCCCACTCCCGTTGCTCACGAACTCTCATGACAACGATGTCAGGGCTCGGCCCACCACCCGCTCCACACTGCCCAGACGTTCGACGTACTCGACCCGGTTCGAGTCGAAAGGCTCCGTCCCCCATGTCGCACACCCCCCTTGCGCTTCCACTCTCGCGCCGCCTGATCGCGGCGACGACAACAGCCCTGCTACCCCTGGGCCTGCTCGTCGCCACGCCCCCGGCGAACGCCGCCCCCACCCCAGGCACCTTCACCTCCTCGTTCGAGTCCGCCGACCCGCAGCCCGCCACCAGCACCGTCGAGGTCGGCCCCAGCGGAAAGCCGGTGCAGGCCAACCTGAGCGGCAAGGTCGCCACCCTGCCGGGCAGTCTGCTCGGCAAGGTCAGCGCCGTGACCGCGAGCGACGAGAACAAGCCGCGCGAGGTCGCCGCGAACCTCGCCGACGACGACCCGTCGACCAAGTGGCTCGTGTTCGCGACCACCGGCTGGGTGACCTACCAGCTCGCCGAGCCGGCGACGGTGCGGCGCTACTCGCTGACCGCGGCCAACGACGCACCGACCCGCGACCCGAAGGACTTCGTCGTCCAGGGCTCGAACGACGGCACCACCTGGACCGATCTGGACAAGCGCACGGGTGAGACGTTCAGCGGGCGTTTCGCCACCAGGACGTTCAGCTTCACCAACACGAACGCCTACGGCTTCTACCGGCTGAACGTCACCGCGAACTCCGGCGACTCGCTCGTGCAGCTCGCCGACTGGAACATCAGCGACGGCTCGGACGTACGCCCACCGGCCACCCCCATGGTCAGCGTGGCGACCGCCGGCCCGAACGGCGGCTACACCACGAAGCCGGACGTCGGGTTCACCGGGCTGGCCGCGCTGCGCTACTCCGGTGGCGCCGAGGGCAACGGCCGGTCGTACGCGACGAACAAGCTCTTCGACGTCAGCATCCCGGTCGGGCCGAAGACCCGCCTGTCGTACAAGATCTTCCCCGAGTTCACCGGCGGGGACGCCCGGTACCCGTCCACCTACGCCGCCCTCGACCTGCGCTTCACCGACGGCAGCTACCTGAGTGGTCGCTCGCCCGCCGACCAGCACGGCTACCCGCTGACCGGTGCCGGTCAGGGCGCCTCGAAGGTGCTCTTCGCCGACCAGTGGAACCTGGTGCAGGCCGACCTCGGCACCGTCGCGCGCGGCAAGACGATCGACCGCATCCTGCTCGCGTACGACAACCCGCAGTCCACCGGGGAGACCCGGTTCCAGGGGTGGCTCGACGACCTCGAGCTGACCGCCACCCCGGCCGCCATCGACGGCTCGACGCTCACCAACTACGTCGACACCCGACGGGGCACCAACTCGACGAGCGGCTTCTCGCGCGGCAACAACCTGCCGATCACCGCCGTGCCGAACGGGTTCAACTTCTTCACCCCGGTGACCGACGCGACCTCCGACTCGTGGGAGTACGAGTACCACCGGAGGAACAACGAGGCCAACCTGCCGATGCTCCAGGGGCTCGCGATCTCCCACGAGCCGAGCCCCTGGATGGGCGACCGTAACCAGATGTCGGTCATGCCTGTCGTCGGCGGCGGTCCGCTCACCGGCCAGCCCGCCAGCCGTGCGCTCGCCTTCCGGCACGAGGACGAGACGGCACAGCCGGACCTCTACCGGGTCACGCTCCAGAACGGCCTCGTCGCGGAGATGTCGCCCACCGACCACGCCGGGATCATGCGGTTCACCTTCCCCACCGGGCAGGCGACCGGAAGCCTCGTCTTCCACAACGGCACGTTCACCATCGGCACGGACGGTACGTTCACCGGCTGGGTCGACAACGGAAGCGGCCTGTCGGCCGGTCGTAGCCGGATGTTCGTCTCCGGCGCCTTCGACCGGGCGCCGACGGCGTCCGCCGCGACCTCGGCCACCTTCGACATCTCCGCGTCGCGGGAGGTGACGATGCGCCTCGCGACGTCGTTCCTCTCCGTCGACCAGGCCCGCCGCAACCTCGACCTGGAGGTCACCGGCAGGAGCTTCGACCAGATCCACGCCGCCGCGACGGCCGCGTGGAAGGACCGGCTCGGTCGGGTCGAGGTGCGGGGCGCCACCGAGGCGCAGCTCGTCACCATGTACTCGAACCTGTACCGGCTGAACCTCTACCCGAACTCGCAGTCGGAGAACACCGGCACCGCCGCCGCGCCGCGCTGGCAGTACGCGAGCCCGGTCTCGGCGCCGACCGGCACGTCGAGCCCCACCCAGACCGGCGCGAAGATCGTCGACGGGCAGATCTACGTCAACAACGGCTTCTGGGACACCTACCGCACCGTGTGGCCCGCCTACGCGCTGCTCTACCCGGACGTCGCGGCGAAGATCTCCGACGGGTTCGTCCAGCACTACCGCGACGGTGGTTGGATCGCCCGCTGGTCGTCCCCCGGCTACGCCGACCTGATGACCGGCACCAGCGCGAACGTGGCGCTGGCCCAGGCGTACCTCACCGGGGTGAAGCTGCCCGATCCGCTCGCGGCGTACGACGCCGCCGTCAAGGACGCGACCGTCGCGTCCGGGCGCAGCGCGGTCGGGCGCAAGGGCATCGAGACCTCCCTGTTCCTCGGCTACACGCCGACGTCCACGGGGGAGTCGGTGTCCTGGGCGCTCGAGGGCTACATCAACGACTTCGGCATCGGCAACATGGGTGCGGCGCTCGCCAGGGACCCGGCCACCCCGAAGTCCGAGCGCGCCCGGCTCACCGAGGAGTCGCGCTACTTCCTGGAGCGGGCCCGCAACTACGTCCACCTCTTCGACCCGAAGACCAAGCTCTTCCAGGGCCGCGACGCCGCCGGCACCTTCCTCGCCGGTGACCCGCTGGACTGGGGTGGCGTCTACACCGAGACCAACGGGTGGAACTTCGCGTTCACCGCCCAGCAGGACGGCCGGGGCCTCGCCAACCTGTACGGCGGGCAGAAGGCGGTCCGGGACAAGCTCGACGCGTTCTTCACCACCCCGGAGAACGCCGACCGCCCCGGCGGGTACGGCGGGATCATCCACGAGATGCTCGAAGCGCGCGCGGTGCGGATGGGTCAGCTCGGCATGAGCAACCAGCCGTCACACCACATCCCGTACATGTACAACGTCGCCGGCGCGCCGGCCAGGACCCAGGAGACGGTGCGGGAGATCCTGCGACGCCTCTACGTCGGCAGTGAGATCGGCCAGGGTTACCTGGGCGACGAGGACAACGGCGAGATGTCGTCCTGGTACATCCTCAGCTCGCTGGGCATCTACCCGTTGCAGGCCGGGTCGTCCGAGTGGGCGATCGGTTCGCCGCAGTTCACCAGGATGACCGTGCGCCGCAGCACCGGCGACATCGTCGTCAACGCGCCGAACAACAGCACCGCGAACGTCTACGTGCAGGACGTGTCGGTCAACGGCAAGAAGCAGCGCGGGCTGTCCCTGGATGTGGCGGCGCTCGCCAAGGGCGGCACCATCGACTTCCAGATGGGCCCCAGGCCGTCGTCGTGGGGCAGCGGCAAGAACGACGCCCCGCCGTCGCTCACCAAGGGCGACGAGGCGCCGAAGCCGTTGCAGGACGTCACCGGCCCCGGCCTCGGCACCGCGACCTCCACCGGCGGTCAGGACGCCTCGAAGCTGTTCGACGACTCGTCGACCACGCAGCTGACCTTCACCTCGGCGACCCCGCAGATCACCTGGGCCTCCCGTGGTGGCAAGCAGAAGCCGAAGTACTACACGGTCACCTCCGGTGCCGGTGCGGGCGACCCCGCCGACTGGCGACTGCAGGGCTCCAACGACGGTCTCACCTGGACCACCGTGGACTCCCGCACCAGCCAGGTCTTCCCGTGGCGCAACCAGACCCGCCCGTACTCCATCGACAAGCCCGGACGGTTCGCGCAGTTCCGCCTGGCCGTGACGAAGACCGTCGGCGCCGAGCGGACCACCCTCGCCGAGGTCGAGCTGCTCGCCGGGGGAGACCTCGACCTCGGGCGCGGCGACATCACGGTCAGCGCGGCGGACGCCGTGCACGCGACCACCGGCGCGGCCGTCTCGGTGCCGCTGGCCACCGTCACCGGCGGCAACGCCGACGGCTACCGGGCCACCATCGACTGGGGTGACGGCACGCCGGCCACCGAGGGCACCGTGACGCTCAGCTCGCGGGCCGTCTACCGCATCGGTGGGTCGCACACCTACGCCACGCCGGGCTACCACCAGGCCACGGTCGTGGTGACCGACGGCGAGAGCCAGAGTTCCGCGACGGTCGGCGTCGAGGTGGCGTACGCCCCGGCGTCCGGTCTCGGCGCCGCGTTCGACACCGTCTGCGTCGGGGACGAAGGGGCCCTCGCGGCAGACTGTGACGCCAAGTCGTGGGCGTACTCCCGGGCCGCGCTGGCGGCCGCAGGTGCCACCCAGGGCCAGTCGCAGCAGGTTCCCGGAACGGCGCTGCGGTTCACCCTGCCGGTGGTCCCGGCCGGGCAGCCGGACAACGCGACAGGTAACGGGGCGACGGTCGTCCTCGACCTACCGAAGGACGCGACGAGCATCTCGTTCATCGGCGCCGGAACCCAGGGCAACCAGAGCACCACCGGCACGGCGACGTTCAGCGACGGCAGCACGGCGAGTGTTCCGATCCAGATGAGCGACTGGACGCTCGGCGGCAACGCCAACGGCACCCCGTCCTACGGCAACATCATCGTCGCCCGGACGGCGTACCGGTTGCAGGGCACCAGCCGCGACGGCGCCCAGCCGTTCCTGTTCGCCACCGCGCCGTACCAGATCCCGGCGGGCAAGACGCTGGTGTCGGTGACCCTGCCGACGCAGACCGGTGACCCTCGCTCGGCGGGCCGGATCCACGTGTTCGCCGTGGCCAACGACGGCACACCCGCCCCGGCGCTGGCGACCGTGGCTCCGAAGGCCCAGACGGCCACCGCCGGGCAGGCCCTCGCGGCGAACCTCGGTGCGGTGAGCGGCGGTGTGCCCGGTACGACGGGCTACCGTGCCCGCGTGCAGTGGGGTGACGGCACGATTCCGAACGACGTGACGATCGACGCGTCCGGCGCGATGAGCGGCCAGCACACCTACCTGCGGGAGGGCACCTACACGGTGCGGGTCACCGCGTGGGACACGCAGTCGAGCAGCACCGGGTCCTTCACCGTGACCGTGGCTCGGGGCGGGTCGCAGCCGGCGATCGCGCTGTCCGCGTCCGGCACCGTCACCAGTGGTGCGGCGATCACCGTCGCCGGCAGCGGCTTCGCCGCCGGCGAGCAGGTGACCGTCAGCGTCGGCACCGACCCGGGCCGGACCATGAAGGTCGCGGCCTCCGCGACGGGAACGGTCCGCGCCTCGGTGCCGACCTCCGGTGACGCGCAACCCGGCCGGTACGCCGTCACCGCCACGGGCGCGTCCTCGCGTACGCCGGCCACGGCCACCGTCCAGGTGACCGGGGAGCCGCAGGCGCGGGCCTACCAGCCACGGGTGGCGCTGCTGACCACCTCGGGGCCGCGCGGCACGTCGATCACGGTCGACGGCTCCGGGTTCGCCCCGAACGAGGCGGTCACGATCGCCTTCGGGACCGGGTTCGCGGCCAGCACCGTTCGCGCGAACGGTGACGGCGTCATCTCCGGCGCGTCAGTGAGCGTTCCGGGTGCGGCGAAGCCGGGCGCGACGAGCGTCACGCTGAAGGGCGCCACGTCGGCGACGACGGTGTCCCGACCGTTCACCGTCACCGGCTAGCACCGAGCCAGGACAACGAAGCGTGGGGCGGGCCGTGGTCACGGCCCGCCCCACGCCGCGTCCGGGTGATCGACGCTCAGTGCGGTGGCAGCAACGCGTCGACCAGGTCGCGCAGCGGCCCGACCAGGTCATGCTCGGTGGCTGAACTCAGCGGTTCCAGCCGGATCGACGACCGCAGCACCGCGACTCCGATGCCGGCGGCGAGGGCCATCTGGGCGCGCAGCAGGAGCTGCTGGCTGTCCGGTTCGCCGGGACGCCACCCTCGAGCCGCTGCCAGTTGTTCGCTGGAACGGACCAGCACGCCACGCCGGATGTCGTCGGCCTCCGCGTCGCCGGACGACCGCAACAGCAGGGCGAGCTGGCTCGACAGGCCCGCCGCGCCGAGGCCGGCGATGTGCCGGGCGATGGCTTCGGGCACCCGGTCGGCGGGTGTCTGACCGGTGGTGCGGCCCAGTTCGTCGCCTGCGGCGCGCAGGCACGCCTCGAACAGGCCTTCCTTGGACGTGAAGTAGCGGCTGATGAGCGCCACGTTGACGCCCGCGTCGTCGGCGATGTCCCGGACGGTGGTGGCCGCGTAGCCGTCCCGCGCGAAGCGTTGGCGGGCGGCGTCGAGCAGTAGCTGCCGGGTCTCGGCCGCGTCCCGACGGCGACGGTGGGCCGGTTCGCCGGCGGTGTCGCCGGTCGCGGGGACGGGCGTTTCTGCGGTCACGACGCGTCCTTCCTGTCGCTCTGGCGCGGAATCGGTGGGTTGCCGGCACTCCGCCACTCGATGCGGACTCAGAAAGTAAACATATGTTGACTTTCTGTCGATGGCAAGGTCCGGTACGACCGAAGGGTGACGTAAACGACTGTTGGCATGAGTTCCTGGCTGCGCATACTGGCTAAGTCAGCAAACGTTTACATTTAGTCTCGGGGATCTCATGACCCACACCATCGAGGAGCCGACGCGCCTCGACTCCGCACCCGGCGCCGCCCCGCGCGCCAACAGCGGCCTGCTGGTGCTGTACCTGTCGCTGGGCGGCCTGGCGTTCGCGGTGCTCCAGTCGCTGGTGGCACCCGCGCTGTCGACGATCGGAAGGGACCTGGGCGTCTCCACCGGAGACATCAGTTGGGTGCTCACCGCGTACCTGTTGGCCGCCTCGGTGCTGACGCCCATTCTCGGCCGCCTCGGTGACATGGTCGGCAAGCGCCGGGTCCTCATCGGCGTCCTCGCGGCCCTCGCCGCGGGCACCCTGCTCGCCGCCCTGGCCCCCAACCTGACCGTGCTGATCGTCGCGCGGGCGCTGCAGGGCGCCGCCGGAGCGATCCTGCCGCTGTCGATCGGCATCGTCCGCGACCAACTGCCCCGCGAGAAGGTCGGCGTCACCGTCGGCCTGCTGTCCGCGATCTTCGGCGTCGGCGCCGGTGTCGGCATCGTGGCGGCGGGCCCGATCGTGGAGCACCTGTCGTGGCACTGGCTGTTCTGGCTGCCGCTGGTCCTCGTCGTCGTCGCGCTGCTCGGGGCCATCTTCGGGATGCCCGAGTCGCGGGTCCGTACGCCCGGACGGCTCGACATGCTCGGCGCGGCCATCCTGTCGGTGTCGCTCGTCTCGTTGCTGCTGGCGGTGAGCAAGGGGCAGGGCTGGGGCTGGACCGAGCCGAAGACCATCGGCCTGTTCGCGCTCGGTGTGGTGGCGATGGTCGTCTTCGTCCGGGTCGAGCTTCGGGTACGCGAGCCGCTCATCGACATGCGGCTGATGCGCATCCGCGGGGTCTGGGCCACCGACCTCGTCGCCCTGATCCTCGGCTTCGCGATGTTCGGGACGTTCGTGCTCGTGCCGACCCTGCTCCAACTCCCCGCGGCCACCGGTTACGGGTTCGGCAAGACGGTGTCCCAGGCGGGTCTGTTCCTGCTGCCCACCGTCCTGATGATGGTGGTCTTCGGTCCCCTCGCGGGTCTGCTGGACCGCCGCTTCGGTCCCAAGGTGCCGATGTTCCTCGGCACCGTCGCGGTCGTGGTCGCGTTCGCGCTGCCGGCCCTCGCGCACGGCGCGACCTGGCAGGTGCTGCTCTCCGGCGTCCTCACCGGCGCCGGCATCGGCCTGGCGTTCGCGGCGATGTCCAACGCCATCATCGAGAGCGTCCCGGCCGGACAGACCGGTGAGGCGAGCGGCGTCAACACCATCGCGCGCACCATCGGCAGCAGCATCGGCGCGGCGGTGGTGGCGGCCGTCATCACCTCGAACAGCACTCCGCAGGGGCTGCCCACCGACGCGGCGTTCACCGCCGGCTTCTGGGTGTGCGCGGGCGTCGCGGTCCTGGCCGTCCTCGCGGCACTCGCCCTGCCCTCGGCGCGTCGCCGCCACGAACAGGCCGTCGCCGCCGGCGTCGACGACCTTCCGCCCGAGCCGGTCGAGCTGCACCTGCCCAACCGGCAGCACTGAGCAAGCGCCGAACAACCGCAGGCCGTGCCCCTTGCGGTGGGCACGGCCTGCGGTTGTTCGGTGGGACCCCGACCTGCCCGCTATCCGCCCAGTCGAAGGTGCCAGCGCGCACCCTGGCTGGTGAGCCGGACGATCGCCAACGGCTCGACGTCCACCTGCCGGTACGTCGCCACCGGAAGACCGAGGGCGTGCACCACCGCGACCCGGATCACCAGTGGGTGGGTGACCGCGACGATGCGTCCACCCGCTCGGTGCTGCTCGTCCAGCCAACGGCCGACCCGCTCCCGCACCGCCGTCACGGACTCGCCACCGTGTGGCGCGGACTCCGGCGCGGACAGCCAGTCGTGCAGCGCCTGCGGCTGCGTGTGGGCGATCTCCTCAAGCGACAGCCCGGCCCAGGTCCCGTAGTCACAGTCGGCCAACGCGGTCACGATCGTCGGCAGCAGGCCGAGGGCGTCGGCGGTCTGTCGGGCGGCCAACGCCGGGCTGGACAGGCAGGTGTCGTGCACGCCGAGGGGACCGCGCCGGTGCGCATCCGAGGAGGCCGGGGCGAGGGCGGCACGCAGGCCACCCTCGTCCAGGCCGTCGTCGGCACCGCCGAAGCGGGCCCCGCGTAGAGCGGCGGTGTGACCGTGCGCGACCAGCCGGAGGCTGGCACCGGTCACGTGCTCGGCAGTGCGGTGCCGGCCCGGCGACGCCGCTCCTGGTGCAGCAGGGCCGCGAAGAGCAGGCCGATGCCGGTCCAGAGCACCACCTGGGTGCCCAGCGAGGCCAGCCGGAACTCCCACAGCAGGGCTGCGGGGAAATCCGCCGGAACCTCCTGGAAGGACGGCATCACCACGTACGAAACGGCCGTGACCAGCACGAATCCGCCCACCGCCGCGGCGGCGCGCAGCCAGGTGGGTGCCTGCGGGCCGACCGACCGGTAGCCCAGCGAGCCGGCCCACACGGCCACCAGCCCGAGCACCACCATCAACAGGTAGGTGACGGTCCGCTGGTCGATGGTGGCCGGGTCGCCGACCGCCGGCGGGTTCGCGGGGTACTTGAGGAACGGCACGATCACCGCGCCGAGCAGCGCCGCGCCGGCCAACAGCAGACCCCGGCGTCCGTCGTCGTCGTCGCGCCGTCGGCGGGCCAGCAGGACGTACGCCGTGGCCAGCAGGCCACCCATCGCGGCCCCGAACAGCGCGGTGGCCAGGAACAGGCCGCCGCGCTGACCGGACCGGCTGACCAGTGCGTCCTCGTGGTCGTGCGCACCGGCGGCGGGCTCGGCGTGTGTCGCCGCCTCCTCGATGGCGATGGCCGCCTCGACGTGCGGTTCGCCGGCGACGTACGCGAACGCCCCGGCGAGCAGGCCGGCGACCAGACCGGCCAGCAGCCCGCGAACGAGGACGGCGAGGAACGAAGGAGTGCTGGTGGTGGTCAGTGGCACGGGACGCCCAGCAGGTGCCGGCCGTCGTGCATCAACTCGTGCAGGTACATCCCGCTGCGCGACACCGCCCCCTGGTCGAAGGCGACGAGGTACGTCAGCAGCGCGAGCGCGGCGACGGTCGCCAGGGCGGTCCACAGGAGACGGGCACTGCCAGCGGGGTGTACCACCGGCTGGCTGGAAACAGAGCTGGACATGAATACACGAACCTCCCCAGGGATGACGCGTCCCCATCGCAAGGCTGCGGACGACCGAGCGTCCTGGCTCGCGGCCCCCAGGTGTGGCTGGGAAACCGCTCACAGTGGCGCGACCGCGCCGGATTCACACCGGCTTCCCTCGCGTCGCCGCAGATAGTGGGTCGACGGTATCGGTGCCGCCCCGGGTGGTCAACCCGGGCCTCGCGTCCCCGACGCGTCCGCCCACGGGTGCGTGAGGAGCGGGATCAGCCGCAGGTGCCGATGGATTCGTCAGACCAAAAGGCGACACTGCCGGAAGTCGGTCGTGGTGCGCGTTACGCCACCCGGCAACAGTCTGTTACCGCTAACATGGTCAACCTGCCAGATCGACTCTGCGGCTCCGGGTCAACCCGGACGGGTTCGATCAGCGGCGGGGCGGGGTGTGCGGTGGGGGAGAACGCGCCAGGGCGGTTCCGGTGACGACCGGCGAGACCGCGCCACGACCGGGCATCGTCGACGCGCACCATCATCTCTGGGTCCGGGCGCGGCACCCGCAGTCCTGGATCGACAGGCACACCATGGCCGCGATCGACGACGACTTCACGCCAGTCGAACTCGCCCCGGCGACCCGGGCCGCCGGGGTCACCCGGACCGTGGTCGTGCAGTCCGTCGCCGTCCGGTCGGAGACGCCCGAGCTGCTCGGCATCGCGGCCGACGACCCCCTCGTGGCCGGGGTGGTCGGCTGGGTCGACCTCTGCGCCGCCGACGTCGGCCACCGCCTCGAGCGACTGCGCCGCGCGCGCGGCGGCGAACGGCTGGTCGGGATCCGCCACCTGGTCCAGTCCGAACCCGACCCGGCCTATCTCGACCGCCCCGACGTGCGGCGCGGCATCGCCGAGGTCGGTGCCGCGGGGCTCGCCTTCGACCTCCTGGTACGCCATCGTCAGCTGTCGGCGGCCACCCGGCTCGTCCGCGACCTGCCGCAGGTGCGGTTCGTCCTGGACCACCTCGGCAAACCCCCGCTCGGGCGCGACGACCTCGGGGACTGGCGCCGCGACCTGCGGGCGCTGGCGGCCGAGCCGAACACGACGGCGAAGCTCTCCGGCCTGGTGACCGAAGTGGACGGCGGCTCCTGGACGACAGCGGACCTGCGGCCCGCGGTCGAACACGCCCTCGACGTGTTCGGGCCGGACCGGTTGATGTTCGGCTCGGACTGGCCGGTGTGCCTGCTCGTCACCTCGTACACACGCTGGGTCAGCGTCCTCGGTGACCTGCTGGACCCGCTCTCCGACGACGAGCGCGCCGCGATCTGGCGCCGCACCGCCGGCCGGGTCTACCGGCTGGCCCCGTCCTGAGGCGACAGCGACTCCGGAGCTGGGCACATAGCGTGTTATCGATAACATGCTAGCGACGGCAGCCGATCTCGCTTAGGTCGGACGTATGCCTCCGAGGGCGCAAGTAACGATGGCAAAACATGCCCGCAAGACCTTGGCAACACACGTGAACGCGTGGCAAGGTAACGCCTGATCGTGGGAAACATCCGACCTATCTCGGGCGGTGTGCGGGCCATCCAGCCGTACCGCCGTCCGGGCCGGATCGGTCGCTCACAGGCGTTCGGCTCCTCGGCGGGTCCCCGTCGGGTGCTGGCGCCACGCTTGGGGAGGTCAGGTCCGACGATGAGTAGCGCCGAGGCAACCGCCGGCACGCAACGCGGCGAGCTCAGCGACTGGTTCCGGGAACGCGTCTCGCACGCCGTCTCCGAATTCACCGCCGCAACCGCGTTGGTCGTCCTGTTCATTGCCCTGACCTTCGCGAGCCCCTACTTCCTGACGGCCGACAACCTCTTCAACATCGGGGCGCAGACGGCGGTGATCGCCATCATCGCCACGGCCCAGACGATGGTCATCATCACCAAGGGCATCGACCTGTCCGTCGGGTCGGTCGCCGCGCTCGCCGGCGTGCTGGGCGCGATGGTCGTGCGTGACCTCGGCTTCTCACTCTGGGCGGCGACGGCGGTCGCGATCGGCGTCGGTGCGCTGGCCGGGCTGCTGAACGGGCTGCTGGTGACTGTCGCCCGGATCCCGCCGTTCATCGCGACACTGGGGACGATGTCCGTGGGTCGCGGCCTCGTCTTCATCATCACCGGGGCGGTCGGCGTCTACGGCCTGCCCCGATCCTTCCAACTGCTCGGCAACGGGCAGATCCTCGGCATTCCGTTCGCCGTGGTGATCACCGTCCTGGTCGCCGTCGGGGTCGCCTTCCTGCTCTCCCAGACCCGCTTCGGTCAGTACACCTACGCGATGGGCTCCAACCTGGAGGCGGCCCGCCGCTCCGGCATCCGGGTGGGGCGGCACCTGACCGGGGTGTACGTGCTGGCCGGCGTGCTGGTCGGGCTGGGCGGAATGATCGCCGCCTCCCGGGTCAACTCCGGTCAGCCCAACTACGGGATCTCGCTGGAACTCGACGTCATCGCCGCCGCGGTCATCGGCGGAGCCAGCCTGTTCGGCGGGCAGGGCCGCATCGTCGGGACCATCATCGGCGCGTTCCTCATCGCCCTGGTCCGCAACGGCGCCGTTCTGCTCGACATCAGCATCCACTACCAGCAGGTGATCGTCGGCGTGATCATCTGGGCCGCCGTCTACTTCGACCAGTACCGCCGCCGGCGGCTGGAATCACGGGGTTGACATGCCATTCCGAGAGTCCGAACGAGGAAGGACACACACCATGGCACACACCACCACCAGCCGGCGGACGCGAGGACGACTCCTGCGCGCGCAGGCGATCCTGGCCGCCGCCGCGGCGACCGCTCTGCTCAGCGCCTGCGGCGGAGTCGAGGTCCGCGACGGGGGCGACGGCGCGACAAAGGACACCAGCGGCCCGTTGAAGCTCGCCGTCGTCCCCAAGGCGGTCGGAGCCGACTACTGGAACACCGTCAAGGCGGGCGCCGAGTGCGCCGCGCAGCGCGCGGGGGACGTCACCGTCCAGTGGGACGGCGTGACCGCCGAGACCGACGTCGAGGGCCAGGTCAACCTGATCCAGAACTTCGTGACCAAGAAGGTCGACGGCATCGTCTACGCGGCGACCGACTCCAGCGCGCTGGCGCCGGCGACCGACAAGGCGCTCGCCGCGAACATTCCGGTAGCCATGATCGACTCTGGCACCAGCCCGCAGCCGGCGGAGGTGCCTCTCTTCGCCACCGACAACCGGGCGTCGGCGACGGAGGCGGCGAAGCTGCTCGCCACCGAACTCGGCCCCGGCAACCACGAGGTGGCGCTCGTCGAGTTCCAGCCCGGATCGCAGACCAACACCGAGCGGGTCGACGGCTTCAAGGCCGGCCTCGCCCAGTACCCCAACCTGAAGCTGGTCGGCCAACAGCCGAGCAAGAGCGACGTCAACGAGGCCCGCCGGGTCACCGAGAACATCCTCACCGCCAACCCCAACCTCAAGGGCGTCTTCGCGGCCAACGAGCCGAGCGTGCTCGGTGCCGCGCAGGCCATCCAGGCCGCCGGCAAGTCCGGCAAGGTGGTCATCATCGGCTGGGACGCCGCCCCGGACGAGATCGCCGGGGTGCGCAACGGACAGATCTCGGCGCTCGTCGTGCAGAACCCGTTCAAGATGGGCTACTTCGGCGTCGACAAGATGGTCAAGCACCTTCGGGACAAGGCGCCGTTGGCGTCGGCCGACACCGGCGTCACGTTCGTCACCAAGAAGAACATCGACTCGGCGGAGATCAAGGCGGTGCTCGAGCCCAGCTGCGCCAACCCGCCGGTGCAGTGATGGGCGTGAACCCCACGGCCACCGCGACCAGCGACGAGCAACCCACCGACGCGGAGCCGCCGGTGCTCGAAGCCCGCGGCATCGTCAAGCGGTTCGGGCACGTCGAGGCGTTGCGCGGAGCCGACTTCACGGTCCGCCGCGGTGAGGTCGTCGCACTGATCGGTGACAACGGCGCCGGCAAGAGCACCCTGATCAAGACCCTGTCCGGTGTGCACCCGCCGGACGAGGGCGAGATCCGGGTCGGTGGCCGTCCGGTCCAGTTCTCCACCCCGGTCGATGCCCGTCGGGCCGGGGTGGAGACGGTCTACCAGGACCTCGCCGTCGCCGACGACCTCAGCGTGGCCGCCAACCTGTATCTCGGCCGGGAGATCCTGCGCTCCGGGCCACTCGGTCGGCTCGGGCTGTTGGACAAACGCGCCATGCGGCAGGGTGCCGCCGCCGCCCTCGACGAACTGGGCGTACGCATTCCCCGGGTCACCACCCCCATCGCGATGCTGTCCGGCGGGCAGCGGCAGTGCGTGGCGGTGGCCCGGGCCATCATCTGGGCGACGAACGTGGTCATCCTCGACGAGCCCACCGCGGCGCTTGGCGTGGTCCAGACCGGGCGGGTGCTCGACGTCGTCCGGCGGGCCCGCGACGCGGGCATGTCGGTGGTGCTGGTGAGCCACAACATGCCGCAGGTCCTCGAGATCGCCGACCGGGTCGAGGTGCTGCGCCTCGGTCGGCGCGCGGCCCAACTCCGCGCCGACGAGGCCACCACCGACGATCTGGTCGCCGCGATGACCGGCAGCACCAGCGCGGGTCGGGACGAGCGGTGACGGCGGCCGTCCAGGGAGGCGCCCACGGCTCCGCGCAGCCGGCGAGCCGCGGCGGCGCAGGCCCGCCGCTGCGGCTGAGCCCACTGGGCTTCGGCGCCTCCCAGGGCGGCAATCTCTACCGGGCGACCTCCGACGAGCAGTTCGCCGCCGCCGTCGACACCGCCTGGGCCGGCGGCATCCGATACTTCGACACCGCACCGCACTACGGCCTGGGCCTGTCCGAACGGCGGCTGGGAGCGGCCCTACGCTCTCGCCCACGCGACGAGTACGTGGTGTCGACGAAGGTCGGCCGGCTGCTCGTGCCGTCGCCGGAGATGGCACACCTGCGGGACCCGGAGGGGTTCGACGTTCCCGCCGACCACCGCCGGGTCTGGGACTTCAGCCGCGACGGCGTACGCCGGTCGTTGGAGGCGAGCCTTCGGCGTACCGGCCTGGACCGGATCGACGTGGTGTACCTGCATGACCCGGACCAGTACTGGGAACAGGCCGCCAGCGAGGCGATCCCGGCATTGGTGGAGTTGCGGGAGCAGGGCGTGATCGGCGCCGTCGGTGCGGGGATGAACCAGTCCGCCATGCTGGCCCGCTTCGTGGCGGAGACCGACGTGGACGTGGTGATGTGCGCCGGCCGGTACACCCTGCTGGAGCAGGGCGCGTTGACCGACCTGCTGCCCCTCGCGCAGGCCCGTCGCGTCGGTGTGGTGGTCGCCGGGGTCTACAACTCCGGGCTGCTGGCCCGGGACATGCCGTCGACCGACGCCGTCTACGACTACCGGCAGGCGCCGGCCGAGGTGATCGACCAGGCTCGTCGGATCGCACGGGTGTGTCAGACGTACGGCGTCACGCTGCCCCAGGCCGCGTTGGCGTTCGTCCGCCGGCACCCGGCCGTCGTCTCGACGGTCGTCGGCATGCGCGACGGCGCCCAGGTGACCGAGACCCTGCGCCGGTCCGACGTCGACGTCCCGGACCAGCTCTGGGTGGCGTTGTACGACGAGGGGCTGCTCGAGGTGCAGCCCTGAGGATCGGCGGTCAGGGGCGAGCCGCCTCGACAGCCGTGTCACCGTCGTCGGGTAACCCCTGCAACGACTCCTCCACCCCGATCAGGTGGTTGGCCATCCGGGTGCGGGCCCGCTCCGGGTCGCGTGCCACGAGGGCCTTCAGGATCGCCACGTGTTCGTCATGGGTGCGCAGGTCCGCGCCCTCCTCGTGCAGGCTCCGCCAGAGCCGCCCGCGGATCGTGCGCCCGGCGAAGGCTTCGATCAGGCCGACCAGCACCGGATTCTCGGCGTGCACCGCGATGATCCGGTGAAAGGCGATGTCGATTTCCATGATCCGCTCATGGTCCGGCGGTGACTGGCCGATCAACCGGGCCGCCTCGTCGAGCAGGTCACCCGCCTGGGCCAGGGCTTCGTCGGTGATCCTGGTCGCCGCCAGGCAGGCGGCCTCGCACTCCAGCAACCGCCGGACGGTGTGGATGTGCCGGGGGTCGCCCTGACCCTGGAAGTCCACCACGAAACCCATCGGGGCCAGCAGTTGTGGCGCGTCGAGGTTGGTGACGTAGGTGCCGTCGCCCTGACGGATGTTGACGATGCCGAGGATCGACAGGGCCGACATCCCCTCGCGCAGCGAGCCCCGTGAGACGCCGAGCGACTCGGCGAGGTCCTTCTCGATGGGCAGCCGGTCTCCGGGTCGGAACTGCCCTTCGAGGATCATCCGCTTGATGCCGTTGACCACTTCGTCAGTGCGAGACATGACTCCCCTAGCGGCCGGCGAGGGTGGCCTCTCCACCCGCGATCACGTACGGCTCCGGAGATGACACGGTAGTCGGCTCGGTCGCCGCCCAGTAGTGGCCGTCGGGAAACCGGTAGAGCGCGACCGACTCCTGGCGCATCCGGGTGGAGTAGCCCGGCTCGCTGGGCAGGACGTATCCGCTGCCCGAGCCGGTGTCGCGGATGATGCAGGGGTCGGTGAAGTGCTCGTGCAGGTGGTCGACGAACTCGGTGACCCGGTTGGTGAGGTCCCCCGAGATCGCGACGTAGTCGAGCACCGACACGTGTTGGACCATCTCGCACAGCCCGACGCCACCCGCGTGTGGGCAGACCGGCACGTCGAACTTCGCGGCGAGCAGCAACACGGCGACGATCTCGTTGATGCTCGCCAGCCGGCCGGTGTCCAGTTGGCAGAAGTCGATGGCCTCGGCCTGGAACAGTTGCTTGAACATCACCCGGTTGTGGCAGTGCTCGCCGGTGGCGACACCGATCGGAGCGACGGCTCGGCGGACGGCGGCGTGGCCGAGGATGTCGTCGGGGCTGGTCGGCTCCTCGATCCACAGTGGCTTGAACTCGGCGAGGGCGGTGACCCACTCGATGGCCTGGCCGACGTCCCACACCTGGTTGGCGTCGATCATCAGGTTGCGATCCGGCCCGAGGATCTCCCGTGCGATCGCGCACCGGCGGATGTCGTCGTCGAGGTTGGCACCCACCTTGAGCTTGACGTAGCCGTAGCCGGTGTCCACCGCCTCCTGGCACAGCCGGCGTAGCTTGTCGTCACCGTAGCCGAGCCAACCCGCCGAGGTGGTGTAGGCGGGGTAGCCGGTCCGGTCCAGCTCGGCGAGGCGGGCGGCCTTCGTGCCCTCCTTGGCCCGCAGGATGGCCAGTGCCTCGTCCCGGGTCAGCGCGTCGGACAGGTAGCGCAGGTCCGCGATGTCGACGAGTTGCTCGGGGGACATGTCGACGAGCAGTCGCCACAGCGGCTTGTCGGCGACCCGGGCGACCAGGTCCCACGACGCGTTCAACACGGCGGCGAGGGACAGGTGGACGACACCCTTCTCCGGGCCGAGCCAGCGCAGTTGCGAGTCGGAGGTGAGCAGGCGGTAGACCGCGCCCATGTCGGCGGCCATCGTCGCCACGTCCATGCCCACGAGAAGTTGGGCCTGGTGGACGGCTGCCGCCGCGACGATGTCGTTGCCTCGACCGATGGTGAAGGTGAGGCCGTGCCCCGCGAGTGGCGCGCCCACGCCGTCGACGCCGTCGGTGTGCAGGACGACGTAGGCCGCCGAGTAGTCGCCGTCCTTGTTCATGGCGTCTGACCCGTCAGCGGTCAGGGAGGTGGGGAAGCGGACGTCTTCGACGGTGACGGCGGTGATCTGCGGCATGCGCTCCTCGCCCGGCTAGGCTAAAGATCAGATGATCACTGGGAGTATACGGAGGGCCGGTCCAGAACGTCAACGTTGTCGATCACTCCAGGGGCGCAGACATATGATGTTTGTCGACTGTCGACACCCGAAGACGCCGCCTCGTCGCCGCTTCCCGGCGTCGGTCGGCCGCAGTGTGCGTCCCGGGGTTGGTGACGGTGGTCACCGCAACGCTCCCGACACGCCCGAGACCGACATGTGGGGTGTGACAACGGCTGCGTCCCTATATATGGTGTCGAGCGCAGCTGGTTCGGCCGCTCATCCGGTGCGGTCGAGGCAACAGGGAACCCGGTGGAAATCCGGGACTGTCCCGCAGCGGTGAGTGGGAACGACAGCCGTCATCAGCACTGGGCCACGTTCGGCCTGGGAAGCGACGGCCAGTAGGAGACCGGCGAGCCCGGTCGTGCCCGCGAGTCCGAAGACCTGCCAGCGCGCCGCGTACCCGCACCCGGGTGGGCGGCGGTCCGAGGCCGCGTGGGACGGCCGACGCCACCTGACCCACGCCCGCAGCGGCGTGGCGTCCGTCGGTGTCTGTCTCCTCGCGTCCGGGCCACCAGGTCTCGAACTCCGAGGAGCGAGTGGTGACAGTCACCGAGGTAGTCCCGGCCAGCGGCGACGCGACCCTGCGGCGAACGCCGATGCAGGTCCGCAAGCGCGACGGCGGCACCGAACCCGTGGACGTGAACAAGATCGTCCGAGCGGTCGAGCGGTGGGCCGACGACCTGACCGACGTCGACCCGATGCGGGTGGCCACCCGAACCATCAGCGGCCTCTACGACGGCGCGACCACCGCGGAACTGGACCGGCTGTCCATCCAGACGGCGGCCGAGATGATCGGTGAGGAACCGCAGTACTCGCGCCTCGCGGCGCGGCTGCTCGCCGGGTACGTCGACAAGGAGGTGCGTCGACAGGGCATCACCTCGTTCAGCGCGGCGATCCGCGCCGGGCACACCGAGGGTCTGATCGGCGACGACACCGCCGCGTTCGTCGCCGCGCACGCCACGACCCTGGACCACGCCGTCGACCCGGACGCTGACCGCCGGTTCGAGTACTTCGGCCTGCGCACGGTGTACGACCGCTACCTGCTGCGCCACCCCACCAGCCGACTGGTGCTGGAGACCCCGCAGTACTGGCTGCTGCGGGTGGCCTGTGGCCTGTCCCGGACGGCGGACGAGGCGGTCGGCTTCTACCGGCTGATGTCCAGCCTGGCCTACCTGCCCAGCTCACCGACGTTGTTCAACTCCGGCACCCGACACACCCAGATGTCCTCCTGCTATCTGGTCGACTCCCCGCTCGACGAGTTGGACTCGATCTACGCCCGGTACGCCCAGGTCGCCAACCTGTCCAAGTTCGCCGGTGGCATCGGCATCGCGTACTCCCGGGTCCGCTCCCGGGGAGCGCTGATCCGGGGCACGAACGGGCAGTCCAACGGGATCGTGCCGTGGCTGCGCACGCTCGACGCGAGCGTCGCCGCCGTCAACCAGGGCGGCCGGCGCAAGGGCGCGGCCTGCGTCTACCTCGAGCCGTGGCACCCGGACATCGAGGAGTTCCTGCACCTGCGCGACAACACCGGCGAGGACGCCCGGCGCACCCACAACCTCAACCTGGCCAACTGGATCCCGGACGAGTTCATGCGCCGGGTCGAGGCCGACGAGATGTGGTCGCTGTTCGACCCGAGCGAGGTGCCCGAGCTGCCCGACCTGTGGGGGGAGCGGTTCGACGCCGCGTACCGGGAGGCCGAGGCGCAGGGCCGCTACGTGCGGCAGGTCCCGGCGCGGGAGCTGTACGGGAAGATGATGCGGACCCTCGCCCAGACCGGCAACGGGTGGATGACCTTCAAGGACGCGTCGAACCGGCTGTGCAACCAGACCGCCGAGCCGGGCAACGTGGTACACCTGTCGAATCTCTGCACCGAGATCGTCGAGGTGTCGAACGACGCCGAGACCGCCGTGTGCAACCTCGGCTCGGTGAACCTCGCCGCCCATCTCGCCGACGGCGGCATCGACTGGGAGCGGCTGCGCGCCACGGTCCGCACCGCGGTGACCTTCCTGGACCGGGTCATCGACATCAACTACTACCCGACCGCGCAGGCGGCGGCGAGCAACCCCCGCTGGCGGCCCGTCGGGCTCGGGCTGATGGGGTTGCAGGACGTCTTCTTCGCCCTGCGGCTGCCCTTCGACTCGCCGGCCGCCCGGGAACTGTCCACCCGGATCAGCGAGGAGCTGTACCTGACCGCGCTGGAGACCTCCGCCGACCTGGCGCGCGAGTTCGGCGCGCACCCGGCGTACCCGCAGACCCGGGCCGCGCGGGGCCAGCTCCAGCCCGACCTGTGGGGTGTCCAGGGTACGCAGACGGCACGCTGGGCGGCCCTGCGGGAAGAGGTCGCGGCGCACGGCCTGCGTAACTCGCTGCTGGTGGCGGTCGCGCCGACGGCGACCATCGCCTCGATCGCCGGGTGCTACGAGTGCATCGAGCCGCAGGTGTCGAACCTGTTCAAGCGCGAGACGCTGTCCGGGGAGTTCCTCCAGGTCAACACCGCGTTGGTACGCGAGCTGAAGGCCCGGGGGCTGTGGACCGACCGGATCCGGTCGGCGATCAAGCGGGCCGAGGGGTCGGTGCAGGACATCGCCGAACTGCCGGCCGGCGTACGGGAGCTGTTCCGCACCGCGTGGGAGCTGCCGCAGCGGGCGCTGATCGACCTGGCCGCCGCCCGTGCCCCGTTCATCGACCAGTCCCAGTCGCTGAACCTGTTCCTGGCCGCACCGACGATCGGCAAGCTCTCCTCGATGTACCTGTACGCCTGGAAGGCCGGGCTGAAGACCACCTACTACCTGCGCTCACGCCCCGCCACCCGGATCCAGCAGGCCACCGTCAGCGCCGTGGCACCCGCCGCGCCAGTTGCCCTCGCGTCCGTCGCCCTCGACGCGGAGGCGCTCGCCTGCTCGCTGGAGAACCCCGAGTCGTGCGAGGCGTGCCAGTGACCCCCGCCGCCAATACCACCGACACGAGGACCACGCACATGCTGCTCGACCCCGGGATGGACCTCACCCTCCGCCCGATGCGCTACCCGCACTTCTTCGACAGGTTCCGCGACGCGATCCGCAACACCTGGACCGTCGAGGAGGTCGACCTGCACGCCGACCTCACCGACCTGGACAAGCTGTCGCCGGCCGAACGGCACCTGGTCAGCCGCCTGGTGGCGTTCTTCGCCACCGGCGACACCATCGTCGCCAACAACCTGGTGCTCAACCTCTATCAGCACGTCAACAGCCCCGAGGGTCGCCTCTACCTGTCCCGGCAGCTGTTCGAGGAGGCCGTGCACGTCCAGTTCTATCTCAACCTGCTCGACACGTACGTGCCCGACGAGACCGAGCGTTTCGCGGCGTTCGCGGCGATCGAGAACATCCCGTCGATCCGTCGCAAGGCCGAGTTCTGCTTCCGCTGGATCGACTCGCTCGGTGAACTCCGGGAACTGAGGTCCCGCGAGGACCGGCGGACGTTCCTGCTCAACCTGATCTGCTTCGCCGCCTGCATCGAGGGTCTGTTCTTCTACGGTGCGTTCGCGTACGTCTACTTCCTGCGCTCCCGCGGCCTGCTGCACGGCCTCGCCTCCGGCACCAACTGGGTGTTCCGCGACGAGTCCATGCACATGGCGTTCGCGTTCGACGTCGTCGACACCGTCCGCTCCGAGGAGCCGGACCTGTTCGACGACGACCTCGCCGACCAGGTGCGCCAGATGCTCACCGAGGCCGTCGAGTGCGAGGTGCAGTTCGCCGAGGACCTGTTGGGCCACGGTGTGCCCGGCCTGACGCTTACCGACATGCGGGAGTACCTCCAGCACGTCGCCGACCGCCGCCTCGCCCAGCTCGGCATCGCCCCGCACTACGGGTCGAGCAACCCGTTCGCCTTCATGGAGTTGCAGGACGTGCAGGAGCTGTCCAACTTCTTCGAGCGGCGGGTGTCGGCGTACCAGGTGGGGGTGAGCGGCACCGTGGCCTTCGACGACGACTTCTAGGCGGCGGCCGATCCGGGGGCCTGGCGTCGTTTGGTGAGCCACCGCATCACCTCGAGGGGATGCGACGCCGGGTCCGGGATCGGGTGAAAGACGTGTTCGACCGCGCCGTCGGTGACGATCAGGGTCAACCGCTCGTAGAGCGTCATGTCGCCGGCGGTGCGCGTCGGCAGCCCCAACGCCTCGGCCAGGCTCAACCTCGGGTCGGGGATCAGCGGGTAGGGCAGCCGCAGCCGGTGCGCGAGTTCCCGCTGGTACCCGGTCGACTGCGCGGACAGCCCGTACACCCGGGCGGCGCCGGCCGCGCGAAGCTCCGCGTGGTGGTCACGGAACCAGGCGGCCTGCTCGGTGCTGCCCCGGGCGCCGTGTACCTCCAGCAGCCCGTTGGGCAGGTCGACGCCGGGCCGCCCGGTCAGGGGGTAGACGAAGATGACGCTGCGGCCGGCGCCGAGCGCGCCGAGATCGACCGGACGGCCGTCGGTGCCGTAGAACGACAGCGGCGGCAGTGTGACGCCGACAAGCGCGCCCGGGTCACCGCCCTGCGCCGCACCGCCGGGCACGACCTGGGTCGCGGCGGCGTCGAGGCGCGCGTCGAGCGCGTCGCGCTGGGCGCTCAACCTGCCGATCCGTTCCTGGAGGTGGGTGATGGTGCTGCGGTACGTGGCCAGCGCCGCCGCGCACACGTCGGTGTCGTCGGCACCACCGGCGATCGACTCCACGAACGGCCGGGTCTCCTCGACGGTGAGGCCGAGCGCCATCAGCTCGCGGATCTGGGCCACCAGCCGCACCGCTATCGGGTCGTACTCGCGGTAGCCGTTGCTCAACCGTCGGGGCACGACCAGCCCGGCCGACTCGTAGTACCGCAGCGCCCGGACTGTGGTCCCGGTCCGCCGTGCCAACTCACCCACCCGCATCCCGCGACCCTAAACCCGCACCCCGGGGTACGGGTCAACGTGTCGATCGTCGCGGTGCCAGGGCCGCCGTTTCCTGCCAGTCTGGCTGCGAAAAGGCGGCATGAGCAGGGAGTGTGTGATGACGGCAGTCAGTCGGGTGCGGGCGCGGCAGATCCTCGACAGCAGGGGTAACCCGACGGTGGAGGCCGACGTGGTCCTCGCCGACGGGTCGACCGGCCGGGCGGCCGTGCCGTCCGGGGCGTCGACGGGGGCGAACGAGGCGGTCGAGCTGCGTGACGGCGACCGGACGCGTTTTCACGGCAAGGGGGTCAGCGGGGCCGTCGCCGCGGTCAACGGCGAGATCGCCGACGCGGTGCTCGGGCTCGACGCGGAGGACCAGGCCCTGATCGACGAGACGATGATCGACCTCGACGGGTCGAAGGACAAGGGCCGGCTGGGCGCCAACGCGATCCTGGCGGTGTCCCTCGCGACTGCGAAGGCGGCGGCGTCGGCCCACCGGCAACCGCTCTACCGCTACGTCGGTGGCGTCGGCGCCCGCCTGCTGCCGGTGCCGATGATGAACATCATCAACGGCGGGGCGCACGCCGACAACCCGCTCGACTTCCAGGAGTTCATGATCGCGCCGGTCGGAGCGCAGACCTTCGCCGAGGCGGTCCGCATGGGCGCGGAGGTCTTCCACACCCTGAAGGGGTCCCTCGCCGCGGCCGGGCACAACACGAACGTCGGCGACGAGGGCGGCTTCGCGCCCACCTTCACGGATGCCGACGAGGCGCTGCGGTTCGTGCTGCGCGCGATCGAGGACACCGGCTACGAGCCCGGCGCCGACGTGCTGATCTGCCTCGACCCGGCCAGCTCGGAGTTCTTCCAAGACGGCGTCTACGACTACGTCGGCGAGGGACGCCGGCGCACCGTCGCGGAGCACATCGACTACCTGCTCGACCTGGTCTCCCGGTACCCGATCAGCTCGATCGAGGACCCGATGGCCGAGGACGACATCGTCGGCTGGAAGCGGCTGACGGCGGCTGCGGGGGAGCGCGTGCAGTTGGTCGGCGACGACGTCTTCTGCACCGACGTCGACCGGCTGCGCGACGGGATCGACGGGGGGTACGCCAACGCGATCCTGGTCAAGGTCAACCAGATCGGCACCCTCACCGAGACGCTGACGACCGTGGACGCCGCCCACAAGGCCGGGTACCGGGTGGTGATGTCGCACCGGTCCGGCGAGACCGAGGACACCACGATCGCCGACCTGGCGGTGGCCGTCGGATGCGGGCAGATCAAGACCGGCTCGCTGTCGCGCTCCGACCGCACGGCCAAGTACAACCAGCTCATCCGCATAGAAGAGGAACTAGGCGACCGCGCGCTCTACGCTGGTCGTCACTGAGGCCCGTCACCCCTGCCGCGCCGATCTTGCAGTTTCGGTCGTCAAAATGCGTGAGATGCCCTCTACGTCAGGACAGAAACTGCAAGATCGCGGCGAGGGTGGCTCGCTGTCAGCTTTCGGCTTCTGCGACGTAGACACCTTTGCCTGGGTGGCCCTCGACCAACTCGCGATCCTTGAGGATCGTCATGACCCGGTTGATGGTGGAGATGTGTACGCCGTACTGCTCGGCCAGCTCACGGGTGGATGGCAGCTTCTCGCCCGGAGCGAGCTCACCAGACTTGATCTTTCCCGCGATCTCGTTGGCGATGCGCCGGTAGTCCACTCGCTCGATTGACATGGGTCGAACTCCGTAGGTTTCCTGGTTTCGGCAGTCCAATCTGATCACGAGTAGACCTGTTCCAACAAGTTCCAGGAGATGACTTGACCTACTCCTACAAGTAGGAATAAGTTCCTGCTTGGCCGGTTTCCCTGGTTTCGGCAAACTCCCGGGTCCTCGGCCGCACACCCACCTGGGGAGCACGACACATGGTCTCTGCCCCCAGGTGGGGCCCAACGTGGTGATCGCGGGAGGGTGGCGCCGTGCCGATTGATAAACCTGTGAGTCGGGCAGACGAGTTGTTCGCCGCGATGAGGACTCTTGATGCGCACTGGACTCGGGCACTCGACCGGACATGGCGTTCAGGCGGCTGCCTCGAATGCGCGAATCAGGGCACATGCCGTCAGCTCGATTGGTCGTTGGGTGTCGTCGCGGACGCCGCGTCGATCATGTTGCAGAAGTGAAGACGGCGGTTCCCCGAGAAGGGACTCCTCTAGGTTGACACTCACCTGATCTGTGCAGCCGTCTGATCCGACGGGTGTCAGGACGTTCGCCTGGTCTCTTGCGGAAGGGAACCCGCTGATGGTCGACATTGCCGTGCGGCCCATGACCGACGCCGACGCCGACCGGGTCCTGGCGATCTACCAGGCCGGCCTGGACACCGGTGACGCCAGTTTCGAGATCACCGCGCCGAGTTGGGCGGCGTTCGACGCCGGGCGCCTGAGCGCTCACCGCTTCGTGGCGGTTGACAGCGACGGCACCATCCTTGGCTGGGTCGCCGTCTCGCCGACCTCGACCCGCGCGGTCTACGCCGGAGTGGTGGAGCACTCCGTGTACGTCGACCCGGCCGCCCAGGGCCGTGGCGTCGCCCGACTGCTGCTGGACGCGCTGATCACCTCCACCGAGGCCGCCGGCATCTGGACGATCCAGTCCGGGGTCTTCCCGGAGAACACCGCCAGCCTGGCGCTGCACCAGCGGGCCGGGTTCCGGGTCATCGGCGTACGCGAGCGGGTTGGTTGCCACCACGGACGCTGGCGTGACGTGGTCCTGCTGGAACGGCGCAGCCCCGCCTGAGCGCCGGTGAGGTCGTGCCCGGCATGGGCGCGACAACGCCGCCGGATGCCGGGTAGCGGCGGCGGTTCGGCCGGGTCGGGGGCGCGCACCACGAGCCCTCGGCCGTCCTCCCGAGCAGTCGGACGCGACGGTCGGGCGGAGGGGTCAGCCCGTGCCGTCACCGGCGGCTGGCGCAGGTCACACACGTGCGCGCCGCCGGACGGGCGGCGAGGCGCTCGGCGGGGATCGGGCGGCCACAGCCCTCGCACACGCCATAGCTGCCGTCGTCCACCCGTCGCAGAGCGACGTCCAACTCGGCCAGCCGTCGGCGGGTGGCGTCCAGGACGGCGGTGAGCTGCGCGCGTTCGAAGGCGATGGTGCTGCCCTCGGGGTCGTGCTCGTCGTCGGCGTTCGACGACCGGGACGCCTCGAAGAGGCTTCGCAGGTCGCTCTCCAGGGCGACGGCTTGCGCCTCGGTCTGCGCGCGCAGCCGCAGCAGTTCCTCGCGGGGGTGGCTGGTCATGGCAGGTCCACGGTACCGCTATCGGAAGTTACGGGTGTGCAGGGCGGACCACGTCGTCGACAACGGTGCCGAGGGTGGCCGTAGGGTCGGTGGTGGTCTGGGCATTGTCGACACTGGCCGTCATGCCGGTACCCCCTCAGAAGGGCCGATGGGACCGCCACCGACACTATCCGAACGCGAAGACGCAGCGCGAGCGTCGGATCACCGTCTGGTACGGGCGCTGTCCCGGTGAGGGCGGCCGTGCCCGTCCTCCCGGTCGATGCGCAACTCCCGTTCCAACTCGGTGATGACCGCCCGCAGGTCGTCAAGCCGTTGGGTGAGCGCGATGCGGTCCACCTCGTCCGGTACGCCGTCGCCGTCCTCGTCGTACCCGGGAGCCAGTCGCTCGGTCATCTCCAACCGGCGGGCCTCCTCCATCGAGTTCACGATGACCGCGATGAGGATGTTGAGCAGCAGGTTGACGGTGATGACCACGTAGCTGACGTAGTAGAGCAGCGTCCACGGCGAGATCGCCATGCCCTGCTCGATGAGGTCCGGCAGGGTCTCCAGCGACAACAGCACGAACAACGTCAACAGCGATCGTCCGATGTCGCCGTACTCCTCCGGGTACCTGTCGCCGAAGATCAGCCAACCGGCCATGCCGTACACGTAGAGCGTCACCACGGCCAGGGCGAGGAACCCGGTGACGCCCGGCAGGCTGCGCCACAGCGCGGAGACGATGGTCCGCAGACCCGGCGAGAACCGCACCAGGCGGACCATGCGGGCGACCCGCACGACCCGCAGCAACGCCGAGTCACCGTGCAGGCCGGGTACGAAGATCGCCGCGATCACCACGAAGTCGAAGACGTTCCAGCCGTGCCGGAAGAAGTCCTGCGGGCGCCTCCCGTACGCCGCCAGCCGGATGGCGATCTCGACGACGAACACGGCCCGGAAGAACAGCTCCAGCCCGTGCAGCGCGGTGTCGGCGGGGCTCAGGTCGTCGTACGTCTCCAGGCCGAGGACGATGCCGTTGGCGAGGATGACCACGACGATGGCGATCTCGAAGGGGCGGGACCGGGCGAGGCGGGCGCACTGGCTGGCCCAACCCGACCGGTGCCGCGACGGCGGTTCCGGCCCACCTCGCTGGGTGGGCGCGGCGGCGTCACTCACCAGTCGACCGACTCGATCATGCGGCGGTGTGGATGGTGTGTGGGCATGCCCACCAGCCTAGCCAAGATCCATGACGGTGGGCGATCGTGTGACCCCTCAGGAGTGAGCCGCCCGGTGCGGCATCACCGGCGCCGCAGGCCAACAGTACCTCGGCGGAGACGCCGGCCCACCGGCCGGCCGGCCCGTCGTGAGCCAGGATCAGGGCCGACTCGTCCAGGGTCGCCGGCAGCAACTCGCCCATGGTCCGGCCGATCGGCGTGCGCAGGAAGGCGCGCAGCATCGCGACCTGGACGCGCAGCGGGAGCCTCGCCGCCGGCATCTGCGGGTTGATGCCGGCGGTGGTGATGGCGAGGCTGCGGGCGGTGTCGCCGGCCTCTGCCGCCGCCCGGGCCGGCGCGAGCCAGGCCGACGGGAAGCTGCCGTGGATCGAGATCGCGGCGTCGTAGAGGGCGAGTCGGTCGATCGGCAGTCGGAGCGCGGCTTCGAGCGCCAGGAAGCCTCCGGCGCTGTGGCCGATGACGTTGCCGGACGCGGTGTGCGCCAACACGGCGGCGAGGTCGTCGACCTCCTGGTCGGCGGTGTAGGGCACCTGCCTCGGTGGCGCGTCGGCCCGTCCCCGTCGGTTGTAGAGGTGCACGGTGAACCGGTCGGCGAGCGCCGCGGCCAGCCGCCGGTAGACGTCGATGGTCACGCCGCCGCCGTGCACCACGACGATCCCCGGCCCCGTTCCGGTCGAGTGCAGCACGATCGTCGCGCCGTCCCGTGCCCTGACCTGCTCCATCTCGGGCCCACCCGCTCCCCGCCGACAAACAACTGCAAACGACGTTCGCAGTTTTCAGTAGGTCGGTGAACGACGCACCCGCGAGTACCGGCGACGGCGGCCCCGACCCGCAATCGATCTGGAGCAGACCCGGACGCGGCAGCCGCGGCCCCGCCCCGGCGCACAGTCGGGACGCCATCGTGGCGGCCGCCATCGCCCTGGCCGACGCCGAAGGGCTGACGGCGGTGTCGATGCGCGCCGTGGCCGCCGCACTCGGCACCGGTGCCGGATCCCTCTACCGCTACCTGTCGTCGCGCAACGACCTGTTGGACCTGATGACCGACCGGGCCGTGGGGGAGCTGCGCCCGTACCCGCAGTCGGAGGGCGACTGGTTGGAGACGATGGTGCTGCTGGGGCGACGGCAGTTGGCGCTGTTCGCCGCCCATCCGTGGCTGCTCGACGTGATCCACCGGCCGTCCGGCACCGGCCCGGAGAGCCTGGCCTGGTTCGACAACTGCATCCGGGTCCTGGAGCCCGTGCGCTGCTCCGCGACCGCCAAGTTCGAGGCCATCGCGATGATGACCGGCGTGGTGAGCCTCTTCGCCCGCCGGGAAACCGCCGCCGGGGCGTTCAGCGTGGCCGGGGTGGACCTCGCCGCGTACCCGCATCTGCTCGCGGCGTTCGGTCAGCCCGCCGGGCCGGCGCCCCGGGCGGACCTCGTCGAGCGGACCCTGCGCGGTCTGCTGACCGGCTTGCTGACCGTCGAGGCGTCCGAGGTGAGCTGAGCGGATCGGCCGACAGGCGGTGTCCGTCGTTCCCGCGCCACCACGACACCGGCTGGTCTAGGTTCTCGTGGTGAGCGGGACCAGGCCGGCCACGCCAACTGCGAAGAGGTGCGCGATGTCCGACCCTGATCTTGCCGACCTGCGCCAACGGGCCAGCGACGGTGACCGGGACGCGGTCGACCAACTCGTCGAGCTTGCGGGGGAGCGGGGTGACCTCACCGAGCTGCGTCAGCTGGCCGAGGACGGCAACGCCGACGCGGCGGCCCAACTCGTCGAACTCGCCAGCGAACTCGGCGACGTGGACGAGCTGCGGCGTCTCGCCGACCGGGGCGACAAGGACGCCGCCGACCAGCTCGTCGAGTTGGCCGCGGAGCGGGCGGACGTCGGCGAACTTCGCCGGCTCGCCGACGCCGGGAACCGTGACGCGGCCGACGTCCTGGCCGAACTCACCGAGGAGCAGGACGAAGCGGAGTAGCTGGACGGGACGCGCAAGCGCCAGGTGTCAGGTCGCGGTGGTGAGATACCGGCGGTAGCCGAGGGCGGACTGCGCGAACCCGAGGGACGCGTAGAAGCGATGGCGTCGGTACGCGTGGCGTTCGAGACCAGTTGGACCTTGTAGCACCCGGCCGCCGCCGCATCGTCGAGCGCCGCCAGCATGAGGGCTCGCGCGACGCCCCGACGGCGCCAGCCGGCCGCGACCACCACGTTCTCCACCACCATGTACGGACGCGCGCCGTGGGTGAGGTTCGGGGCGACGAGGGTGTCCAGGGTGCCCACGACGGTCTCCCCGGCGACGGCCAGCAGGAGGCGACGGCCAGCCTGCGCGTGCAGGTCACGCCAGGCGCTGGTCAGCCGGGTGGGATCCGGTCGTACGTCGTCGGGGGCGAGTTGCCACAGCAAGTCGAAGACCTGTTCGGGGTCGTCTTCCGGCCCGGCGGCGCGGACGAAGATTCGATCGTCGAGGTGCCTCACCATGCCGCCGACGATACGGTCACCGGCTGGCGGGCGACGGCGACCTCGCGCCGCCGCCCGCTTCGGTGAGGGCCCCGGTCAGACCCGTGCGGCCCGCACGGCATCGCGCAGGGGGGTGCTCGGTCGACCGAGCAGTCGGCTCAGGTCGTCGCTGTCGGTCGCCAGCTCGCCCTCGGCGATGGACACGTCGAGTGCGGCGACGAACCCGGCGGTGCCCGCGTCCAGGCCGACGTTCCGCAGGGCGGAGGCCAGCTCGGCGGCGGACATGTCCTGGTGGACGACAGTGGTGCCGGTCACCTCCGTCACTGCCTCGGCCAGTTCGTCGAAGGTGAATGCGGTGCCGCCCAGTTCGTAGACGGCGTTGCCGTCCTCCTCGCGGGTCAGCGCCGCCACCGCGGCACCCGCGTAGTCCGCCCGGGTCGCGGCGGAGATCTTGCTGCCGCCGGTGGCGCCGAGGATCGTGCCGGACCCCAGGTACTGCGGCAGTTGGTCGGTGTAGTTCTCGGTGTACCAACCGTTGCGCAGCACGGTGTAGGGCAGCCCGGACGTGGCGAGGACCTCCTCGGTGGCCCGGTGCTCCGGAGCGAGGGGATTCGCAGTGGTGTCGGCCTTGAGGATGCTCGTGTAGACGAGACGCTGCACCCCGGCGAGCTTGGCGGCGTCGATGACCGCGGTGTGCTGGGGGACGCGTTGACCGGGGGTGTCGCCGGAGATGAGCAGCAGATGGCGTACGCCGGCCACGGCGCCGGGCAGCGTCGACGGGTCGTCGTAGTCGGCCTTGCGGATCTCGACCCCGCGGGCGGCCAGGTCGGCGGCCTTCTCCGGGCTGCGGACGATGGCGGCGACCTCGGCGGCGGGTACGCCACTGTCCAGCATTTGCTCGATCACCAGTCGGCCCAGTCGGCCGGTGGCGCCGGTGACGGCGTAGGTGGGCATGGGAACCTCCGGACGGTAGTTACAAATTAGCAGGCACTTACGAATCTACAGCGCTAACGGTTGGTTGGCGTGGGATAGGCTGGTGAGGTGAGCGACATGCCGGTCCAGGACCCGGCGGGGCCTACCCAGGAATTCGTGAGCGATGTCTTCGCCCGGGGTTGCACCTCCCGTGCGGCCTTCGAGGACGTCACCTCGAAGTGGGCCTCGCTGGCCCTGTTGGCACTCGGCGAGGGCCGCTACCGGTTCAACGCGCTGCGCCGCCGCATCGACGGGGTCAGTGAGCGGATGCTCTCCCAGACCCTGCAGACCCTCGAACGCGACGGGATGCTCACCCGTGAGGTGCTCACCGCGATCCCGCCGCGCGTCGAATACTCGCTGACCCCGCTCGGCGTCCAGGTCGCCGATCACCTCCGTGGCCTCGCCGATCTGCTGGAGGCCTCGGTGCCCGAGGTGCAGACCGCCCGCGACGGCCATGAGCGCGACCGGGGCTAGCTGTACTGGCCGGGCGCACGGTGGAGGCCGGCAGGTTAGTTGGCGTCCTGCGCGCAGATCGTGGTCATCTCGGCCAGGTAGCTGGCGAGCGTCGGCAGGCCCGCCTCGGCCCGGCGTCGCTCGACACCCGGTTCGTCCCTGATCGGGGTCGCCGGGGCGGGGCCGTCCGCTCCGCAGCGGATCTGTGTGCCGTACACCTGGGGCTCGCCCTTGCCCGTCGCGACCCGGTCCTCCAGGTAGGCCAGGTTGCCCGGCGATGCCTGGCGGGCGGCCACCGCCGCCCGCAGCAGCTCCAACGCCTCCTGTTGGAAGGTCGGATCCTGGTCGGAGTGCTGGGCGATCGCCCAGGCGGCGTTGCCGCCGTCCTCGCCGACGAGCGCGAAGGACGGCCAACCGTGGGCTTGGATGATCTCCTTCAACCGGGCGGTGCGGGCCTGGTCGGACTCGCTCTGCGGCGTGCCCTGGCGGTCGGCCTGGTCGCGCTCCAGCATCGCGACCAGCTCGTCGTGCAGCGCCTTGTCGAACGCGACCGGGGACCGGACGACGGCGGAGGGGGTGGCCGCGGAGGCCGGCGGTGCGCCGCCCGGCGGGTCGTCGCCCGACCCGGGCGAGGTGCCGCAGGCGGCGAGGGTCAGCAGCGCCACCAGCGGCACCGCGAGCGGTGACGGGAGCTTCACGGCATCGATTGTCGTCTCGTCGTGGTCCCCCGCACAAGGCACGGGCCGCTGGCTGCGCCTCAGGTGTTCAGCGTCTCGCGCGGCGGCACGCCGTAACTGGCGTGGTATCGGGCGGTGAACCTGCTGTGGCTGGCGAACCCCCACCGACTGGCGATCGCCGAGACCGTCTCCTGGCGTGGGTCGGCGCGGATCAGGTCGTGGTGTGCCCGGACGAGCCGGGTCCGCCGCAGGTAGGCCATGGGGGTGGTGCCGAGGTGACGACGGAAGGCGAGCTGCACCGCCCGGAGGGAGACGCCGGCCGCGCCGGCGATGTCCGCCGCGCTGATGTCCCGGTCGGCGTGCTCCTCCAGGAACGCGATCGCCCGCCGTAGCGTGGCGGTGGTGGCGTCGTTCCGGTCCGCGGCGGTCGGCTCGGTGAACGCGGTGTTGGGGAAGACCGCGAGCGCCGCCGCGGCAAGCATCCGGGCGGCGTTGCCGATCACCAGCGACTGCGCCCCGGCGGCCGGGCTGGTCAACACGACATCGCGGACGAAGCTCGTGGTGTTGCGCCACTGCCGGGCCAGGGCCGTACTGGCGGGACCCAGTTCGGTGAACTGGATCCGACCGGGTCTGCGGGCCGGCGCGGTGGTGGCCACCTGCGCCAGCACCGAGAGGTCCAGGACGCACAACTCCACGTCGCCGGGGTGCCAACGGACGGCGCACGGCTCCTGCGGCCTGGTGACGAGGAAGACGTCGCCGGGGCCGAACCGGTGGGTCGACCCGGCGCAGGAGCGGTCGACGCGCGCGGTGCGGGCACGACCGATGACCAGCCCGTCGAGGGTGCTGGCACCGATCTCGAGGTGCCCGGTCTGGCGGGTCGTCGCGATGGCAAAGGGGCCGGTGTCGACGCGGCGGTGGGTGAGCCGGTACGCGTTCCTGCTGTGGATGCGCAGCTTGGGGTCGTAGGTGGCGGACAGGAATTCCTGGATCGCCGTCGGGTCCCGGCTGTCGAAATTGTGGCTCTGCACTGGCGATGACGTCATCCGCTGTCTCCGTCCGGTGGAGGTGCCTCCGGCTGGTGGAACGGGTGCCGGCGGCGGATCGGGACGTACCGGGTGCTCGGCGGTGACCTGGCACGTCGGTGGCCGGCGGTGCGGTGAGGTGGAACGTCGCGAGCGGGACGGCAGCGACCGGTTGAGACTGATCGATCAGTGGCCTTCAGGCGCAATATCTGTAGATGGGAATGTCACCATACGACAATCGCTGACGTGGTGTCCTGCGAATCAGGGCGGTGTGTCGGTCTCTCGACTTCGTTTTCCGACTAGCGCGCCGAATGGCTCTGCGTCCGCTGTCCTAGCCACCTCCGTGGCCGACGGCGAAATCTTGTTCATGATTCGTCGGAGGACGACCGGGTCACCGCCGGGAGACCGGCCCACCAAAGGGGGAAGCATTGGACGGTACTGATCCTGACCGTGTCGTTCGACTCGCCGTGGCCGAGGCGCTGGCCCGGGTGGCGGACGAGGACAGCCTGGGTCTGGGTGAGGGGGACGCGCTGGAGATGCTCGGGGGCGGGCTGCGTGAGGTGCTGCGCCGCGCCCTCGACGACCGGGTGCCGCTGACCACACCGGAATTCGTCGACCTCTGCCGCGATCTGGGCCTGAACCGTGACGCCTTCGACCTGCTGGGGCACTACCTGATGACCGCGTTGCTGGCCCAGCACGTCGGACCGGACGCCCTGATCCGCGTCGGGGTGCTCTTCGGCACCGTCGGGCGCTACCTGCCCGGAAGGCGTCCGGCGACGCGCCGCAACGAGGGCCCCGTGGCACGACGCCGCGACGTACGCCCGGACAACAGCGTCGTCGGTCGCTACCGCCGCGCCAAGCTGCCGGAGCACCTCCCGAACCCGCCGAGCTGGACGTGCACCGGATGTGGGCGCGAGTGGCCCTGCGCCACCAAGCAGAGCCAACTGCTCGCCGAGTTCGGCGGAGCGCGCGCCTCCCTCGCGGTCTATCTCGGCTCCTGCCTCGTCGCCGCCGCCCAGGACCTGCCCACGCTGCCACTGCCTCGGGTCCGGCTCCGATTCCTGGGTTGGCTGCCCCGCGCACGCATCTGACCCCGGTATTCATCACGCGCACCCGCTGCGTACGGCGGGTGTTCACCGCTGTCTCCGAGGCTCCTTGATCGAAAGTGCAATCGCTTGATCGAGGAGAGGCTCTCACGTGAGAGACAAGCATCCCGAAGAGACCGAGCACGCGCAGCTGTCCCGGCGCAAGCTGGTCAAGTACGCGGGCGTCGGCGCGACGCTGGCCGCCGCCAGCCCCCTGGTCGGTGCCGGCGCGGCCTGGGCCGACGAGGACCGCCGACCGGGTGACGACAAGAGCGACCGGGGCAACTCCAAGAACCGGGCGTGGCGCGCGGGCGACCACCACGTCCACTCCGAGTACAGCGGCGAGTTCGACACCACGAAGTCGCCGATCGTCTTCCACAAGGGCGCGGACGCGGTCTACCCGATCGTCACCAACGCCATCATGGCGAAGAACTTCGGTCTGACCTGGGCCATGTGCACCGACCACGGTGGGCCGACCCACTCCAAGGTGAACATCGAGCAGGCCTACCCCGACCTGCTGCGGTCCCGCAAGCTGGTCCCCGAGGTTCTCCAGTTCTGGGGCATGGAGTTCGACGCGCCCTCGCTGGACCACCACACGCTGATGATCCCGCGCCACGACGACGAGGCGAAGCAGCTCTTCGAGCTGGAGAGCCGGTTCGCCAAGTACGACGCGTTCCCCACCGACCCGGCCCGCGACACCGAGGCCAAGATGGTGGAGTTCCTCAAGGTGGCCCGGGGCATGCCGCACAAGCCGTTGGTGATCGCCCACCACGCGTCCCGGTCGGCGCCCGGTCTCGGCGTCTACGGCCAGGACACCCCACGTGAGTTCCGCAACGGCAACAACGCCGCACCGGACGTCTACATCGGCTTCGAGGGCGCGCCCGGTCACCAGGCCGGCCCGCTCAACGGCGGCAAGCGGGGCGGGTACGGCAACCACCCCACCTACGGTGGCTTCGACCAGATGACCGCCCGGGTCGGCGGCCTGTGGGACTCCCTGCTCGGCGAGGGTCGGCGCTGGTGGATCACCGCGACCTCGGACTCGCACGTGCACTGGACCCGCGGCGGCTCCGACTTCTGGCCGGGCGAGTACAGCAAGACGTACGTGCACGCCCGTCAGGACTACGGCGACATCATGGACGGCCTGCGCAACGGCCGGATCTGGGTCACCACCGGTGACCTGATCCGCAGCCTCGACGTCACCGCGACGTCCCAGGGCAGGACCGCCGAGGTGGGCGAGACGATCACGGTGAGCCGGCGGAGTCGTACCGACGTCGAGATCGAGATCACGTTCCGCCCGCTGGGTGGGGTCAACGCGAACGGCGACCGGCCCGAGGTCCGCCGTGTCGACCTGATCGTCGGCCAGATCACCGGCCCGAGCGCCAGCCTGGACGCCGACACCAACCCCACCACGAAGGTGGCGGCCCGGTTCGGCCCGCGGGACTGGCGTCGGCACGGCGACAGCTACGTCATCCGGCACACCCTTCGTAATGTCGAGGCGGACACCTACGCGCGGGTGCGTGGCACCAGCACCGACGAGGCCGAGCCGCTCGCCGACGGGCTGGAGAGCCCCTGGGACGACCTGTGGTTCTACTCGAACCCGGTGTTCGTGCACGTGCGCTGACCGGGCGCGACAGCGACACGGCGGGCCGGTCCGGCACCACTCGACGGACGACGTCGGGCGGTGCGGGGCGGGCCCGCCCGCAGGTCAGTCGGCTCTGCGGCGGCGGGCCCGGGGAGTGGTGGCCGGCCCGCTCGGTGCCGCTGCGGCACGGGCCGGGGGAGCAGCGGGCACCGGGTCGGCCTGCGCCCGTGTCACCACCTCGCAGAGGTCGCGCAGCGGGTCGACCGCCTGGGCCGAGCAGGCGACCTTCTGCAGGAGTGACCGCAGCGTCGCCGACTCGGTCGGCGTGAGCGCCCCCAGCAGGTGCGACTCGACCTGCCGCAGCACCGACCGCCGCTGCCCCCACGCCGCACGGCCGGCGTCGGTGACCTCGACCAGCCGGTTGCGCCGGTCGGCGGGGTCGGCCCGACGGGTGACGTAACCGGGCCGCTCCAGGTCGTCGATCAGGTACGTGAGCACGGTGCGGTCGATGCCGATCTCCTCGGCGATCGCGCCCTGGTTGCGGGCCGGCCCGTTGAGCGCCGCCGTGAGTAGCTGGTAGCCACGGGGGCCACCGGGGAAGTCGGTGAACGTGTGCTCGGCCGCCCGCACGTAGCCGCGGAAGACGATCCCGAGCATCCACCCCAGGTCGTCGTCGAGCGGATCGGGCCGGTCCGGCCGCTGAGTGGCACCCGTCATTCCCTGACAATACCGCAGTGAGTCAGACCTTGTTGGCAGCAGATGTTCTGTCTGACATAAGGTTAAGGCCACGACGCATCGCCCGAGGCGTCGGGTGAATCGGGAGGCTCGCAGATGAGCGACTACGGCCACGACCTGATCTTCGGATCCTTCGTCACCCCCAGCGCCGGCACTCCGGACCGCACCGTCGCCGTCGCCGTCCTGGCCGAGCAGGTCGGGCTCGACCTGGTCACCTTCCAGGATCACCCGTACCAGCCGGCGTTCCTCGACACCTGGACGCTGCTGAGCTTCGTCGCGGCCCGCACCAGCCGGGTGCACCTGGCCGCGAACGTGACGAACCTGCCGCTGCGCCCGCCGGCGGTGCTCGCCCGCAGCGTGGCCAGCCTGGACCTGCTCAGCGGTGGCCGGGTCGGCCTCGGCCTCGGGGCGGGGGCGTTCTGGGACGCCATCGAGGCGATGGGTGGCCGGCGGCTGACCCCCGGCCAGGGCGTCCGAGCGCTGGAGGAGGCCATCGACGCCATCCGCCAACTCTGGGACGTCGAGACGCGTGGTGGAGTGCGGGTCGACGGCGAGTTCTACCGGGTGGTGGGCGCCAAGCGTGGGCCCGCGCCGGCTCACGCGGTGCCGATCTGGCTGGGTGCGTACAAGCCCCGGATGCTCCAGCTCACCGGTCGTCGGGGCGACGGCTGGCTGCCCACGCTCGGCTACCTTCAGCCCGGTGACCTGGCCAAGGGCAACGCGATCATCGACGACGCCGCGCAGCAGGCCGGTCGGTCCACACGGGACGTCCGTCGGCTGCTCAACATCTCCGGCGAGTTCGCGACCATCGGTCGCGGCCCGCTGAACGGGCCCGCCGAGCAGTGGGCCGAGGAGCTGGCCGGGCTGGCACTTGACGACGGCGTCAGCGCCTTCATCCTGGGCAGCGACGACCCCGACGACCTGCGCCGGTTCGCCGGCGAGGTGGCCCCCGCGGTCCGCGAGCTGGTCGCGGCCGAACGGGACCGGGGCGCGGTCGCGGACCACACCCCGGCCCAGCCGGGTGCGGGACCTGCGCCGGAGCCGACACCGGTCGCCGCCTCGCCGGTCGCCGCCTCGCCGATCCAGGCGAGCCGGGCCACCGCGGCCGGCGGCGGGTTCGCCGTGGTGCCGACCCCCGACGACGGGGTACGACGAAGCGAGCAGCGGGTGTGGGACGAGTCGACCCGGCCGACCGGCCCCACACCCGACCCGGAGCGCACGTACACCCCGCAGGAACAGGCCACCGGCGCGCACCTGGTGCAGATCCACGACGGTCTGCGCGCCGAACTGGCCCAGATCCACGGCCTGATCGAGCAGGTGGCGGCAGGTGAGATCGACGCCGGGGCGGCCCGGTCGCACATCAACACGATGACCATGCGGCAGAACCGCTGGACGCTCGGCGTCTACTGCGAGTCGTACTGCCGCATCGTCACCACCCACCACACGATCGAGGACCAGTCGTTCTTTCCGAGGTTGCGGGCGAGCGACCCCCGGCTCGGGCCGGTGGTCGACAGGTTGGAGCAGGAGCACCACGTCATCCACGACGTGCTTGAGGGTGTCGACCGGGCGCTCGTCGCGTACGTCGGGTCTCCGGACGGGCTCGCCGGGCTGCGGGCCGCTGTGGACCTGCTTACCGACGCCCTCCTGTCGCACCTCAGCTACGAGGAGCGGGAGCTGGTGGAGCCGTTGGCGCGGCTGGGCATCGCCTGACCGTGGTGCACCGCCGCAGCGGCGAGGGGGTTGCTCCGACCCAATCTGAGAGACTACTCTCGAAACATGTCTCTCAAGAATCCGTACGGGGATTTCGAGATCACCGAGCCGCAGGCGCTGCGGGCGCTGGCCCACCCGGTGCGGCTGGCCATCCTCGACCGCCTCCAGCGGCACGGCCCGGCCACCGCCACCGGGCTCTCGCCGCACGTCGGTGCCACCCCGTCGGTGGTCAGCTGGCACCTGCGGCACCTCGCGACGTTCGGCCTGGTCGTCGATGCGGAGGGCACTGCAAGCAAGCGCGAGCGCTGGTGGCAGGCGGCCGCCCGGGGCTTCCGCTTCAACCTGCCCGACGATGCCGAGGGGCAGGCCGCCGGCCGTCAGCTACGCGGCGAGATGTTCGCCCGGACCGCCGAAGCCCCGCAGCGGTGGCTGCTGCACGACGAACCCCGGCTGGACACGCAGTGGCGCGGGGTGTCCGGGGTCTCCGACACCAGCTTCGTGGCCACCCCCGAGGAACTGCGACAGCTGGAGGCCGCGATCGAGGAGTTGATCGCCCCGTACGTGCGGCGCAAGGACGACGACACGGCGCCGACCGACGCGCGGATCGTCCGGATGCTCCGCTACCTCCTGCCCGAGCCCGGCGACGACCCGGCCACGTCGTGACCGCCACCGACACCGTCCCCGCGCCGGCCCTGCACCGCGACCGGCGGTTCCGGACCTTCTGGATCAGTGAGACGGTCTCCCAGTTCGGCGACCGGGTCAGCGAACTGGCCCTACCGCTGATCGCCGTCACCCTGCTCACCGCCACACCCGTGCAGGTGAGCGTCCTCACCGCGCTGATCTGGCTGCCCAACCTCCTGGGTCTCTTCCTCGGCGCGTGGGTCGACCAGCGCACCCACAAGCGGCGACTCCTGATCATCGCGGACCTGGTCCGCGCCGCGGTGCTGCTCAGCCTGCCGGTGGCCTACCTGTTCGACGCGATCACCCTCACCCAGCTCTACCTGGTGGCACTGCTCACCGGCCTCGGAGCGGTGCTGTTCGCCATGGCCCGTCAGGCGTTCTTCGTCGCGTTGGTGCCCCGTTCGGCGTACGTGGACGCGAACAGCAAACTGAGCATGAGCCGGTCGCTGTCCTTCATCGCCGGCCCGGCCGTCGGTGGTGGGCTCGTCCAGGCCCTCAGCGCGCCGGTCGCGATCCTCGTCGACGCGGTGTCCTTCCTCGGCTCCGCGCTGCTGCTCAGCCGCATCCCGGTGACCGAGACGCCGCCGCCGCCGCGTCGGACGTCCACGCTCGGGCTGGTCCGCGAAGGGCTCACGCTGGTGCTGCGACACCCGGTGCTGCGGGCCGCCCTCGGCTGCACCAGCACCGTCAACTTCTTCACCTTCATCATCAGCGCGCTGCTGGTGCTCTACGCCAGCCGCGAACTCGACCTGTCAGCCGGTGCGATCGGCATCGCCTTCGGGTTCGGAGCGCTCGGCGGGTTCGCGGGTGCGGCGCTCGCCCCGCGCGTCTCCCGCGCCATCGGTCTGGGCCGCACCGCCATGATCGGCGTGGTGCTCTTCCCCGCGCCGCTGGCGCTGACCGCGCTGGTCTCCGGACCGACGTGGACGAAGGTGGCCATGCTGGCGGCCATCGAGCTGGTCTCCAGCATTGGGGTGATGCTGATGGACGTGAACCTCAACGCCCTGATCACCGCCGTGACACCCGCCGACGCGCTGGGACGCCGGGCCGGTGCCTACAGCGCCGTCAACTACGGCATCCGACCGCTCGGCGCGCTTGTCGGCGGCGCCTTGGGCACCACCATCGGGCTGCGACCCACCCTGGCGATCGCCGGCCTCGGCGGCGTGCTCGCCGTGCTGTGGTTGCTCGCGTCACCGGTGCGCCACGTCCGAACCCTCGACGAATCGGTGACCTGAGCGCTCGCCGCGCGGATTGGCCCGCTCGTGGCCGCGGTGGGTGCGGCCCCGACAGCACCAGCCGGCGTCGGCTCAGGCGGCCTCCGCCAGCAGGAGCCGGGCCAGCTCGGCGGGCTGGGAGAACATCGGCCAGTGGCCCGTGTCCATCGTGACCAGTCGCCACTGGTCACTGGTCAGCAGCTTGGCCACCGTGTCGTTGGGCTCGGGCCCGTCGAGCAGGCACTTGACGTACGTCGTCGGCAGCTCAGCCAGCGGCCGGCTCACCACGGCCGGCTCGGTCAGGGTCGCGCCCGGATGCGGCGTGGAACCCTCGACCAGCCGGGCGATCTGCTCGTCGGTGAGACCCTGACCATCGAAGTCGGCCGCACCGAGCGGTGCCCAGTCGCCGCCATTGTCGGCGAGCTGCGCCTCGAACGCCGCCTGGCCCTGCCACCAGCCGGAGGCGAACGACCCACCGTCGACCGGCACCTCGGAGTCGACGAAGACCACCCGGGTCAGCCGGTCACCGATCCGCTCGGCGGCCTGACCCACCGGGATGCCCGAGTAACTGTGCCCGACCAGCACCACATCGCGCAGGTCGCCGCGCTCGATCTCGTCGACGATGTCCTGCACGTGGGTCTGCTGCCCGGCCGGGATGCCCCGCTTGTCGGCGAGGCCGGAGAGAGTCAGCGGGTGGGTGCCGTGCCCGGCCGCCCGCAGGGGCGGCACCACCTCGCCCCACGCCCCCGACCCCAGCCACGCCCCCGCCACCAACACGAAATCAGCCATGGCCGGGACCTTAGCGGCACCCTCCGACAGCGCCGACACGTCAGGACAGGTGCCTGTCTGGGCCGATGACCGCGAACGGTCAGCCGGTGGCGTCGAGGCGGGCAGCGATCTGCGTCGGCAGAGGATAGCTTCGTTCGGCCGGCAGATGCTCCATGGCCGCTCGCACGTCCCCTGCGCACTCAGGCGTGGTCCCGGGCGGGCGGCCCGATCTCGACGGGCATCCGGTAGATCTGGGCCGGGTAGTGGACGGCCGCGACGCCGCCGTTGAGCCCGGCGGTCAGGTGCAGCTGGGCCGCGGGCATCCAGAGCCGGGCATCGGCGTCGAGCCACATCGCGTCCACCCAGGCCAGACGGGGGTCGGCGACGAGCGTCCGTACGCCGCGGTCGGGTGCGAGGACGAGAACGCGCCGCCGTTCCAGGTCGCTGAGGTAGATGGTGCCGGTGGCGTCGATGGCCGTGCCACCGGTGCTCGGTGTGTCACACCAATGGTCGACAGCCCGGGCCAGCTCATCGGGGGACACCGACGGGTCGTCCAACCACCGGGTGGCGATCCGGGACATTCCGCCGGAGGCCGGCTGGTAGTAGAGCCAGCGACCGTCCGGCGACACCTCCAACTGGTCCACGTGCAGGTGTACCTCGGCGCCGCCCGGGTCACGCAGCGCGCGACCGTCGGCGATCACCGGCCCGCCCACCGTGCTCGGATGCCCGTCCAGCACCCGTCGCGGCCGACCCGAGTCGAGGTCGAGCACGATGAGGCCGGGCGCTCCGGCGTCGCTGAGATACGCCATCCGGCCGTTGAACCGGACGTCGTCGACGTAACTGCCCGTGCGCACCGCCTCGTCGAGGTGGTGCACCCGCTCCACGCGGTCGTCGTCCGGGTCGACAACGATCAACCGAGCACCGCCCGGCACCTGCGCGCCGCCGATCCGCGGCGAACCCGAGTCGACGATCCACAACCGGCCATCCGGCCCGGCCCGCAAACCGTTGACGTGCACGAACGCCTCGTCCGGCGGCTGGTTGGCGCGGTTCCAGGCGGCATCGGGGTACGGCTCACGCCGCCCGTCCGGCAGCACCTCGACCACCTGCACGCCGGGCCGGTCCGCCAACGGGTAACTGAGGAACACCCGCCCGCGCACGGTGGTGACGCCCGTGCACACCCGGTCTTCCTGGAACACCGGCGTCAACCGGGGATCCTCCTCGGTGGGCAGCGACGACATCGCGCGGTATCCCCGGAGCGGGTCGGCCGAAACCGGCGGTCGAAGGCGCTGCCGTGCTCAGCCGACCGGCGGTGCCGGTGGGCCGACCTGGGCGGCGAGCCGCTTCGGGGCCATGACGCAGTAGCTCTCGGTGAGCAACTCACCCACCTCCGCCCAGTCGGTGTCGTCGTCGAGGACCATGCCCATCACGTTCGGGCTCCAGTCCGGTTTGTAGAAGGGGTGCCCGGTGGCGAGGAGCCCGGCGATCTCGTCGAGTGGCGACCGGAAGGTCAGCAGGCAGGCGGGCTGCCCGAGTGCGGCGGCGCGCGCGTGGACCGGCTGGCGTTCGGGGTCGACGGTGAGCACGTGGGCGATGGTCCGCTTGCGGATCCGCCAGCGGGTGCCCACCCAGGCCGGCTCCTCGTAGGTCTCCGGCAGGCCGAGACAGATCGGCCGCAGCCGGTCGAGGACCTCGGGTGGGACGTCTCCGGGTGCGGTCACGGGCACGGACGTTAGCCGAGCGGTGTGACACGTTCCGCTCGTCGAACCCCACCCCGCCCGGTGGTGCGGGCCCGGTCGATCGGCCAGGATGGGCCGGGGCGACTCTGTGTCGTCCCGACGTACCCGTGCCCGCTGAGGAGTGCCGTGCCGTCCACCCTGCTCTCCCGTCGTGACCTCGACTTCCTGCTGCACGAGTGGCTGCGGGTGTCCGATCTCGTCGAGCGTCCCCGCTACGCCGAGCACTCCCGGGAAACGTTCGACGACGCGCTGGACCTCGCCGAGCGGGTGGCCACCGAACAGTTCGCCCCGCACAACCGGGCTGCCGACCTGGCCGAACCCACATTCGACGGGCAGCGGGTGCGGCTGATCCCGCAGATCCGTGCCGCGTTGGACAGCTTCGCCGAGACAGGTCTGCTCACCGCCGGGCTGGACGCCAGCGTCGGTGGTCTGCAACTGCCGCACGCCGTCGCGGCGGCCTGCTTCACCTGGTTCCAGGCGGCGAACGTGGCGACCTCGGCGTACCCGTTCCTCACCCTCGGCAACGCCAACCTGCTGCTGGCGCACGGCAGCCCCGAGCAGGTGGACACCTACGTCCGGCCCATGCTCGACGGCAGGTTCTTCGGCACCATGTGCCTGTCCGAGCCGCACGCCGGCAGCTCGCTGGCCGACATCACCACCCGCGCCGAGCCGCAGGCGGACGGCACGTACCGGCTCTTCGGCACCAAGATGTGGATCTCCGGTGGCGACCACGAGCTGGCCGAGAACATCGTCCACCTGGTGCTGGCCCGCATCCCCGGCGCGCCGTCCGGGGTCAAGGGCATCTCGCTGTTCATCGTGCCCAAGGTGCTGGTCGCCCCGGACGGGTCGCTCGGTGAGCGCAACGACGTGGCGCTGGCCGGGCTCAACCACAAGATGGGGTTCCGGGGGACCACGAACACCCTGCTCAACTTCGGTGACGGCGCGCACACCCCGGCCGGCCACGCCGGAGCGGTCGGCCATCTGGTCGGTGCGCCGCACCAGGGGCTGGCACAGATGTTCCACATGATGAACGAGGCCCGGATCGGGGTCGGGGCGGGCGCGACCGCGTTGGGCTACACCGGCTATCTCAAGAGCCTGGCGTACGCGAAGCAGCGGCCGCAGGGCCGGCCGGTCGGCGCGAAGGACCCGGCCGCCGCGCAGGTGCCGATCATCGACCACCCCGATGTACGACGGATGCTGCTGGCCCAGAAGAGCTACGTGGAGGGGGCGCTGGCGCTGGTGCTCTACTGCGCCCGGCTGCTCGACGAGCAGAGGACCGCACCGGCCGACGCCGACCGCGAGCGTGCGCACCTGCTGTTGGACGTGCTCACCCCGATCACCAAGAGTTGGCCGTCGCAGTGGTGCCTCGCCGCCAACGACCTGGCGATCCAGGTGCTCGGAGGGGCCGGCTACACGCGCGACCACGATGTGGAGCAGCACTACCGGGACAACCGGCTCAACCCGATCCACGAGGGCACCCACGGCATCCAGGCGTTGGACCTGCTGGGGCGCAAGGTGACCATGCGGGGCGGCGCTGGTCTCGCCCTGCTGACGACGACGATCGGCGACACGGTCGAGCGGGCCCGCAAGGCCGGGGGAGAGGCGTCCGAGCTGGCGGACCGGCTGGCCGCCGCGGTGGACCGGGTCACCACGGTCACCCGTCGACTCTGGGCCGGCGGCGACCCGGTGCTCGCGCTTGCCAACGCCAGCGCCTACCTGGAGGCCGTCGGGCACGTGGTGATCGCGTGGATGTGGTTGGAGCAGGTGCTGGCACTGCCGCCGGAGGGGACCGGCGACACGTTCCACGCCGGCAAGCGGCAGGCCGCACGCTACTTCTTCACCGTCGAGCTGCCCCGGACCGGCCCGCAGTTCGACCTGCTGGAGAGTCGGGACCGGACGACCCTCGACATGCGTCCGGACTGGTTCTGACCGGTCAGCGTCGTCGACCCTGGTGCTGCACCGCCTGCCGTCCCTTGACGACGCCCCAGACGATCACGATCACCAGCGCGATCAGACCGATGATGATCAGCCAGCGGACCGCCTCGAGGATCAACCCGAGCAGAATCAGCACGCCGGCGACCACACCGACGACCCAGAGCAGTGCGCGCATGTCGACCTCCCGTAACCGGCCGCGCCTGGTGCGGCGGGCCCCGGGTACACGTTCCCCGTCCGACCGACACCATGCGCGCACGGCGCGGCCGAGTCGATCAGGGGCCGGTACGCGCCACGTAGACGGTGTTCGCCGACTCGCCGCCGGTCAGCGGGTTGGCGAACGGCACGACGTGCGACCGTACGTCCGCGAACACCTGGCTGAGCGCGTCGATGAACTCGGCGTCCGGCGGGTCGTCCGACCAGAGCGCGAAGACACCCTCGGGGCGTAGCAGAGCGGCCAGCCTGCGCAACCCGGCCGGCGGGTAGAACGCCGCGTGGCTCGGGTGCAGGACGTTGCGGGGGGAGTGGTCGACGTCGAGCAGCACGGCGTCGAAGCGCCGACCGGGCGCTGCGGTGTCGAAGCCGGTGTCACCGGCCACCGCCGCGAAGAAGTCGGCCTGCACGAATCGGGTCCGGGGGTCCTCGGCGAGCCCCGCCGCGAACGGCAGCAGGCCCCGCCGGTGCCAGTCGATCACGTCCTCGATCGCCTCCACCACCAGCAGGGACCGCACCCGGGGGTCGCCGAGCGCGGCACAGGCGGTGTAGCCCAACCCGAGACCGCCCACCACCACGTCGAGCGAGTCGCCGGCCACCTCGCCGAGACCCAGCCGGGCCAGCTCGATCTCCGCGACCGGGAAGAGGCTGGACATCAGGTACTCGTCGTCGAGCTTGACCTCGTACACCTCGACCTGGAGTGCCGGGTCCCGGCGTCGGCGCAGGCTGATCGCGCCGATCGGCGTCTCCCGCCAGGCCAGCTCTTCGAAACGCGCGCCCACGGGTGCCCTCTCGCCGCCGGATTCGTCCACGGATGGTACCGGTTGCCCCACGACGGGCGGCCACGCAGGGTCGGCAGGACATCGACGCAGCGCATATCCTGTGCCCGGTCGATCCACCGGAGGGGACTCATGCCGTCGCGGCAGGACCAGCTGCACTCCTACCAGTTCAGCGTCCAGCGGGCAGTCGCCGCCCTGGTCATGCGGGAGACCGATCCCGCGCAGTCACCGTTTCGGCGGCTGGCCGGCGCCGGCCTGGCCAGCGTCCTGGTCGCGGCCATCGGGCTCGGTGGCTTCGCCCTCTACGGCCTGTTCGCCGGGGGTGGCAAGGGCTGGCGCGATCCGAGCGCGGTCATCGTGGAGAAGGAGTCCGGCGCCCGGTTCGTCTATCGCGAGCAGAAGCTGCACCCGGTGCTCAACTACGCCTCGGCGCTGCTCATCGTCGGGGCGGACCGCTCGAAGACGGTGCTGGTGTCCCGGCGCACGATCGACGGAGTGCCGCGCGGGCTGCCGTTGGGCATCGCCGACGCCCCCGACTCGCTGCCCGCGCCCGGCCGGCTGTCCACCACGGCGTGGTCGGTCTGTTCGACGGTCCCGGCCGCCGAGGAGCCCCGCTCGGCGCTGCTGATCGGCACCGAGCCCGACGGCGGCCGGCCGCTCGGCGACGAGGCGCTGCTGCTGCGTCACCCCGACGGCGGGCTGCACCTCGTCTGGCACCAGCGGCGCTACCTGGTCCGTGACCCCAGCCGGGTGCTTGCGGCGCTCGCCACCACCCGGGCCCAGGCGGTTCCGGTGGCGCCGGCACTGCTCAACTCGCTGCCCGCCGGCGCCGACCTCGCCCCGCTCGACCTTCCCGCGCTGGGCCGGCCCGCCACCCGGGTGCCAGGTGCCCCGGTCGGCACGGTCTACCTGGTGAGCAACTCCGGTGGCGGACGGCAGTACGCGGTGGCCCTCGACGCCGGCCTGGCCGGCATCACCGAGTTGCAGGCGGGGCTGTTGCTGGCCCGCACCGGGCAGGGTGCGCCGGTGCCGATGACGTTGGGTCGGTTCGCCGCGCTGCCCACCGTGCCCGATCTCGCCCCGACCGGCCCGAGCGCACCGCCACCGATCCCGCCCCGGCTCGCGGCCGGCGACGGCGGTGCGCTCTGCACCCGCGTCGGCGACGACGGCGGGGTGGGCGAGGTGCGTTGGGGCGTACCGCTGCGGGACCTGACGGCTTCTCCACGGACCGCGCCGACCGGCGGCGCGGTGCTGGCCGACCACGTGGTGGTGGAGCCGGGTCGCGGCGCGGTGGTCGAGGCCGCCGCGGCGCCCGGCGCGACCGGCGGCGCGGTCTCCGTGGTCACCGACCTGGGCCGCCGGTACGTGCTTGCCGACCGGGAGGTGCTGCCGATGCTCGGCTACCGCGACGTGCGTCCGCTGCGGCTGCCGGCCGGGCTGGTAAGCCTGGTGCCCGCCGGCGCCACCCTCGACCCAACCGCCGCCCGCGCCGCCCCAACCCCAAACTGACCCCCCAATGCCCGCCGGCACCGGGGTGCTGCGGTGATCAAGAGGTTTGCGTCAGAATGCCGCGCGAATCTGACGCAAACCTCTTGATCACCGGGAGGCGACGCCGGTGGGGCGGCGGAGGATGGTGACCGCGAAATCGGCGTCGTCGCGCCACGGGCGCAGGTCCCAGGTCGCGAAACGGTGCTCGACGCGCAGCCCGGCGGCCACCGCGTCGGCGTCGAACGCGGTCAGCGGGTAGCCGCGTTCGGTGCCGAAACCCACGGCCAGCACCCCGTCCGGTCGCAGGTGGCCGGCGACGCGGCGCAGCACCTCCGGTTCGGTGCCGACGGCGACGAAGGCGAGCACGTTGCCGGCCAGCACCGCGGCGTCGAACGGCTCCGCCTCACCCAGCGCGGGCAGATCCAGTTCGGCCAGGTCGGCGACCAGCCACGTCGGGCCGGGGTGGTCGGCGCGGGCGGCATCCACGAGCGCCGGGTCGGCGTCCACCCCGACGACCGTGTGCCCCCGCTCAGCCAGCGCGGCACCGACGCGGCCGGTGCCGCTGCCGGCGTCGAGGATCCGGGAGCCGGGCGCGACCAGAGTGTCGACCAGGCGGGCCTCGCCGGCCAGGTCCGTGCCCTCGGCGGCCAGTTTGCGGAACCTGTCGATGTACCACTGTGAGTGCTCGGGGCCGGTGTCGGTCGCCCAGCGGGTCGGGTTGGCCATGTGGCCACCGTAACCGGGCCGGTGGGAGCCCGGCGGACGACCCGGAGGAGACGATCATCCCTTCTCCGCGCCGCTGGTCAGCCCTTCGGTGAGCAGCCGCTCGCTGGCGAAGAAGAGGATCACGATGGGCAGGGTGAGGACGACCGACCCGGCCATCAGCACCGTCTTGGGCACCTCCACCCCGTCGGCGAGCAGGGACAACCCCAGCGACACCGTCCAGCGGTCGGGTTTGTCGACGAGGAACAGCAGCGCGAAGAGGAACTCGTTCCAGGCGATCATGAAGTCGTAGAGGGCGACTGCCATGATCGACGGCATCGCCAGGGGCAGGCTGACGCGCCGGATGATGCCGAGCCGTCCGGCACCGTCGATGGCGGCGGACTCCTCCAGACTGACCGGGATGGTCTCGAAGTAGTTCTTCAGCATGTAGACCGAGACCGGCAACGTCTGCGAGATGTAGACGAGCACCAGACCGAAGAGTGAGCCGCGCAGCCCGGCCCGGGTGAAGACCACGAACAGCGGGATCGCGATGACGATCGACGGGAACAGGTAGACCGCCAGGAACAGGAAGTCCACCTGCCGGCGGCCGAAGAACCGCAACCGGGCCACCGCGTACGCGCCCGGGATGGCGACCAGCAGGGTGAGGACCGTTGCCGCGACCGCGACCAGCCCGCTGTTGCGGATGAAGGTGAGAAAACCCTGGCCGCCGTCGTCGGTGGCCTTGAGCACCTCGGCGTACGTGGCGACGGTCAGCTCACCGAAGCCGACCACGAGTGCGCCGGGGTCGAGCAGCAGTCGCTCGATGGGGCGCACCGAGAGCACCAGCATGTAGTAGAAGGGCAAGACCGTGATCAGCAGGAACACGGCGATCACCAGGCGGCGCAGCCATCGCAGGCTGACCGTCTCGACCACGTCCCGGTCCATCAGCCGACCCTCCGTCCGAAGAAGCGCAGATAGATCAGCACGAACACGATGAGCACCACGGCCAGCACGACCGCCTGCGCGGCCGCCGCCCCGATGTCGGTACGGGCGGTGAGGAACTCGTACACCCGCACGCTGACCACCTCGGTGCCGGCGGCACCCCCGGTGAGCAGGTAGACGTCGTCGAACTTGTTGAACGTCATGATGAAGCGCAGCACGCCCAGCAGGGCGATCACCGGCAGCAGTTGCGGCAGCAGGATGTGCCGGAACCGCTGGGTGGGGGTGGCGCCGTCGACCCGGGCGGCCTCCTCCAACTCGCCGGGCACCGCCTGGAGCCGGGCCAGCAGGAACAGGAACGCGAACGGGAAGTACCGCCAGGCCTCGAAGGCGATCACCGTGGCCAGGGCTGTCGACTCCTGGCTCAGGAACGGCACCGGGGCGTCCCAACCGAGCAGGCGTTGACCCCAGGCGTTGACGATGCCGAGCTGCGGGTCGAGCATCACCTGCCAGACGAACGTCACCGCGACCACCGGCGCCACGTACGGCAGCAGCATGGACGCCCGGACCAGGGTGCGGCCCCGGAACGGCCGGCGGACGACCAGGGCGGCCACCAGACCGAGCAGGATCGACCCGACGGTGCCGCCGATGCTGTAGATCAGCGTGACCCAGAGCGTCTCGGCGAAGCCGGGGGTGTGCAGCACCCGGTCGATGTTGTCCATGGTGAACTCGCCGAAGAGGCCGGTCTTGCGCAGCGTGGCGAGCCGGACCCGCTGGAAGGCGAGCACCATGGTCCACACGATCGGGATGCCGATGACCGCGATGGTGACGAGCAGGGTCGGTGCGACGAGCGCGAGCCCGGCCCGGGACTCGCGGCGGCGCAGGGTCAGTGGTCGGCGTCGGGGTGACGCCGGCCGCTCCCGGGTGGGGGAGCGGCCGGGGCCCGGCGCGGTGGTGGTCAATTGACGCCCGCCTTGATGGCGTCGACGTCCTTCGTCGCGCGTTTGGCGGCGGCCGCCGCGTCGGACTTGCCGGAGACGAGGTCGCCGAGCACCTTGGGCACCGGCAACTCCCCGAGCATGGCGCCGACCAGCTTGCCCTGCCCCTGGCTGAGGCCCCACCGCCCGAACGTGTCCGGGCTGCGGCGCAGCGTGGCCAGCACCTCGTCGCCGTACACGTCGGCCAGGGGCTTCTTCGCGTCCACCCCGGCCTGGCTGGTGTTCCAGGCGGTCAGGTACGCCTCCGGCTCGGCCGGGGTGCCCTTGCGGACCGGGAAGCGGCCCTCGGGGGACATGCCGAACCAGCGCGGGTAGCCGTCGCCGAGCATGTACTCCACGAAGGACTTCGCCGGGTCGGCAGCGGCGCCGTCGAGCACCGCCCAGGAGCTGATCTCGCCGTACTGGGCCGGCTCGGTGCCGTTCGGGCCCTTGATCGCGGTGACGAACCCGCTGTTCTTCGCGAGGAACGCCGGGTCGGCCTGGCACTGGGGGCAGGTCGGTTTGGCGTCGTTGCGCAGCCCGGCCAGCTCGTCGAGGATGAACGGCGACCAGACCACCATCGCCGCCTTGCCGGCGAAGTAGGTGGCCCGGGTGGTGTCCACGTCCTGGGCACCCTTCACCGAGCTGGTGCGGATCAGGTCACCGTAGAAGCGGAACGCCTCGACGCACTGGGGCGAATCCAGGGTGACCTTCCCCGAGTCGTCGGTGAGCTGACAGCCGTTGGCCAGCGCCAGGTGCTCGAAGGTCTGCTGGGTGAACACGTCGCTGGGGGCGGTCGCCGCGGTGATGCCGGCGACGCCGCCGGTGTTCAGCCGGGCCGCGGCGGTGGTGATCCGCTCGTACGTGTCGGGGGCGGGCAGGTCGGCTGCGGCGAACAGGTCCTTGCGGTAGACGAGCAACTGCCCCCACCCGTCGCTGGGCACGGAGAGCTGTTTGCCGTCGTCGGCGGTCAGCTCGAGCGCCCGGGGGGAGAACGTCTGCCTGCCCAGCTTGTCGACGACCTCCGCGTTCGCCGAGGCGTGCAGCAGCTCGTTGCCGGCGAGCGTGCGGATGCCGGCGAGGGAGACCGACCCGACCACGTCGGGCAGGTCGCCGGCGGCGGCGTTTGCGGCGATCAAGGAGGGGAACTGGTCCTCGTTGACGGTCACGAGGTCGACCTGGATCCCGGTCCTGGCGGTGAAGTCGGCGATGATCGCCTTCGTGGCGGTGACCCGGTCGGCCACGTCCTCGAGACTCCAGACGGTGATCTTCTTGCTGTTGCTGTCTGATCCGTCATCGCCGCAGGCCAGCAGGGTGGGCGCGGTCAGTGCCAGGATCAGGGTGGTGGCGAGTATCCGCCTCGGAGGTGCTGACATCGGTGGCACTCCTCTCGAAGGGTACATCAGGGATCCAACACCTTCGATTGATCAATAGCAAGACATATGGCGATTTTTTGCTATCCTGGAGCCCAGTGCTACCGGGATGTGACACATGGGCAACTGGGTGGTCTCTCTCGCCGGGCCTCGACGCATCAGCCTCGAGCCCTGCCCGCCAGATCCGCTCGGCCCCGGCCAGGTCCGAGTCCGCACCTGCTACTCGGGCATCTCCGCCGGCACCGAGCTGACCCTCTACCGGGGCAGCAATCCCCGGCTCAGCAAGGACTGGGACGACACCGCCCGGATGTTCGTCCCCCGACAGACCCCGGTTCCCTACCCGCTTGTCGGCTTCGGCTACGAAGAGGTCGGCGAGGTCGTCGAGGTCGCGCCGGAGGTCAGCGACAGGCATCCGGGCCAGCTCGTCTGGGGCATCTGGGGGCACCGGGCCGAGGCCGTGCTGGCGGCCGACGCGGTCCGGGCGCTCCCCGCCGGGCTGGACCCGCTCGCCGCTGTCTTCGCCCGCCCCGGCGCCATCGCGCTGACCGCCGTGCTCGCCGGCGACCTGCACCTCGGCGACTGGGTGGGCGTCTTCGGGCAGGGCGTGATCGGGCTGCTCGCCACCCGCCTCGCGGTGCTCTCCGGGGCCCGGGTGGTGGCCGTCGACCCGGTGCCCGACCGACTGGAGCACGCCACCCGCTACGGCGCGCACTCCACCGTGGACACGACGGCCAGCTCTGCCGCCGCCATGCTGCGCCAGGCCACCGCAGGGCGGGGGGCCGACGTCTGTCTGGAGTTGTCCGGCGCGTACCCGGCGTTGCACGAGGCCATCCGTTCCACCACCCACGCCGGCCGGGTCGTGGCCGCCGGCTTCTACCAGGGCCAGGCCGACGCGCTCGGCCTCGGCGAGGAGTTCCACCACAACCGCATCCAGTTGGTGGCCGCCCAGGTCTCCGGGCCCACCCCCGCGCCGAGCATGGCCGGCCGGTGGACCGGGGACCGGGTCGCGCAGACCTTCATGGACCTGGTGGCCGACCGCAGCGTCGACCCGCTGCCGCTGGTCAGCCACATCGTCGACGCCAGTGCGGTCGCCGACGCCCTCGCGCTGCTCGACCGCGGCGCCGGTGACGTCCTCCAAGTGGTGCTGAGGTTCCCATGACCACCATCGCGCTGGCCTGTCAGGAACACCTCCTGCCGGGCACCAACCTGATCCAGAAGTACGCCCTCGCGGCCGCCCTCGGCTACCAGGGCATCGAGCTGCGTGGCCGCGGCGACCTCGGGTTCGCCCGCCGGCTGCCCGAGCTGCGCCGGGCTCGCGCCGCCGGGGTGGTGATGCCCACCGTCTGCGTCGAGATGGACCACTTCATCGGCGACTTCGACCCCGCCCGGTCCGCCGACGCCGTCCGCAATCTGCGCTCCCAGCTCTCGGTGATCGCCGAACTGGGCGGTGTGGGGGCGATGACCCCGGCCTCCTGGGGGATGTTCTCCCGGCGGCTGCCGCCGTTCGAGCCGCCCCGCCCGCCGGACGGCGACCGGCAGGTGCTCCTCGACGCCCTCGGCGAGCTGGGCGAGCACGCCCGGGCCGAGGGGGTCACCCTCTTCCTGGAACCCCTCAACCGGTACGAGGACCACATGGTCAACCGCCTCGACGAGGCGGTGGCGCTCTGCGCCACGCTCGGGCTGCCGTCGGTCCGGGTGGTCGCCGACACCTTCCACATGAACATCGAGGAGGACGACGTGCACCGGGCGCTACGCGCCGCCGCGCCGTACCTCGGGCACGTGCAGGTCAGCGACTCCAACCGCTACCAGCCCGGCGCCGGGCACCTGGACTGGACGGCGCTGGTGCGGACCCTGCTGGAGCTGGACTACCGGGGCTGGCTCGCCCTGGAGTGCCGACTCCGCGGCGACCCGGTCCGGGCCCTGCAACAGGCCGCCACCGTGCTGCGGCACGCACTGCCCCGGCGGGCCGCCGCATGACCGCCGACGCCGGGCCGACAAGCGCCGACGCCGCCCGCACGCGCGGCTCGGCCGACCTCGCCGAGCTGCGCCGACTCGCTCTCGACACGCTCGACGCCAACTGGGAACACGACCACACGGTGCCCTCGCGTACCCTCTACCCGCACCAGTGGAGCTGGGACTCCGCGTTCATCGCGATCGGGTTGGCCCAGGTCCGCCCCGAGCGCGCCTGGCGGGAACTGACGAGCCTGTTCCGGGCGCAGTGGGCCGACGGACGGGTGCCACACATCGTGTTCAACCCTGCGCTGCGGGTCGGCGCGTACTTCCCAGGGCCGGAGATGTGGCGTTCGGCCGACGTGCCGGGCGCACCGACGGTGGCCACCTCCGGCCTGGTCCAGCCGCCGGTGCACGCGCTCGCCGCGCTGCTGGCGTACCGGCGGGCGCCCGACCCCACCGGCCTGGCCGCGCTGCGCCGGCTCTATCCCGCGCTCGTCGCCCAACAGCGCTACCTGGCCGACCGTCGGGACGTGGCCGGTGACGGGCTGGTCTGCATCGTGCATCCGTGGGAGTCTGGGTTGGACAACAGCCCCGCCTGGGACGAGCCGATGGCCGCCGTCCCGGCCGAGGCGGCCGTCATGTCCGCGTACCGTCGGCACGACACCACGCACGCCGACGCCCCGCACCGCCCCACGGACCTGGACTACGCGCGTTACCTGGCGATCGTCGCCGCCTACCGCGACCACGGCTACTCCGACCGGGACCTCGCCAGCGGTCATCCCTTCCTGGTGGAGTGCCCGCTGTTCAACGCGGCGTTCGGGGCCGCCGAACACGCCCTCGCCGAGATCGCCGCGCTCGTCGGCGCCGACCCCGGGCCGCACCGGGCCCGCGCGGCCCGCGTCACCGAGGCACTGGTACGACGGCTCCACGACCCGGCCACCGGCACGTTCCAGCCTCGTGACCTGCGCACCAACCGCCTGCTGAGCGCGCGTACCGTGCTCGGGCTGACCCCGCTGATCCTGCCCGACCTGCCGACCCGGCAGGCCGACGCGCTCGTCGTCGAGGCCCGCTCGGCGCGCTTCGGGGTGGCCCGGCGGATGGACCGTCCGCTACCCACCTACGACCGCACCGCACCCGACGTCGAGCCACTGCGGTACTGGCGTGGGCCGAGCTGGCTCAACGTCGGCTGGTTGGTCCGGCGCGGGCTGCTCACGCACGGGCACCCGGAGCTGGCCGCCGGGCTGCGCCACTCGATGATCGGTCTGGTCGCCCGGGCCGGCTGCCACGAGTACTTCCACCCGGACACCGGCACCGGGCTCGGCTCACCGGCGTTCAGCTGGACGGCCGCGCTGCTGCTCGATCTCCTTGCCGACTGAGCGCGGGGCGGGTGGTAGCGTCCCCGCTCCCGGCGGCCGGAGGGAGCATCGTGCGCGAGATCGACAAGGTGGCCTGGATCCTCGTCGAGGACGGCAGGGTGCTGAGCACCCGCTCGGTGGGCAAGGACGTCTGGTACCTGCCGGGCGGCAAGCGTGAGCCGGGCGAGACCGACCTGGAGACCCTGCGCCGGGAGGTCGACGAGGAGTTGAGCGTCGAGGTCGACGTGTCGGGTGCCGCGCACCTGGGCACCTTCAGCGCCGAGGCGCACGGCCACGCGGCCGGCGTCACCGTACGGATGACCTGCTATCGGGCCGGCTATCGGGGGCAGTTGCGGCCGGCAAGCGAGATCGCCGAGATGGCCTGGCTCGGGTACGCGGACCGGCACCGCACCTCGCCGGTCGACCAGATCATCTTCGACCACCTGCTGGCCGAGGGTCTGCTGACCTGACGGCAGCGTGTCGCGTGACCTGACGGCAGCGTGTCGCGTGGCCTGGCGGCAGTTTGTCGGGGCCGGCCGGGGGTAACCGCCCGGGCGTGACCGACGGCGACGGGTTCCCGTACTTCATCGACGCGGTGTCCCAACGGTCCGGCCTGCCCGCCGAGGAGGCCGCCGTGCTCGCCCGCGCCGTGCTCCAGACGTTGGCCGAACGGGTGACCGACGGGCCGCCCGACGACCTCGTCGGGCACCTCCCGAACGAGGTCGGCGGCTACCTGACCGGCCCCGCCCCGGACTCGGCCGCGACCTCCCGGCCGGCCCCGGACTCGGCCGCGACCTCCCTTCCTGCCCCGGACCCGACCGGGGCTTCCTTTGCTGGTCCGGACGGTCCGGACCTGGGCGGGGTCTCCGGTGCGGATGCCGACGTAGACGGGTTGACCAGCGGGGTGGGCCTGGAGGTCGGCGGTGCCGGCGTTCCCCCGATGGACGCCGGGCCGACGGAGTTCCTTCGCCGGGTGGAACAGCGCGCCGGGGTGGACCCGGCCACCGCCCGAGCCGGAACCGGCGCCGTCTTCGCCACCCTGCGGACGGCGATGACGGTACGGGAGTTCCGGGAAATGGTGGCGCGCCTGCCGCGCGACGGCGGGTTCTGAGTCGATCAGTCAGCCTGAGCCCCGACGTCCGTGTCGTGATTGTCCGGACTGGCCGGGTTGCCGCATGGTACGAGTGCTCGATGGATTCCGATGGCCGCCGCCGACCCGACGTCACCCGCTCACGGCATGACCGTGTGGTGGGGCGGGTCAGGACGGCTGCTGCCCGGATGCGCGGTCGCGGTGGCCGGGCCGGGCGGCTGCGGCTGAGTCAGCTGGAAGTCGCACTGGTGATCTCGGTGCAGGCGGGCCTCGCTGCGGCGCTGGCCTGGGCGATCGGGCACAACGTCCTGGGCAATCCCGCGCCGATCTTCGCGCCCTCGGCGGCCGTGGGCACGATCGTCGCCGCACTCGGTCAGCGTGCCCACCGCACAGTCGAACTGCTGGTCGGGGTCGGCCTCGGAATCGCCACCACCGATGCCCTGCTGTCCTTCCTGGGCACCGGGTTCTGGCAGACCGGATTCGTCGTTGCGTTCGCGATCTTCGCCACGCTCGTCCTGTTCGGGCGCAGCGGGGCCGCCGTCGGTCAGGCCGGCGGTACGGCAGTCCTCCTCGCCGCCCTCACCCCCGCCCAGCAGGATCTTGAGTGGCCCCGGATCGTCGAGGCGATGGTGGGTGGCGTCGTGGGTCTCGTGGTGGTCGCGTTGCTGATACCACTGAACCCGATGCGCATCCTCGACCGGGACGCCGCACCGATCTACACGTGCCTCACCCGCCAACTGCGGGAGGTCTCCGCCGCGCTGCACACCGGGGATCAACAACGGGCGGTCCGCGCGTTGGACGCGCTGCGCGCGATGGGCCCCGACCTCGAACGGATGCACCAGGCGCTGAGCGGCGCCGAGGAGGTGGTGAGCCTCGCGCCCGCCAGGTGGTTGCGCCGCCGGGACGTGGAGCGGTTCGCGCGGGCCAGCCAGCACGTGGAACGCGTCATCGAACACGGCCGCGGAGTGGCCCGCCGGTCGGCGATGGCGCTGCAATACCACGAGCCGATCCCCGCCGAACTGCCGGCGGGCGTCGGGCGACTCGCCGACGCGGTCGAGCTGCTGCGCCGGGAACACCGTGCCGGCCGGCCGACCGAGCGCACCCGACAGGCGGCTCGTGACGCCGTCTACCAGGCCGGCCGTGCGCGGGCCCGGGGCGTCGACGAGTTCGGCGACGCGGTGGTGACCCAACTGCGCACCGCGGCCAGCGATCTTCTGCGGGCCACCGGATGCGATCCGACCACCGCGAACGAGGTGGTGCGGGAGGCGGAGCAGCACGGCGAGGAGTCTCTGAACCTCGGTGGCGGACCAGCCGGGTGACTCACGCCTCGGGCACGTCCTCGGGCTCGGCGACCCAGGCCGAGAAGGCCGGCAGTCCGTGCCAGGGACCGGTGGAACCGTCGGGCCGACGATCGGTGGCGACCGCCACCACCGCGTACGGGTGGCCGAAGCGCAGTTCAGCGGTGCGGGCCACGCCCTCCGGGGGCAGGCTGGTCCGCCCGAACATGCCGGTCACCGCCGCCGCCTCGAAGCCGTACCTGTCGAACCGCGCCACCGCCGTCTGCCGTGCCAGGAAGTCCTCCACCGGTAGTCCCATCGCCGTCGCCACCGTCGCCGTGGCAGCCCCGAAGCCGAGCGCCGGACCGGCGAGGTCGTGGTCGCTCCGGGCCGACCAGCAGGGGAGAACCGCGTGGTGTCGCTCCTCGCGGCCGTCGCGGGCGTGGGTGCGCACCCGCTCCTCGGTCACCGTCCACAGCGGCGCCGCACCGAGCGGCAGGTCGAACAGCGAACGGCTGCCCGCCGGTGGCACGCCGTCGGCCGCGCCGGCGCCGAGGTCGTACGCGACGGCCAGCACCTCGGCCGGTGGCACCTGTGGTGCGGCGGCCACCGAGAGGACGACAAGCCCCGCGCCGTCGGTCGTCTGGGCCGCTGCGGCGTGCACGATCACGTCACCGGCCCGCGCGGTGGACACGATGTGGCACCGGTGGCCGTAGCTCGGGCTGCGCAGGGCCCGCCGCAGGTGGCCGGCCCACGGGCTGCCGGCGCCGAGAGCGCGCGCGTCGGTGACGTCGAACGGGGTCGCCCAGGACACCCGGGTGGCCAACGCGCTGGCCAGGGCCAGCGCCACCTCCGGGCCGACGCGCAGCGGGAAGGTCTCGATCAGGCCGAGGGTGTGCTCACGCGCCCAGGTGTCCAGACCGGTCTGGTCGGGCAGGACGCCGACGTCGGTCGTGGTGGGCAGCGCGGCCCGCCACGCCGCCAACCCACCGTCGCCCTGCCCCGCCCGGTGCCAGAGCGCGGTGGCGGCACCGACCAGCGGGTGCGGAACCTCCAGCAGCGCTCGGGCGGCGTCGGCCGCGCTCGACAGGTCGGTGCCCAGGGCGTGCGCCAGCTCGTCGACGGCTCCCTCCCCGTCGGTCGCCGTGGTGGCACAGACCGCGAGCAGCAGCCAGGCGCCGAGCGGGGAGGCGACGTGGTGCTCGTCGCCGGCCGTGGCGTGCAACCGCGCGGCGTACGCGGAGAGGGGCCCGTGCAGATCGGTCGTCATGTCCCTACTCTGCCCGCCGGCCCGGCTCACGACCACAGCTCGAACGGCTCGTCGATCTCCGTGCCGCCGAGGAAGGGGGTGATCAGCCGGGGGAGCTGCCCGGGGTAGAAGCGTTCCCGACTTGCCACCACCTCCGGCAGCGGCCACCAACGGAAGTCGAAGTAGTCCTCCACCTCGTAGTCGAGCCGGTGCGTCTCGTCCACGTCCGGGCCAGGGCCGGCCAGCCGTACGGCGACGACCACCTCGTCCTGGACGTGCCGCACCTGGCGGTGCAGGAAGCTGGCCCGCCGCCGCCAGTTCGGCGTACCGACCTGGTCGGCGGTGATCACCATGCCGGTCTCTTCCCGCAGCTCCCGTACCGCGGTGTCGCGGTAGGTCTCACCGGCGTCCATGCCGCCGCCGGGCAACTCCCACCAGGTACCCAGGTGGCGGCGGTCCGGGTCGCGGGTGTGGAACAACAACACCCGGTCGGTGTCGTCGACGACCACCACCCGCACCGCGCGTCGCTCCAGGATCGGCAGGTCGCGAGGTAGCTCGTCCATCGGGTCAGTCTGTCGTACCGCCCGATCCGGCGGCGGGTAGGCTGCCCGCCGTGGCTGGTCTGTTGAGGAATGTCGCGGCGCGTATCTCCCGGGTCGGCGCGGTGCTCCCGTCGCCCCGGCGTACCGGGCCGGCGCCCGCGCAGGTGGCCCGTCGCCGCCAGGTGAGCGCGTTGCAGCGTCGGGAGTTGACCTACGCTCCGGAACGCGACGGTCAGGCCGACCCGGGCGAGATCGTGTGGACGTGGGTGCCGTACGAGGACGACCCGCGGCAGGGCAAGGACCGGCCGGTGCTTGTCGTCGGGCGGCACAGTCGGACCCTGTTCGGGCTGATGCTGTCCAGTCAGAGTGACCGGGACGGGCAGCGGCACTGGTTCGCGCTCGGGCCGGGTGAGTGGGACCGTGACAACCGGCCGAGCTGGGTCCGGCTGGACCGGGTGCTCACCATGCGCGAGGACAGCATCCGCCGGGAGGGCGCCGTGTTGGACCGGCCCCGCTTCGACCGGGTCGGGCAGGCGTTGCGCGCCGGCTACGGCTGGCGCTGACCGCGCCTGGTGCGGATCGGCGGCGAGCCGCGCGAGCGGTAGGGCGGCCCGGGGCGGTGACGCCCCTGGCGGTGCGGTCTATCCGCGGCTCGGGCCGACCGCCGCGCCCTTCGCGTCCGGCGGCGGGTACGGCTGGTCGGCGAGGAGCCGGGCCAGGTGTGCGGTGTTGAGCGCCAGGGCCTTCGTGGTGCGACCGGTGGTGTCGGGCTTCGGGCCCGCGTCGCGGTAGTCCACTGTGTGCAGCGCCTCACCGACCCAGTACGTCGCGGCGGCGGCGGCGATGGTGAACCCGACCTCGTTGAGCGCCTGCTGCACCTCGCCGATGGTGTGGTGGGCGCCGTCCTCGTTGCCGACCACGGCGACACCCGCCACCTTGCCGTAGGTGCGGAGCCGGCCCTCGGCGTCGGTCTCGGAGAGTTCGGCGTCGAGGCGTTCGAGGACCATCTTGCAGACGCTCGAGGGCTGGCCGAGCCAGATCGGCGTGGCGATGATCAGCACCTGGGCGGCCATCAGCTTGGCGCGGATCGCCGGCCAACCGTCGCCGTCGCCCTCGTCCGTGGACACCCCGAAGCGCACACCGTGATCGGCGACCCGGATCATCTCGCCCTCGACGCCCTGCCCGGCCAACTCGGCGAGCACTTCCCGACCGAGCTGTTCGGCGCTCGACGGGCCCGGCGACGGCTTCAGAGTGCAGTTGAGTACGAGGGCGCGGATGGTCGCCACGTCGGTTCCTCTCGCCGTCGCAGGGCTGTCGACCTCCCATACCCGGCCTGCCTCCCGGAACACCTCGCCCAGCGGGGCCGGTTGTCGTGCACTCGGGTCGGCCGGCAAAACCGCTGGGTCGATGGCCGGGGCGCTGGCATGGTGTCCGCATGGGGCAGGACGCCGCACGGCAGGTGGCCGAACAGGTGTGGACGGGTTTCGGCCTGCGCCTGTCCGCGATGGAGCGGATCACCCACGGCGCCGATCAGCACGCCCGACTGTGGCTGGCGCACACCGTCGACGGCGACCGGTACGCGGTCAAGCTGAGCGGTGGTGGCACCCCGGCCGGCCTGGTCGTGACGGCGTACCTGGCCGAGCAGGGGGTGCCGGGCATCGCCGCGCCGCTGCGGGCCGTCGACGGGCGGCTGTCCGTCGACCACGACGGTCGCCGCCTGTCGGTGGTGCCGTGGGTCTCCGACCGGCGGGCTCTCGACGGCCCGATGACCGCCGCGCACTGGCGCGCGTACGGCGAGGTGCTGGCCGCCGTGCACGCGGCGCCGGTGACCGACGAGCTGAGTCGGCTGCTGCCGGCGGGCGGTGCCGCGTACCCCTCGATCGTGACCGCGACCCGCGCGGTGGCCGCGCGGCTGTGTGACCCGGACCCGGCCGACCCCTTGTTCGCGGAGCTGGCGGCGGTCTGGTCCGGGGTGGCCGACCGGGTGGGCGCGTTGACGGGCGCGGTCGAGCGCCTCGCCGTCGGCCCGGCCGCCCGAGCCGGCCAGGGCGTCGTCTGTCACGGCGACCCGCACCTGGGCAACCTGCTGCTCGGCGCGGACGGGCAGGTCTGGTTGATCGACTGGGACGACGCGGTGCTCGCGCCGCCCGAGTGCGACCTCATGTTCGTCCTCGGTGGGGTGCTCGCCTTCGCGCCGATCACTCCGGAGCAGCAGCGGGCCGTGCTCGCCGGGTACGGCACGGCCGACGTCGATCCGGTGCGTCTGGCCTGGTTTCTCGCGGTCCGCGCGCTCGACGATCTGAGCGACTGGACCCGCCAGGCGCTGGACGCCGACGCGGAGGCGGCCGACCGGGACCGGGCGGCACGGATCGTGCGGGGTCTGGTGTCACCCGTTGGTCTGGTCACCCTCGCCGATGCGGCGTTGCGCGACCTCGACCGGCGGTCCTGAGCGGCGAGCACGTCGTCTCTTCGCCGGACAAGAAGTAAGGCAAAGAGCGGACGCGCTCTCTGCCACCTCCAACATATATCGCACCGGGGGCCTTGCGGCAAGACCCGGGTGATGCCGCAGAATCTCCATCCGACGCCCAAATCTGGGAAAATCGGGGGATTCCATGATCGATGTGATCATTGCTGGCGGTGGACCGACCGGCTTGATGCTCGCCAGCGAGGTACGGCTGCACGGCCTGAACGTGCTCGTGGTGGAGCGGGACGCCGAGCCGACCAGCTACGTCCGCGCGCTCGGCCTGCACGCACGCAGCATCGAGGTGCTGGACCAGCGAGGTCTGCTCGAACGGTTCCTCGCGCACGGCAGGCAGCATCCGCTCGGCGGCTTCTTCGCCGCCATCCCCAAGCCGTCGCCGACCGGGCTGGACACCGCACACGGGTACGTCCTCGGCATTCCGCAGACCACCACCGACCGTCTCCTGGCCGAGTACGCCACCGAGGTCGGAGTGGAGATCCGGCGCGGCAGCGAACTGGTCGGGCTGAGCCAGGACGAGCACGGGGTGACCGTGGAGCTGGCTGACGGGCAGCGGTTGCGCTCGCACTACCTCGTCGGCTGCGACGGGGGCCGCAGTTCCGTCCGCAAGCTGCTCGGTGTCGGCTTTCCGGGCGAACCCAGCAGGGTCGAGAGCCTGCTGGGCGAGATGGAGGTGGGCGTGCCGCCGGAGACGGTCGCCGACGTGGTGGCCGAGGTCCGCAGGACTCACCTCCGCTTCGGTCTCGGGCCCCTCGGCGACGGGGTGTACCGCGTCCTCGTGCCCGCCGAGGGGGTGACCGAGGACCGCACGGTCCCGCCGACCATCGAGGACTTCAAACAGCAACTGCGGGTGTACGCGGGCACCGACTTCGGTGTGCACTCACCGCGCTGGCTCTCCCGCTTCGGCGACGCCACCCGGCTGGCCGAGCGGTACCGGGTCGGCCGGGTGCTGCTCGCCGGCGACGCGGCGCACATCCACCCGCCGACCGGTGGGCAGGGGCTCAACCTCGGCATCCAGGACGCGTTCAACCTCGGCTGGAAACTGGCTGCCGAACTCGCCGGCTGGGCGCCGGAAGGGCTGCTGGACAGCTATCACAGTGAGCGGCATCCGGTGGCCGCCGACGTCCTGAACAACACGAGCGCCCAGATGGTGCTGCTCTCACCGGAGCCGGGGCCCCGGGCGGTGCGCCAACTGTTGTCGGAGCTGTTGGACTTCGAGCAGGTCAACAGGTACCTGATCGAGAAGATCACCGCGATCGGGGTCCGCTACGACCTCGGCGAGGGCCACGAGATGCTCGGGCGTCACCTGCGCGACGTCAGGCTGCGGCGTGGTCGCCTGTACGAGCTGATGCGCGGCGGCCGCGGACTGCTGCTCGACCAGACCGGCCAGTTGTCGGTCGCCGGGTGGGCGCAGCGGGTCGACCACGTCGTCGACGTCAGCGAGGAGTTGGACGTGCCCGCCGTGCTGCTGCGGCCCGACGGTCACGTGGCGTGGGTCGGCGACGAGCAGAGCGACCTGCTCGGTGCGCTGGGCCGGTGGTTCGGCGCGCCGGTGACCTGAACGGTCAGCGCTCCGCGAGGAACGCGCTGTCGACAAGTTGGCGGGGTGAGCGGGCGCCGCCGAGGCTCTTCGCCTGGTACATGGCCGCGTCGGCGCGGCTGAGCGCGTCGGTGAGCTGGGCCGGGCCGGTCACCGGGGCGAGCCCGACCGAGGCGGTGACCCGGACGCTGCACCCGCTCAGCCGGATCGGCGCGGCGACGGTCTCACTGAGCCGGCGGGTGGAGTGCTCGATCCAGCGTCTGTCGACGGTGGGGCTGGACAGCAGCCCGGCGAACTCGTCGCCGCCGAGACGGGCGACGAGGTTGTCCCCGGCGAAGCCGGCGAGCCGCTCGGCCACGCTGATCAGCACCTGGTCGCCGGCGGCGTGCCCGTACTGGTCGTTGATCTGCTTGAAGTCGTCCAGATCGAGCACCACGGCGATCAGCGGCTGGCCGGCGGCGTCGGTGAGCAGGGCGGCGGCGAGCCGGTAGAAGGCGCGGCGGTTGGGCAGCCCGGTGAGCGGATCGTGGCTCGCGGCGTGCCGTTCGGCGGCCAGCTCGGCCTGGAGGTTGTCGATCTCGGCCTCGGCGCGCACCGCCCGTCGGCGTAGTTGCCATGAGGAGAGCAACGCGCCGGCCGCGCAGACACCGGAGGCGACGCTCATCGGATCCGGCACGAACCCTCCCATCGCCGCGACCGCCTCCAGCCTTCGGTTGACGCGATATGCCGCGTCGGGCCCAGTTTTGCCTGATCGTTGCCCGTGCGGGGGTAACTCAAAGTGAACGGATGGGCACCGATCATCTGCGTTATCATGCTCGCCGTCGGGTGCAGATGCAATAGCAGATGCACGTGCAGAACCGTCCACTGTCGATACCGCACCCCCTCGCCGTCACCGCTCCTCCCACGGCCACCGGCGGGCTCGTAACAGAAAGACGCCTCGATGCTGCAGCCACCAAATGGCGTACCGATCCATCAGTTGCCTCCGCTGAGCTGGCTGAAGAGCCGTCGCAGCAACCCCAGCGGCAACTGCGTCGAACTCGCCGAACTGCCCGGGGGAGCGGGCATCGCGGTTCGCAACTCACGACACCCGGATGGGCCGGCGCTCATCTACACGGTGGACGAGATCGCCGCCTTCGTTCTCGGTGCGCGGGACGGCGATTTCGACCACCTGATCAACTGACCGTCCGGGGGGTGGGTCGTCCCGGCGACGGGACTTATTCACCGAGGCGGAGGAGTTCACCTCACTGTCGGTTCATGGCATGCTTACACGTCGGTCGGGCCGGGGCGCCCGGCCGTCGTGGGTCGCTGTCCGGAGGTCCGCACGTGACGATGGTTCCCGCCGAGGGTGGCCCGACAACCGGGCCGACCGTGCTGCGCATGCTGCTCGGCGCCCAACTGCGCCGGCTCCGGGAGTCCAGTGGGGTGTCCCGGGAGGGCGCCGGCTGGGAGATCCGCTCCTCCGAATCCAAGATCAGTCGGATGGAGTTGGGCCGGGTCGGCTTCAAGGAGCGCGACGTCGCCGACCTGTTGACCCTCTACGGCGTCACCGCGGAGCACGAGCGTGACGCGCTGCTCAAGCTCGCCCGGGACGCGAACAGCCCCGGCTGGTGGCACCGCTACGGCGACGTGCTGCCGTCCTGGTTCCAGTCGTACCTCGGCCTGGAGGCCGCCGCCGCGCTGATCCGCAGCTACGAGGTGCAATTCGTGCCCGGCCTGCTGCAGACCCGGGAGTACGCCCGGGCGGTCGTGCTGCTCGGGCACGGCACGGCCGATCCAGGTGAGATCGACAGGCGCGTCGCGCTGCGGATGCAGCGTCAGCAGTTGCTGCAACGGGAGAACCCTCCGCAGCTCTGGGCCGTGGTGGACGAGGCCGCGCTGCGCCGGCCCATCGGCGGCCCCGAGGTCATGCGCGGCCAGCTCACCGCGCTCATCGAGGCGACCAAGTCGCCCCACATCCGGCTCCAGGTCATCCCGTTCGCCGCCGGTGGCCACGCCGCCGCCGGGGGAGCCTTCACCATCCTGCGCTTCGGTGACCAGGAGCTACCCGACATCGTCTACATCGAACAGCTCACCAGCGCCATCTACCTCGACAAGCGCGACGACCTGGACTACTACGCGGTCGCCATGGAACGGCTCTGCGTCGAGGCCGAGCCGCCGGAGCGCACGGCGGACATCCTCGGCCGTCTGCTGGACGACCTCTACCCGGCCTGACCACCGACCTCTACCCGGCCTGACCACCGACCTCTACCCGGCCTGACCGCCGACCTCTACCCGGCCTGGCCGCTGACCGCGCCGGCTCGCGCCGGGCCAGACCCCGGTCGCGCACCAATCCCATTTGGGCACGCACGGGACGAACAGTGTGGGGTCGGGCACGCAGAGTGGTCGACTGCGTCGTTGCCAGGCAGACTGGTGAAGCCATGTCGCCGTTCATGCCTACTCTCCGCCTCCACGACCGCTACGTACTGCACGAGCGGATCGGTCTCGGTGGCATGTCCGAGGTGTGGCGGGGCGACGACGAGGTGCTGGGGCGACCAGTTGCGATCAAGGTGCTCGCCGGGCAGTTCGCCACCGACCCCCAACTGCGGGCCACCATCCAACGCGAGGCCCGCGCGGCCGCCCGGCTGACCCACCCCCACGTGACCCAGGTGTACGACTACGCCGAGGCGACCCTCGACGGCGGCGTCGTGGTCCCGTACCTGGTGATGGAACTTGTCGACGGCCACAACCTGGCCGACCGGCTGCGGGCCGGGCCGCTGCCCTGGCCGGAGGCGGTCCGGGTGGCCGGGCAGATCGCCGCCGCGCTGGCCGCCGCGCACCGCATCGGCGTCGTGCACCGCGACGTCAAGCCGGGCAACGTGATGCTCACCGACACCGGCGCCAAGGTGCTCGACTTCGGCATCGCCGCGCTCGGCAGCCTCGACAGCCAGTCCGGCGAACCGTTGATGGGCACCCCCGCCTACTTCGCCCCGGAACGGCTGACCGCCGGCCCACCCGACCCGGCGAGCGACGTGTACGCCCTCGGCGCCCTGCTCTACCGCACCCTCACCGGGCGGGCACCACTGCCCGTGCAGAGCTGGGAGGACGCGCTGGAGGTGCACCGGCGGGGCACCCCGGTGCCGCCGCTGCGGGTGCCCGGCCTGCCCGCCGACATCGCCGAGCTGACCGTCGCCTGCCTGGCCGCCAACCCGGCCGACCGGCCGAGCGCCGCGCACCTGGCCCGCCGCTTCGGCGCCGGTCAGCCGGTCGAACCGCCCACCGAGTTGCTGCGCATCCGCCCGGCCGCCCACCCGCCCACCCTGATCGACAGGTCGGTGGTGGCCCGCCCCGCTCCGGCTGCCGCCACCCCGGCCCGACGCCGGTCGCGTCGGCCCCTCGCCGTGCTCGTCGCCGCCGTGCTCGCCGTGCTGATCGGCGCCGGTGCCCTGTTGGCGCAGAATCCGTTCGACAACCCGGGCACACCCGACCCGGCGAAGGTGGCCGACGCACCCTCCAGCTCCGCCCCGGCCCCCGCACCCACGACGCACTCACCGACACCGACGAGGGCATCGACGCCGTCCGCCGCCGCCAGCACCGCGCCGCCGACCGTCGGGCAGCAGATACCGGTCAGCTTCCGGGAGGTGACCAGTGAGTTCGCCGCCGTCCTGGCCACCGCGGTCGCCCGTGGTGACATCGACCGCAGGACCGCCGAGGACCTGCGCGACGAGCTGGCCGACCTCGACCGCCGCGGCCGGGACCGCGCCAAGCGCGTCGCCGAGCTGCGCGACGACATCACCGAGCTGGTGCGACGGGGCCGGCTTCCTGCGCAGACGGGCGCGAGACTTGACGCTCTGCTCAGCCGGGCCGACAGCTTCTCCACCGGCCGTACGGACGACTGATAACCCCGTCGATTGCGCTGGCATGATGTCCCGATGCGGACACGTCTGATCTTCGTGCGGCACGGCGAGTCGGTCCACCAGGTCGAAGGGATCGTCGGTGGGCCAGGCGGCTGTCGGGGCCTCACCCACCGTGGCCACGAGCAGGCCCACGACCTGGCCAACCGGCTCACCGCCGAGGTCGCCGCCGACGGGCCGGTGGCGGTCTACTCGTCCGTGTTGCGCAGGGCGGTCGAGACCGCGCAACCGATCGGCGCGGCGTTCGGCGCCCGGCCCGTGGCCGACTGTGGTCTCTGCACCTGGCACACACCCCCGTACGCCGACGGCCTGCCGACCGCCCGCTTCCGCACCGAACACGCGGTGGCGGGCGGCGGCGTGTTCCGACCGTTCGAGGAGGGCAACGAGAGCTGGGCCGAACTGGTGGTCCGGGTCAGCCGCGCGATCATGGAGATCGCGCACCGGCACCGGGGCTCCACAGTGATCCTGGTCGGCCACAGCGAGACCGTCGAGGGCGGTTTCCACGCGCTCGCCGCGCAGCCGGTCTTCCGGGCGTTCGACCTTGAGGTGCCGCCGGCCTCGATCACCGAATGGACCACCGACCACGACCCGGGCGGTTGGCCGCCGGCCCGCTGGACGCTGCGCCGCTTCGCCGACACCGGCGGGTGGGCCCGAGGGTGATCCCGACTCTGCCGCCTCCGGCCCGAGCAGACGGACGGCGCCGCTAGGGCCTGTGTCGAAGTCCGTGCCAGGGCTTGAGCTGTTGGGTGAGGATCTTCGCGTGTCGGTGTTCGAGATGTAGCGAGGTCTCCGGTATCTGGTTCAGCGACCAAGCAGAAC
>NZ_JBEZGM010000015.1:92901-171545 GCF_040649995.1 Micromonospora sp. NPDC048835 | reverse complement strand
CCGCGCTTTTTGTTCTTTTTTATTTTGTTTTGTTTTCTTGTCTTCGCTTCTTAGCTTCTCTATTGGGCGTTTCATCCGTGGGGGGGGGGGCTCCGCTCACCGCGGAGCCGGCCCGGCCCGTCTGTCCCCCCCGTCGACACCCCTCCCATGGCACCGCGCACCCCGTCGCGCCCTGATGCCCCGCCCACACCGTGCCCCGCCGCCCCGTGCCCACGCCATGCTCCCCCGCACTCAGGTTGGCCCCGGCCCACACGCTCGTTGGCAGGCGCAACTTCGGGGATGTTGCTGCCTCCGGCGGCCGGGAGGCAGCACCTTCCCTGTAGTTGCGCGGATCTTGGGTCCAGGACCCGCTGTGGTCCACTATGTCTCCTTCACCCCCCATGATCAGCGGGATTGGTCGTTCCTGGGCGTGGCGTGGAACGCTGGGTCGGCTGTCTTGGCAGGGGTGCGCGTCCTCCGGCGCAGGGCGCCCACGAGCACGATCAGCAGCAGGGCGGTCATCGCCAGGGCACCGGGTGCCTTCGTGGCACGAGCCAGGTTGGTGCCGTCGGGCAGGGCCAGGAAGGCCGCCGCTGCGGCGGGCAGCACGAACCACGTCGTACGGGCGCAGGTGAGCGCGAGCAGCGCCAGTGGCCAGGTGGCGTACCAGGGGTGGAAGACCGGGGACAGGACGACTGTCGCGACAAGCGCCATCGCCGCGCCGTGCAGCGCCACCCGGGACCGCGCCATCGATCCACGACCAGCCCCAGGCCACACGAGCCCCGGAAACGCGAGCCCTGGAAACGCTTGCTCCGACCACGCAACCCCAGGCAAGGCAACACCAGGCAAGGCAACCTCAGGACCCGCGCGCCCCGCACCCGCAGTGTCGTTCATGCTGCGCAGGGTCTGCCAGGCCCGCCACCAGAGCGCCACGAGCACCCCGACGAGGAGCACCAGCGCGAGAGTCCGTACGGTCGGCACCGCCTGCGGGTCCCGGCCGACCAGCGTACCGGCGTAGTCGACGACGAAGCCGACGGCGGTTGGTGGTGACGTCCACTGCTCCGAGTCGCCGCTGTGGGTCAGCCCGCCCACCCAGCCGAAGCCGAGGCCGGACACCGCGGAGGTGACGAGCAGCGCGGCCAGCAGCCCGCCGAGCAGCCAGGCGCCGTGGCGCAGCAACGCCCGTACGGTGTGGCGGCCAGGCGTCCCGGCGAGCACCGCGAACGGCACCACCACCACGGCGGTCGCCTTCACTGTGACCGCAAGCCCGAGCAGCGCTCCGGCCAGCAGCAACGCCGCCGGTCGGCCCGGTCGACGGACCGCGGTCAGCAGCCCGGGCAGCAGCAGGCCGAGCATCACGGCGTCGTTGTGCGCCCCGGCCACCAGGTGGATGCCGACCAGCGGGCCGGCCAGCGCCAGCCAGGCCGCCCGACGGGCCGGCACCCCGGCCGCCCGCGCCAGACCGGGCAGGCAGATCGCGGCCAGCAGCAACCCTGCCACGGCGATCACGCGTAGCGCCACGATGGTGCCGGTGAGCCCGCCGCCGAGGCCGACGGCGAGGGCCGCGAGCAGGACGAACACCGGCCCGTACGGTGCCGGGGTGTCCCGCCAGATCGGGGCCACCGTGTCCAGCCAGGGGCAGCCTGCCGCCGCCACGCCCACGGCGTACGGGTCGACCCCGTGCGCGTATGTCCAGCCCTGACAGGCGTACGAGTAGACGTCCCTGCTTCCCAGCGGTGGCGCGACCAGCAGCGGCAGTGCCCACAGCCCGGCGGTGACGTACGCCCAACGGGTCGACGGCGCACCCGCGCGCAGCGACCACCATGCCCCGACCAGCAGGACGGTGCCGACCAGCCAGCAGGTGAGCGTCGCCGGGCCGTCCGGGGTTCGCCAGATCGACGCGGGTGTCACGCCCAGCGGGGCGTGGGGCAGCGCCCCGCCGAGGCGTCCGGCCATGGCGAGCAGGACCGCACCGATCAGGCCCGCGTACCGGGCACCCGATGCTGCCAACGACACCGGCGGCGGGGGAACAGACGCACCGGGAGCGGTCACCGGCGCACCTTCCCTCAGTCGGCGGCGACCGGTTGACGGGCCGCCCGAGCCGACCGTACCAACCGGATGACCAGCACGATCACCAACAGCGTCATCAGTGGCGCCCCGACGGTCTTGGTGTACCGGGGCAGGCCGGTGCCGTCGGGCAGCACCAGGAAGGACGCGACAAGTGCGACCACGGTGAACCATCGGGTCCGCTGCGCGGTGGCCGCCAGCACGAAGAGCGGCCAGGTCCAGTACCAGGGGTGTACGACGGGGGCGAGCGCGACGGTGAGGGCGAGCGCGAGGCCGGCGTAGTAGAGCGGGTCGCGGGTGCGGGCCCGCCACCAGAGCCAGACGAGCAGGACTGCCAGGACGACCACGGCGATCCCGCGGGTGACCGGCAACGCGTCGATGTGGCCGCCGAACAGTGCCGCGACGTAGCCGACCGTCTGCCCGACGGCTGTCGGCGGGGACGTCCAGGCGATGGCGGCGCCACCCTGCGACAGCCCGCCGACCCAGCCGAAGTCCAGCCCACCGGCGAAGGTCACGCCGACCACCGTGGCGACCGCGCCGCCGACCACCCAGCCGCCGTCGCGGATCAGCGTTCTGATCCGGTACGGCCCGACGGTCGCGGCAAGCGCGGCGAACGGCACCACCACCACGGCGGTCACCTTGATCGCGACGGCGACTCCGAGGAGCAGGCCGCCGACCAGCAGCATTGTGCGCCGACCCGGGTGCGCCGCCACCACGGCCAGCCCACCGACAAGCGCGGCCAGCATCAGCACGTCGTTGTGGGGGCCACCGACCAGGTGCGCGGCGACCAGCGGAGATCCCAACGCCAGCCACACCGCCCGCTTCGGCGGCACACCGGCCCGGCGCGCCAGCACCGGTAGGGCCCACGCGGTGAGGAGCACGCCGACGAGCGACAGCGCGCGGAACACCACGATGCTCGCGGTCAGCGAACCGGTGGCCTTCACCACGGCGCCCGCGATGAGCACGAACAGCGGCCCGTACGGTGCCGGGGTGTCGCGCCAGATGACCGAGACCGTGTCCAGCCAGGGGCAGGGCAGTGCGGAGACGCCCTGCTCGTACGGGCTGATGCCACCGACGAAGCTGGCGCCCTGACAGGCGTACGCGTACACGTCCCGGCTGCCGAAGGGTGGTGCGACCAGCAACGGCAGCAGCCACAGCCCGACGGTGACCAGGGCCCACCGCGTCGAGGGCCCACCGTCGCGCAGCGCCCACCAGGCGTACGCCATCAGGCCGGTGCCGACCAACCAGGCGGCGAGGATCAGCGGGCCGTGCGGCCCCTGCCAGATGCTGACCGGGGTGCTGCGCAGAGGGCCGCCGGGGAACGCTCCGCCCAGGAAGGCGGCGAGCGCGAGCAGCATCGAGCCGGCGAGGCCGGTCCAGCGCGCGAGGTGGGAAGGCACGCCGGACATGCTGCCAGCAACACGGCGGGGCACCGACGGCACGGTCAGCAGTGCCGGGCCGGTGTCAGCGCACTGGAGACCGTGTAGTCACCGGCGGCACGGACCCGCACCTCGGTCCACCCGTCCGCGCCGGGTCGCAGGCAGCCGTCCGGGCCGTTCAGGGTGAGCCAGCGTGACCAGCGCACCCGCACGGGCACGTCCCCCGGTGTGGCGGTCAGCCGGACCGCGTCGCGCCCGGCGGCGACGAGTTGGCCCGGGGCACCGACGAGCGGGGCCGGGTCGACCACGGCGTACATCCGCCAGGTCCTGTCGCTCCAGACCTCCCGCAGGTACGGCAGGCCGCCGCGGATGAGCGCGGCCTCGTCGCGCCCCCACCTGTCGGCGGGCGCGTCCGGGGCGAGCACCACGTAGGTCACCGCCTCGTGCCGTAACCACTGCTCGTACGTCTGCGCGCTGAGGCTGCCGTCGTAGAACAGCGCGTTGCGGTCGCTGTCGACCTGGCGTTCCCAGCCCCGGGCCAGCGGCACGGTCGGCGGCAGGTACGCGGACTCCCAGTGGTCGCGCAGCGGCACCACCTCGACCCTCCCGGCTGGCTGCCGGCGGTCCAGTTCGGCGACGAGCGGTTGATGGAAGCGCGCAACGCTCTCCGGCGCTCCGGCCCGGGTCACGTCGCTGAGCATCACCGGCGACTGCCACCACACGGTCGCGGCGAGCAGGCCGGCCAGCCACGGCCCCGGCAACGCGGCGTACCCGGCCAGCACGGGCAGGGCGAACAGCATCGGCAGTCGGAGCGCGTTGGACCCGATCGGGCTGGGCACGTAGTACGCCCCGACCAGGAGCAGCACGGTGAGCGCCGCGCCGATGCGCAGCACCCGGCGGCGACGTGGCAGCACGACCGCCACCAGCACCGCGAGTGCGACGTTGATGCGCATCGACTCGGCCGAGTACGGCTGGGTGCCGCCGTTGCCGAAGCCGATCGCGATCGGGGCGAGCGTGACGGCGGGCGCCACGGCCAGCACGAACCCCTCGGCCAGCGGTCGCTCGGCCCGCCAGCCTCCGGGCAGCGGGCGGCCCGGGCCGTCGCCGGTGCGCAGGGCGGCCAGCAGCAACGCCGCGCCGGCCAGTCCGGTGAACAGGCCGGCGACCGGGCTGGCCGCGGTCGCCAGGGCCGCGCAGCCGGCGGCGAGCGTCAACCGGAGCCAGCGTGGTGGGCGTTCAGCGCTCACCGCGCAGAGCGCCAGCAGCCCGAACGCCAGCCCGACCGCGAAGGTGATCCGACCGCTGGCCAGGTTGCCGACAAGCACCACCGCGCCGAGGACGCCGGCCAGCAGCGGCCGGCGGGCCCGGTTGCGGGTGAACAACCACCCAAGCGCGGCCGCGCCGACCACGGCGGCGACCGCCCCGAGCGGACGCACCCCGATCAGCGCGCCCCAAGTGGCGGTGAAGAGGCTGTAGCCGTACTGGTTGACGCCGCCGTACCAGCCGAAGTCGACGGGCGCGGCCCCGTACCGCTCGGCGAACCCGGCACGGGCGACCTGCGCGGCGAGGTCGGTGCCCATCGGTGGTGCGAGGAGGAACGCGACGGCGAGCACCACCGCGACCCCGGTCGCGGCCAGCGCGCCGGTGCCCGCGATGCGCCGCCCGGCGGGGCGCGGCGGGGCGTCAGGCATCGAGGACCCGTTCGGCCGCGGCGCGGGAGCGGCGGGCGGTGCGCAGGTACTCGTCGAGGAACTCCCCCGGGTCGTCGCGGCCGAGCAGCCCGGCCACGCCGGCCAACTCCACCCCGTGCCGGGGCAACTGGTCGCCGGCCCGACCCCGGACCAGCATCAGCGCGTTGCGGACCTGCGCGGCCAGGGCCCAACCGGCGGCCATCTCCGCGGCGTCCGTCGGGTCGACCAGGCCGGCCCGCTCGGCCGCCGCGAGAGCGTCGAGGGTACGCGTGCCGCGCAGCTCAGGGATCGCGCCGGCGTGCCGGAGCTGGACGAGCTGCACCGCCCACTCCACGTCGGCGAGCCCTCCGCGACCCAGCTTGGTGTGGGTGGCCGGGTCGGCTCCCCGGGGCAGCCGCTCGTTCTCCACCCGGGCCTTGATCCGCCGGATCTCCACGACCTGCTCGCGGGTCAGCCCATCAGCCGGGTAGCGCACCGGCTCGATCATCGCCTCGAACTCGGCGCCCAGGTCGGCATCGCCGCAGACGAACCGGGCGCGCAGCAGTGCCTGCGCCTCCCACACCCGCGACCAGCGGGCGTAGTACGCGGCGTACGCGGCGAGGCTGCGGACCAGCGGACCCTGGCGGCCCTCCGGCCGCAGGTCGGCGTCGACGCCGAGCGGCGGGTCCGGGGCCGGCACCCCGAGCAGTCGGCGCAACTCCTCGGCGACGGCGTGCGCGGCGGCGCTGGCAGCGCTCTCGCTGCTGCCCGCCGGCGGGTCGTAGACGAAGAGCACGTCGGCATCGGAGAGGTAGTTCGACTCGTACCCGCCGAGCCGACCCATGCCGATCACCGCGAACCGCAGCCCCTCCGGTGCGGGCTGGCTGGCCTGGGCGGCCCGCAACGCGGCGGCCAGGGTGGCGTCGGTGACATCGGCGAGCGCCGTCCCGACCGCGGTGATGTCGGACAGCCCGGGGGCCGGCCGGGTCGCGCTGTCCGATCGGGCCGCGCTGTCCGATCGGGCCGCGCTGTCCGATCGGGCCGCGCTGTCCGGCCGGGCCGCGCTGTCCGGCCGGGTCGGGCTGGGCGCGAGCGCACCCGCCCGGCAGAGCACGTCGGCGCAGGCCACCCGGACCAGCTCGCGACGGCGCAGAGCGCGCACCGCGCTTGTCGCCTCGACCGCATCGGGGTGCCGGGCCGCCGCCGCGAGGAACCCCTCCCGGAGCACCTCCGGCGCGCGTGGCGCCAGCTCGTTCTCCTCGGCCAGCAGCCGCAGCGCCTCCGGCTCGCGGGCCAGCAGGTCGGCGACGTACCGGGACAGCGCGAGGACCCGGGCCAGCCGCCGGGCCACCGGGCCGCCGTCGCGCAGCAGCCGCAGATACCAGGGGGTGCTGCCCAGCTTGTCGGAGACCTTCCGATAGTTGAGCAGCCCCCGATCCGGCTCCGGCGCGTCGGCGAACTCGCTGAGCAGCACCGGCAGCAGGGTGCGCTGGATGGCCGCCGTGCGGCTCACCCCGCCGGTGAGCGCCTGGAGGTGGCGCAACGCCCCGGCCGGGTCGGCGAAGCCGAGGATCTCCAGGCGGTTCCTGGCCGCCTCCGGGGTGAGTCGCAGCCCGTCGGCCGGCACCCGGGCCACCGACTCCAGCAGCGGCCGGTAGAGCAGTTTGGCGTGCAGTCGGCGTACCTCGGTGGCGTGGGTGACCCACTCGGCCCGGAAGCTCTCCACGGCGCTGCGCCCCGGCGCGGCCGTGAAACCCAGCGCGGCGGCGAGCCAGCGCAGCGCGCCCGGCTCGGCGGGCACGGTGTGCGTACGACGCAGGCCCTGCAGTTGCAGCCGGTGTTCGACGCTGCGCAGGAAGCGGTAGCCGCGCAACAGGGCCTCACCGTCGGCCCGTCCGACGTAGCCGCCGGCGACCAGCGCGCGCAACGCCGGGATGGTGCCGGGCGCGCGAAGCGTCTCGTCACCGCGACCGTGTACGAGTTGCAGCAACTGGACGGCGAACTCGATGTCGCGCAGCCCACCCGGACCGCGCTTGATCTCGCGCTCCAACTCCTTGGGCGGAATGTGGTCGATGATCCGGCGACGCATCGCGCGCACGTCCTCGACCGCCTCGGGGCGCTCGGCCGCCCGCCAGACCAGCGACGCGAGCTGGTCGATCCACTCCTGGGCCAGCGGCAGGTCTCCGGCGGCCGGGCGGGCCTTGAGCAGCGCCTGGAACTCCCAGGTGCGCGCCCACCGCCGGTAGTAGGCCAGGTGGCTGGCGAGGGTCCGGACCAGCGGGCCACGGCTGCCCTCGGGGCGCAACGCGGCGTCCACCGGCCAGGCCACCAGACCGCAGATGGAGATCAGTCGGGTCGCCACCAGGGTCGCGGCGGACAGGTCGGAATCCTCCGCCGCGACGAAGATGACGTCCACGTCGGAGACGTAGTTCAGCTCGCCGCCGCCGCACTTGCCCATCGCCACGACCGCGAGCCGGGGCCGCTCGGTGCCCTCCGGCAACTCCGCGACCGCTGTCTCGTACGCGGCGGACAGCGTCGCGTCGGCCAACGCGGAGAGCGCGGCCATCGTCTGCTCCAGGCCACGACCGCCGGTCAGGTCGGCCGCCGCGATCCGCAACAGCGCCAACCGGTACGCGGTCCGCAGCGCCGCCACCGGGTTGCCGCCGTCGATCGACTCCAGCCGCCCCTCGGCGGGCGGGGCGAGCCCGTCCGGGGCGGTCCGCAGCGCCCGGTAGTGCTCGGGGTGGGCGACCAGATGGTCACCGAGCGCCGCCGACGCACCGAGCACCGCGATCAGCCGCCGCCGCAGCCCGGGATCCTTGTGCACCTCCGCGAGCAGCGGCGACTCGGCACCGCCGTCGGCGGCGCGGCCCCCGGTGCCGCCGTCGGCGGCGCGGCCCCCGGTGCCGCCGTCCGTGGCGCGGCCCTCGGCACTGCCGTCCTCGGCACGGCTCCCGGCGCCGCCGTCGGTGGTGCGGCCCTCGGCTTCGACGATGCGGTGCAACTGGCGCAGCGCCAGGTCCGGGTCGGCGGCCCGGGACAGCGCGGCGAGCAACTCCGCGGCGGCCTCGTCGACCGGCTCCTGCTCGACCGGCCGCCACAGCCGCAGCCCCGCCGGGCCGAGCAGGTCCGCGGCGCGTGCGCCACCATCGCCTTCGGCGGTGCCGAAGCCGTACCGGGCGAGTCGGCCCGGTGCCCTGGTCGGCCGGCTCATCAGTGCCCGAGCAACGGCAGGCCGCGCCGCGCCGTGCTGTCGTCCAACTCGCCGAGGGCCAGCGCGGCGAACCGGGCGGCGAACGGCTGCCAGACCTCCTCGACGTCGGCCAGCACCGAGGAGCAGGCCGCGACCACCAGCTCCGGGTCGTAGCCCAGCTCGGCGAGTTCGGCCGAGTCGGTGGCCCAGTCGGCGATCATCGCGGCGTCACACTCGATGTGGAACTGCAACCCCCACGCCCGGTCACCGAGGCGGAACGCCTGGTGCGGATAGCGGGTGGACGCGGCCAGCAGGGTGGCCCCCCTGGGCAGCTCGGTGATCTCGTCGGAGTGCCACTGGAGCACATCCGGGATCAACGGTACGTAGCGGAACAACGGGTCACCCTCGGCGGCGTCGCGCCGCCCGACCACGCCGGGGCCGATCTCCGGCCCGGACGGGCTGCGCTCCACCGACCCGGCGTGCGCGGTGGCGAGCAACTGCGCGCCCAGGCAGACGGCCAATGTCGGCACCCGGTGTCGGACCGCCTTACGCAGCAGGCCCTCCACGGCGGGAAACCACTGTGCACCGGGCGAGCCGTCCGGCAACGGGTACGCCTGTTGGTCGCCGCCAAGCACCACGAGCGCCGCGTACCCCTCCAGGTCGGCGGGGAGTTCGTCGCCCGCGTGCGGGCGCACCACCCACAGCTCCAGCCCCGCCTCGGTCAGCCACTCGCCCAGCCGGCGGGCGTCGTCCGTCGGGTCGTTCTCGATCACCAGCGCGGTTGCCACCCGTCGAGGCTAGCCGGTACGCCGCGTCGTGCCACGCCCCACCACAGAGCCGCGTGCCCGTGCTGGTGGAGGTGGTTAGGCTCTGCGGTTGTGATCAGCGAGGCCCCCACCACCGTTCGCCCGCCCGTGCTGCGCCCGGGTGACACCGTGCTGCTGGTGTCGCCGTCCGGACCGACCTCGCCGGAGCGGGTGGCGCGGGGCATGGAACTGCTCACCGGCTGGGGTCTGCGCCCGGTGCCCGCGCCGAACGCGTACGCCCGCCACGGCTACCTCGCCGGCACCGACGACCTGCGCGCCGCCGACCTGAACGCGGCCTTCGCCGACCCAGAGGTTCGCGGCGTGATCTGCACCCGGGGCGGCTACGGCGTCCAACGGATCGTGGACGCCATCGACATGGCCGCCGTCCGCCGTGACCCGAAGGTGGTGGCCGGCTTCTCGGACATCACCGCGTTGCAGTTCGCCCTCTGGCGGGGCGCCCGGCTGGCCGGGGTGCACGGACCCGGCGCCGCCTGGCGCGACGAGCGGACACCGCTGCGCTCCGCCGAGTCCCTGCACGCGGCGCTGATGACGACCGAACCGGTGTCGATCGCCGCGGTCCCCACCGAGGAGACCTTCGGCGTACGCGTACCGGGTCGCGCCACCGGCACCCTGCTCGGCGGCAACCTGTGCATGATCGCCGCGTCGATCGGCACACCGGACCTGCCCGACCTGACCGGCGCGGTGCTGTTGATCGAGGACGTGCAGGAGCCCCCGTACAAGGTCGACAGGATGCTCACCCACCTCCGCCGGGCCGGCGCGTTGGATGGGCTGGCGGGGGTGGCGGTCGGGCAGTTCACCAACTGCGGCGACGGCTGGGACACCACGATCGTCGACGTCCTCACCGAACGCCTCGGCGACCTGGGCGTACCGGTGCTCGGCGGCCTGCCCATCGGCCACGGCCCCAACCAGCTAACCGTCCCGGTCGGCACGGAGGCCACCCTCGACACCACCACCGCCACCCTCACCACAACCCCCGCAGTCCACTAACCCTCCCCCCCACCCCACCCCCACCCCACCCCACCCACCCCACCCCCACCTCTGGTGATCAAGGGGTTTGCGTCAAGTTGGGGCCGAATCCTGACGCAAATCTCTTGATCAACAGGGGCAGGAGGGGGTGAGGACGGGTGGTTGGGGTGGAGGGTCAGGTGGGTGGAGGGTCAGGTGGGTGGGGTTAGGTGGGCTGTTGCGCCGATCTCCAGGGCGGCCCAGATGCCGGTGGGGGTACGGGCGATGCCGTGCGGTTCGGCGTTGGGGGTGGGTAGGGCGTAGCCCTCGATCCGTCCGGTGGGATCGACGTGACCGATCCGGTTGGCACCCCACTCGGTGAACCACGCGCCGCCCTCCGGGTCGGCCACGATCGCGTGCGGACGGGCCGCCCGATCCGGCAACGGGATCTCGACGATCTTGCCATCCGGGTCGATCCGACCGAGCTGGCCGGCGGCGATCTCCACGAACCAGATGACGCCGTCGTCGCCGAGTGCGAGGCCGACCGGCCCCGCCTGCGCGGTGGGCAACGGATACAGCGTCACGGTGCCGTCGAGGTCGATCCGGCCGATCGCGTTCGCCTGGTTGAGGGTGAACCAGAGAGCCTGATCCGCGCCGGCAGTGATCATCGAGGGGAATCCGCCGGTCACCGGCAGCGGGAACGCGCTGTGGGTGCCGTCGGTCTCCACCCGACCGATCGTGTCGGAGGTCATCCCGGCGTACCACAGCGCCCCGTCGGGCCCGGCCGCGATCCCACCCGGCCCGGTGCCAGCCGGCAGTGCGATGGCGCGCTGCTCGCCGTGGATGGTGATCCGCCCGATCCGGTCGTCGCCCGACCGGGTGAACCAGAGCGCCCCGTCCGGCCCGGCCGTGATGATCAAAGGGCGGCCACCCGCGGGTTCCAGCGGGTAGGTCCGGACCTCGCCGTCGGGCGACAGACGGGCGATCCCGCCGGCATGGGCCAGCGTCAGCCACAGCGCGCCGTCCGGCCCGAGCGTGATGCCGTACGGCCCGGAGCCCGGCCCGCCGAGCGAAACCTCCCGAATGTCGGCCGTCATGCCGCGGTGTCCTTCCCTCGGTGAAACGCCCACTCTGACCGCCCCATTACCGACGACACAATCGGTTTCGGCGGTCCCGGCGCCGATTATCAGCTCGCTGACAGGGTCACCACGGCTTCCGCCCAGGCTGCCCGGTCACTGTCGGTCACGACAGCGCACCATGACCGAACCTCTGGAGGACAGCATGTCCCGCACCATCCGCAGGAAGGACCTGCTGGCCGGTCTGGCCACCGCCGGCGTCCTCGGCGTCGGGATCGCAGCCCCGACGATCGCATTCGCCGCTGACACACCCACGCCGGCTCCGAACACCAGCGCCGCCCCGGCTTCCGACGCGGCCCCGGGTACGGCTCCCGACGCGAAGGTCGACCGGCAGGGCAAGTTCGCCGAGGCGCTCGCCAAGGAGTTGGGTGTGCCCACCGACAAGGTGACCGCCGCCCTGGAGAAGATCCGCGAACAGCACCGGCCGACCGACCGCCCGCAGCGGCCCTCCGCCGAGGACCGGCAGGCCGCGCTCAAGCAGCGCCTGGACCAGGCGGTCAAGGACGGCAAGCTCACCCAGGAGCAGGCTGACGCCATCATCAAGGCCGTCGAGGCCGGCGTCTTCCCCGGGCCGGGCGGCCACCGTGGCCCGGGCGGCCCGCACGGTCCGGGTGGCCAGCACGGCGAAGGTACGCCCGGCAAGTGATCCAATCGGCCGGAGCCGACAGTGCACTGACCGGCCCCCGGGCCTTCAGTCACTGACCGGCTCGGGCCCCCAGCCACCGAGGGCCCGAGCCGGCCTTGGTGAACCACGGGCGGCCCCGGTCCGCCTGCCGGCACCTGCCCCACCTGGCACGTTGCGACTTGATCCGCTCGGCTTCCGTGAAGTCGGGGTATCCGACGTGCTCGGATACCCCGACTTCCTGAAAACGGAGTTGATCATCGGGCTCCGGGTTCGGCCACGGCAGGGACGGGCCACGGCAGGCCAGGCCACGGCAGGGACGGGCCACGGCAGGCCAGGCCACGGCAGGGACGGGCCACGGCAGGCCAGGCCACGGCAGGGACGGACCTGGAAAGGGCCGTCAGCCCTACTGGGCCGGGGACGTGAACACGCCCAGGTGGTTGCCGGCGGGGTCGATCAGGTGGGCCAGCGTGAGCCCGGTCGGCGTGGTCCGCGCCGGCACCAGCACCCGGCCGCCGGCCGCCTCGGCCTGCCGGCAGGTGTCCGCGACGTCGCTGACCTCGGCGTAGAAGATCGCATAGTTCGGCGACGTCCCGTCGGTCGCCCGGATTCCTCCGCCGATCCCGGTCTCGCCACCGGCGCCGGTCACCCGGTAGGAGCCGCCGTCGGCCGTGCCCTCCTCTGCGAAGGTCCAGCCGAACAGGTCGCCGTAGAAGCGCTCCGTCTCCTTCGGTCGATCGGTGCCGATCTCGAACCACGTGATGGGCGTCGCGGACATCTGTTGCCTCCAGGGTCTTCCGCGCCGGCCGTTCGGCCGTCGTCCTGGGCAGTCTTGAGGGCGTCCGCGACACCGTCCTGTCGGTGTTTCCGATCAACCAACGGAGTGGGGCACCGGCCGGCGCTCAGACCAGGCTCAGCGGGCGGACCCGTTCGTGCGGGATGTCGAGGTCGTCCGGGCGCAGCTCGCGAACCACCACCTCGGGCAGCGCCTGGACGCTCCCGATCCGGTCGGTGCGGAAGCAGCGCAGCTCGTCGCGCAGCCGGCACCAGGCCAGCAGGTACCAATGTCGGGAGTTGCCAAGGTAGCCGAGTGGCTCGACGTCACGGATCGAGTCGACGCCGGCGCGGTCCGCGTACCGAATGCGCAGCACCTGCCCCGCGGCGACCGCGTCGGCGACGATGGCCGGGACGGGTGTGGCTGGCCCGTCACCGACCAGGTGCACCCGGCCGGCGAGGCGGTGGGCCTCGGCGGCGTCGGCGGCCGGCAGCACCGCCACCAGCTTGCGCAGCGCGGTGGCGGCCGGGCCGGCGAACGGTGTACCGGCGAGCCGGTGCAGCGCCACGGCCATCGCCACGGCCTCGGCGGCGGTCAGGTTGACCGGTGGCAGGGTGCGGGAGCGGTCCAGGACGTAGCCGCCGGTGCGCCCGGCCTCGGCCCAGATCGGCACCCCGGCCTCCTGCAAGGCGCCGAGGTCCCGTTCGATGGTCCGGCTGCTCACCTCGAAGCGGGCGGCCAGCCAGCGGGCGCTGCGCGGGCGTGGTGACACCGCCCGCAGCTCCTCGACCAGCGCGTAGAGGCGATCGGTGCGGTTCACACCCGGCACGCTACGACCGAGGTACGACACCCGCGGGCGACCGCCCACCGACGTGCGCGCCCGCGAACGCCAGCGCCTCGACTGAGCGGCATCACAAGAGCCACCCCACACGGGTCCGCACACGAGCGGGCCGCCTCAGGCGATGCAGGCGCAGACGATGAGTGCGGCCCCGAAATGGGTGGCGGCGCTGACCCGGGCGGCCGGGTGCGGCTCGGGCGAGCAGATGACCTCGCCGAGCTTGCCGGGGGTGAGCAGGTCCAGCACCACGAAGGCCAGCGCCATGATCGCCAGCCCGAGCAGCCCGAAGACCACCGTGGAGGCGAGGCCCTTCCCGAAGTCGCTGTAGCTGGTCAGGATCGCGGTGAAGACGATCCCGGCGATGCCGAGCTGGTTGGCGGCGAGCAGCAACCCCGCGTTGGTGTTGCGCTCTACCCAGATCAGGTCGCGTAGCCGGCCCGGGGTGAGCAGGTCGACGAGCCCGAACCCGGCGGCCATGAGCCCGACGCCCACGATCCCGAACACGACGCTCTGCCAGGCACCGCTGAGCAGATCCTCCAGCACCGACTGCCTCCCGACTCTCCGGCCGGAGGGGTACCGGCGCGGTGATCGAGACGATAGCGGCAGCGCGCAACGGCGTCAGCCCCGCGCCCAGGGCCTGTTTCACAGGAACTGGCCAGTCTGCGGCGGGCCCGAACGACGACCGGCGGCGTTGCGGCGGGGTCCGGATACAACACCGGTATCCGAAACCCACCGCGCCTTGCCGGTTCGCCGCCTCGGCTCGACCGCCCTGAGGAAACAGGCCCTACAGCGCCAGGTAGCGCTGCCGCTCGTACGGGGTGACCTCGCGGCGGTACTGCTCCCACTCGGCCCGCTTGTTGCGCAGGAAGAAGTCGAAGACGTGCTCGCCGAGCACCTCCGCGACCAGCTCGGAGCCGGCCATCACGTCGATCGCCTCGGCGAGGTTCTCCGGGAGTGCCTCGTAGCCCATGGCGCGCCGCTCCGCGCTCGTCAACGACCAGACGTCGTCCTCGGCGCCCGGCGGCAGCTCGTACCCCTCCTCGATGCCCTTCAGGCCGGCGCCGAGCAGCACCGCGAAGGCGAGGTACGGGTTGGTCGCCGAGTCCAGCGAGCGGACCTCGACCCGGGCCGAGTTGGGCTTGCCGTACGCGGGCACCCGGACCAGCGCGGACCGGTTGAGGTGACCCCAGCAGACGTACGCCGGGCTCTCGGTGATCCGGTCGGGGAGGTGCTGCGGGAAGAGCCGCTTGTACGAGTTGACCCACTGGTTGGTGACGGCCGTGTATTCGCGGGCGTGCACCAGCAGGCCGGCGATGAACGACTTCGCCACCTTGGACAGCTTCATCGGGTCGCCACTGTCGTGGAAGGCGTTGCGCTCCCCTTCGAACAGCGACAGGTGGGTGTGCATGCCGCTGCCCGGCTGGTCGGTGAACGGCTTGGGCATGAAGCTTGCCTGCACGCCGGTGGAGAGCGCGACCTCCTTGACCACGTGCCGGAAGGTCATGATGTTGTCGGCGGTGGTCAGGGCGTCGGCGTAGCGCAGGTCGATCTCCTGCTGGCCGGGCGCGACCTCGTGGTGGCTGAACTCCACCGAGATGCCGATGCGCTCCAGCGCCAGCACACCCTGGCGGCGGAAGTCGCGGGCCACGGCGTGGGTGGTGTGCTCGAAGTAGCCGCCGGTGTCGACCGGGGTGGGCACCGAGCCGTCCTGCGGGCCGTTCTCCAGCAGGAAGAACTCGATCTCCGGGTGGGTGTAGAAGGTGAAGCCCTTCTCGGCGGCCCTGGACAGCGCGCGGCGCAGCACGTGCCGGGGGTCGGCCCAGGACGGGCCGCCGTCGGGCAGCAGGATGTCGCAGAACATCCGGGCGCTTTCGCCGCTGACGCCGCCCTCGAAGGGGAAGACCTGGAAGGTGGTCGGGTCGGGCATGGCCACCATGTCCGATTCGAAGACCCGGGCGAAGCCCTCGATGGCCGAGCCGTCGAAGCCGATGCCCTCCTCGAAGGCCGCCTCCAGCTCGGCGGGTGCCACCGAAACGCTCTTGAGCGTGCCCAGAACGTCGGTGAACCACAGCCGGACGAACCGGATGTCCCGCTCTTCAAGCGTGCGGAGGACGAACTCCTGCTGACGGTCCACTTCCCCAACCCCTCGCGACACTCTTTGTCCGCCTTGGTCGGGCTGCACCCGACCTGATCGCCCAGTGTTCCCGGGCCTGGTTACGCAGACGTTACGCGAACTGCCGCCGGCCGTCCCCTCGTGTCCCGCCGGACGAGCGCGGGCCCCACCCCTGCCGCCACGACGGCCGAACCACCACCGACGGCCGAGCGGCCACCGACGGCCGCCACGACGGCCGAGCACCTGCCGCCGCGGCCTCGCGGTGCCCGTCGCGGCGGGTGGCGGCCATCTCGTCCGAGGGTACGGATGGTCGCGGCGAGGCTGGGGCAAGATGAAGGCATGCCCACCCTGCGTCTCGCCCTGTCCCAGGTCAACCCGAGCGTCGGCGACCTCGCCGGAAACGCCGATCTGGTTCGCAGCTGGACCCGCCAGGCCGCTGACGCCGGCGCCCAGTTGGTGCTCTTCCCGGAGATGATGCTCACCGGTTACCCGGTCGAGGACCTGGTCTTCAGGCGTTCCTTCGTCGCCGCGTCCCAGGCCGCCGTGGAGCGGCTGGCCGCCGATCTGGCCGCCGACGGTCTCGGCGAGGTGCCGGTCGTGGTCGGCTACCTGGACGCCGACGGGCCGCCGCAGGTCAGCGGGGACGCCGAGCCGGGCCGGGGGGCCCGCAACGCAGCCGCCCTGCTGCACCGGGGTGTGGTGGCCGCCCGCTACTTCAAGCACCACCTGCCCAACTACGGCGTCTTCGACGAGGACCGGTACTTCGTCTCCGGCGACGAGCTGACCGTGGTGCGGATCGGCGGCGTGGACGTCGCGCTGACCATCTGCGAGGACCTGTGGCAGGCCGGGGGTCCGTTCGCGGCCGCCCGCCGGGCCGGGGTCGGTCTGGTCGTCAACATCAACGGCTCGCCGTACGAGCTGAACAAGGACGACGTCCGGCTGCCGCTGGTCCGCCGCCGGGCCGCCGAGGCGGGCGCCACCATCGCGTACGTCAACATGACCGGCGGTCAGGACGAGCTGGTCTTCGAGGGCGACTCGATGATCGTCGCCGCCGACGGTGAGCTGCTCACCCGGGCCCCGCAGTTCGTGGAGCACCTGCTCGTGCACGACGTGGAGTTGCCGGCCGCCGCCACCCCGCCGTCCACCGAGACGCTTGCCGACGGCATGCGGATCGTGCACAGCACGCTTGACGGCATTCCGCCTGCGCCGTCCGGCCCGGCTGCCACCGGCGGGTTGATCGAGCCGGTGGCCGACGAGGCCGAGGTGTGGCAGGCGCTGGTGCTGGGTCTGCGCGACTACGTCAACAAGAACCGGTTCCCGTCGGTGGTGCTCGGTCTCTCCGGCGGCATCGACTCGGCGGTGGTGGCCGCGCTCGCCGTCGACGCGCTGGGCCCGGACCGGGTGGTCGGGGTGTCGCTGCCCAGCCAGCACTCCTCGGAGCACTCCCGGGAGGACGCCGCCGACCTGGCCAAGCGCACCGGGCTGGACTACCGGGTCGAGCCGATCCAGCCGATGGTCGACGGTTTCCTGGCGAACCTGTCGCTGTCCGGCGTGGCGGTGGAGAACCTCCAGGCCCGGGTTCGTGGCGTGATCCTCATGGCGCTTTCGAACCAGGAGGGCCACCTGGTGCTGACCACCGGCAACAAGAGCGAGCTGGCGGTCGGCTACTCCACCCTGTACGGCGACTCGGTGGGCGGCTTCAACCCGGTGAAGGACGTCTGGAAGACGCTCATCTGGCGGCTCGCGAAGTGGCGCAACCGGGACGCGGCCCGGCGCGGTGAGACCGCCCCGATCCCGGAGAACTCGATCGGTAAGCCGCCGAGCGCCGAGCTGAGCCCGGGCCAGCTCGACAGTGACAGCCTGCCCGACTACGACGTCCTGGACCCGATCCTGATCGGCTACGTCGACGGCGACCTCGGCCGGGACGGCCTCGTCGAGTCGGGTCACGACCCGGCGATCGTGGACAAGGTGCTGCGGCTGGTGGATACCGCCGAGTACAAGCGACGGCAGTCGGCGCCGGGCACGAAGATCTCCATGAAGGCGTTCGGTCGGGACCGCCGTCTGCCGATCACCAATCGGTGGCGCGAGCACGGCTGAGCCGTACCCCCGGGGGTGCCGGGTCGGTGAGACGGCCCGGCGCCGCCGCGCGGTGACCTCACGGCGGGGACGCCGCGGCCCGGCTCGGGGTGGAGTGACATCTTGCACTGGGCCCTGCCGTCGGCCCGTCTCGCGGTGCGACGATCGCGACAGAACCCGGGGACCGCGCAGGCGGCCTCGAGGAAGGGAGACGAAGATGGTGGAGTCCACTCCGAACGAGGTGACCGCGTTGTACGGCGGCCCGGCCACCCGACGGGTCCGCACCCGCGACCTGATGGCCGCCAAGGAGCGCGGCGAGCGGTGGCCGATGCTCACCTCGTACGACCAGTACACGGCGTCGATCTTCGACCAGGCCGGTGTGCCGGTGCTGCTGGTCGGCGACTCGGCGGCGAACAACGTGTTCGGCTACGAGACGACCCTGCCGATCACCGCCGACGAGTTGCTTCCGCTGGTCCGGGCCGTGGTGCGGGCGACCCGGCAGGCACTGATCGTGGGTGACCTGCCGTTCGGCTCGTACGAGGAGGGGCCGGCGCAGGCGCTGCGCACCGCCGTCCGATTCATGAAGGAGGGCGGCTGTCACGCGGTGAAGTTGGAGGGTGGCCGTCGTAACGCCGCGCAGATCGCGGCGATCGTCGGCGCGGGCATCCCGGTGATGGCGCACATCGGCTTCACCCCGCAGAGCGAGCACACCCTGGGCGGCTACCGCGTGCAGGGCCGGGGCGACGCCGCCGACGAGGTCCTCGCCGACGCGCGGGCGGTGACCGAGGCGGGCGCGTTCGCGGTGGTGCTGGAGATGGTGCCCGGTGAGGTGGCCAAGCGGATCACCCACGAGCTGCCGATCCCGACGGTGGGCATCGGGGCGGGCCCGGACACCGACGCGCAGGTGCTGGTCTGGCAGGACATGGCCGGGCTGCGGACCGGCAAGGCCCCGCGCTTCGTCAAGCGGTACGCGGACCTGGCCGGTGCCCTCACCGACGCCACCCGACGGTTCGCCGATGAGGTGCGTGGCGGCGAGTTCCCGGCCGCTGAGCACACCTTCTAGCACCGGGCCTGACGTGATCCACTCGGATTGATCGACATCGCGGTGTCCCGGTGCTCGGGACACCGCGATGTCATGAATTCGGCGTGGATCACGCAGCCTGGTCAGAGGTCGGTGACGCGGATGCCGGCGTGTGCCTTGTAGCGCTTGTTGATGGCGATCAGGTTGGCGGTGAACGCCTCGATCTGGTGGGCGTTACGCAACCGGCCGGCGTAGATGCCCCGCATGCCGGGGATCCGCGCGGCGAGCGCGCCCACGACGTCGACAAGCTCGCGGTCCTCGGTGCAGATCAGCACGTCCAGATCGATCCGGTCGACCTCGGGGTCGGCCAGCAGCGGAGCACTGACGTGGTTGAACGCGGCGCAGACCCGGGAGTCGGGGAGCAACGCGGCGGCCTGCTGCACGGCGCTGCCCTCGGCGACGGTGAGCGCGTACGGGCCCTGCTTGTCGAAGCCGAGCGGGTTGACGCAGTCGACGACGATGCGGCCGGCGAGGGGCTCGGCGAGGGCGGCGACGGTGGCGGCGTGCCCGTCCCACGGCACCGCGATGATCACCACGTCGCTGCGTCGGGCCACCTCGTCGTTCGCCGCCCCGGTGACGCTGCCGCCGGCCGGCACCCCGGGCAGGGCGGCGATCTCGGCCGCGGACTCGGCGGCCCGCTCCGCCGACCGGGACCCGATCAGCACCGTCTGGCCGGCCCGCGCGAACCGGTAGGCGAGCCCCCGCCCCTGGTCGCCGGTGCCGCCGATGATGCCGACCGTCAGCCCGGACACGTCGGGCAGCGTGCTCGCGTCGTATGCCATGGCCTCATCCTCGCAAACCGCCCGGTCGGTCAGCAGCGCCGAGCGCTGTGAGAATCCCCGCTGCCGCCGACGACCACGCCGGGGCGGACGCGCCGACGAGGACCCGGTCCGGGCCGACCGCCCGGCCCGGCCGGCGGCGTCCGGTCAGGCCAGCTCGAACAGGACGGTACGGGCCGCCGGGTCGGCGGTGACCAGACGGACCCGAACCCGTTCGCCGAGCGGCAGTTGGCCGAGGCAGCGGGCGCGCACCGGCGGGGCGTCGAGCGCGACGGTGCCACCTGGCGGTCGGGGCCGGGACTTGCCGTTGGGTGGGGCGTCGACGTCGAGGACGGCCGCGTCGAAGGTCTCGCCCACCCGTTGTTCGAGCACCGCCGCCTCGGCCAGCTCGACGGCGCCACGAGCGGCCGCCGAGGCGACCCGGTCGGTGCTCGCCATCACCTCGGGCAGCCGGGGCAGCGCCGCGCGGGCCCAGTCGGGCACCTCCCGGCCCGCGTGCAGGGCCAGGCAGACCTCGGTGGCGTACCTGTCGGCCAGCCGCCGCAACGGTGCCGTCACGTGGGCGTACGCGGCCGCCACCCCACCGTGTTGCGGCTGCTCCGGCACCTCCCCGTCGAAGGCGGTGTACGCGGCACCGCGCATCAGCTCGGCCGCCTGGTCGATGAACGCGGCGGCACGCGGCTGGGCGGCGTCCAGACCGGCGATGACCTGACCGGGGCCCACGTCTTCCGGCCAGTCGACGCCGAGCGGCGCGGCGGCGGCCCGCAGCCGCTGCACCGCCTCCGGCTTGGGCGCGGGCATCGTCCGCAGCAGGCCGATCCGGCCGGCCAGCATGATGTCGGCGGCGGCCATCCCGGTCAGCAGGGAGATCTGGGCGTTGTGCTCCTCCATCGGCGCCGGCGCGCGCAGCACCAGCCGCCAACCGTCACCGTCGGGCTCCAGGTCCTGTTCGGGAAGCGGCAGGTTGATGGCACCGCGCCGCAACCCACGCGCGGTCAGCCGATCGCCGATCTCGGGCAGCAGCGCGATCGGCTCGGGTAGCCGCCCGGCGTCGGCGGCCGCCTGCACCCCGGTGTAGTCGAGCTTGGCGCGGCTGCGGACGAGGGCGCGTTCCAGCTCGACGGCCACGGTGCCGCCGTCGGCGTCCAGGTCGATGGTCCAGAGCACCGCGGCCCGGTCGTCGTCGGGCAGCAGGCTGGCGGCACCCTCGCTGAGGGTGTGCGGGTGCAGCGGCACGTTTCCGTCGGGCAGGTAGATGGTCTGCCCCCGCCGCCAGGTCTCCGCCTCCAACGCGCCACCCGGGGTGACGTGCGCGGCGACGTCGGCGATCGCGTAACGCACCCGGTAACCCCCACCCGGGCGGCGGGCGAGGTGCATCGCCTGGTCCAGGTCCCGTGAGCTGGCGGGGTCGACGGTGACGAACGGTATGTCGGTGCGGTCGACGGGCGGCTGCGGCGGTGCCGCAGCAGCCTCGTCGGCCTCACGTTGGGCGTCGGCCGGAAACTCCTCGGGCAGGCCGAGTTCGCGGCGCAACGCGCCGAAGTCGATGCGGGGCGCGAGTACGCGTCGAATGACCACGGGTCAATCCTGACAGCGCCACGGGTGATCCGCTTCCGGTGACCGGCCGGGAAATCCACCCGGCGAGGGCGGCCCCGCGGTCAGCCGGTCGCCTTCCGAGCGGCGCTGCGCGCACCCCTCGGGGCGGTGGCCCGGGCGGCGACCGGACGGGCCGGCGACTTGCGGGCGGTCACCTTGCGAGCCGGCGCCTTGGCCGTGACGGTCTTCTTCGCCGGGGCCTTCTTCGCCGCCGCCGCGCGGGCGGTGGTCGACGAGGTGCCCGTCACCTTCGCGGCCGGAGCCTTCTTGGCCGGGGCCTTGCGCGCGCCGCCGCTGGGGCGGGTGGACGCGGTCTTCTTGGCCGGGGCCTTCTTGGCGGCGACCTTCTTCGTCGCCGTCCTCTTGACGGCGGACGCCTTGGTGGCGGCCTTCCGCGCCGGCGCCTTCGCCGCGGTAGCGGCCTTCCGCGCCGGCGCCTTCGCCGCGGTGGCGGTCTTGCGGGCCGGCGCCTTCGCCGCGGTAACGGTCTTGCGCGCCGTCGAGGCGGTGGTCTTCTTCGCGGCGCTCGTGGTCTTCTTCGCAGTAGCCGTGGTCTTCTTCGCCGCGGTGGTCTTCTTCGCCGGCGCGGTGCTCGTGCGCGTCGACGGCCGCGTCGCGGCGGCCGTGGAGGTGCGCGACGCGGGGGCCCGCTTCGCGGCGACCGTCGTCGTGCGGGTGGTGGTCTTCTTCGCCGGTGCCTTCTTGGCCGTCGTGGCCCGGCCCGTCGTGGTGGCCTTGGTCGTGGCCTTCTTCGCGGGGGCCTTCTTCGCCGCCGCGGTGGTCTTCTTGGCCGGGGCGCGGCCCGCCCCGCCGGCAGCCTTGCGGGCCGGGGCCTTCGCCGCCGTCGCACCGGCGGTGGACTTGCGGACGGGGGTGGTCCGGCTCGCCGCCGTGTTGCGCTCCGCCGCGGCGGTCTTCTTCGCGGTGGTGCGTCGGGCGGCCGGGCGCTTGGTGGCCTGCTGTGCTTCGGCCATCGTGGTTCCCTCCTCGGGGGACGTGCTCTCGCGTGCGTCCTCGCGGAGCACGTAATGCCTCGGCGCGAGCCGTCCCGCGCCGCCTATCTGTCCTCCCCAGCCCAACGGGCGTCCTCGGCATCCCACGCCTCGTTCCGCTCCTGCACTCGTTGCAGGGCGTTCTCCGCGTCGGCCGCCGAGTCGTACGGGCCGAGAACGTGCTTCGCCGGACACACGTTGGCGTCCGTCTCGACCCGGTGATGCCGGGTGCACCAGTAGAACTGCCCACCACGTCCGCTGTCGCTCATGGGAATCACTGTGCACCGCGAACCGGCCGGCCGCCACCGGATCGCACAAGTCGCCGACGATCTCCACAGTAGATATGCATCGCGTCCGTCGGGCCGGAACGCGGAAATACGGCCAGACAGACAGTCGGTTCCCGGACAGTCCGGGGCTGAGGCATGATCTGCGCTCGTGATCACATCGGTGACCGGCACGGGGGCGTGCCCAGGGTGTCAGGCGACAACGGCATCGGTACGAGACGCGGTGCCGTGGTGTCCCGTCTGCGAGTGGAATCTGGACGTCTACGACCCGGCACGACGCCAACGCGAGTTCGGGTGGAGTTGGGTCGATCGGTGGACCTACCGGCTGGCGTTCCGGGCGACCAGGCGGCAGTTCACCCAACTGGTCGGGCGACCGTTGGGAACCAACGGGTCCGGAGCCGCTCGGATGCTCACCGCGGCAGCCTCGTTGCTCCTGATCGCCGCGGTGCTCGTGTTGGCGGTGGTCGGCGGATGGCTGATCGTGGCGTTTCCGTTTCCCAATCTGGCGGTCGTGCCGGGTGTGGCGATGGTCGGTCTCGCGATCGCGTTGCGGCCCCGGTTCGGTCGCCTCGACCCGGATCTGGAGGTGCTGAGCCGCGAGCGGGCACCGGAGCTGTTCGGCCTGATCGAGGAGGTGGCCACGGCGATCGGGGCGCCGGTGCCGGACGTGGTGGGCGTGGACGGCGCCATCAACGCGTACGCCGGAGCGGTCGGGTTGCGGCGGCGCAAGGTGCTCTGTCTCGGGCTGCCGTTGTGGGGCTCACTGACCGCCGGCGAGCAGGTGGCGTTGCTCGGGCACGAACTCGGTCACTTCGTCAATGGGGACCCCCGTCGTGGCCTGCTCACCCAGCCTGCGTTCACCATGCTCGGCTCGGCCGCCGACCTGTTCCGGCCGGTGCGCACCACCGTCGGCGGCGGGCTGGTGGAGATGGTGGGCGACGCGCTGGGTCGGGCGTTCCAGTGGGTGATGTCCCGGGTGCTGTTCGTCGCGTACCTGCTGCTGGTGAGCGTGGCGCTGCGAGACAGCCAGCGCGCCGAGTACCTCGCCGACGAACTGGCCGCGCGGGTGGCCGGCTCGACTGCGGCGACCAATATGCTCGACGCGTTTGTCGGCGCCGAGTCGATCGCCTTGGTGGTGCGCCGCGAGACCCAGGCGGGACACGGCCCGGACCGGTGGCGCTCGGCGCTGGCCGCCGCCCGAGCCTCTGGCGCCGACCGGCTGCCGCTGCTGCGCCAACTGTCGGTCCGCGACGAGGCGTCGCTGTTCGCCGCCCACCCGCCGACCGGACTACGCCGCCAGATGCTCGCCGGCCGACCCTGGCAGGACCCCTCGGTGGTCCTCACCGAGGCCCGTATGGAGCGGATCGACGCCGAACTCGGCAAGGAGTACGACCGCTTCCGCCGTACCGTCAGCTGGTCGGGCTGACGCCCGACGGGGACGCTTGACGGCGTTGGCCGGTGGGTCGCGATCTATGATCGCCGAATGGCGACACCGGACTACATCGTGGGGTTGCGCAAGCACGTCGGTCACGACCTGCTCTGGCTGCCGAGTGTCAGCGCGGTGGTCCGCAACGACGCCGGTGAGCTGCTGCTCGGCCAGCGCGCCGACGACGGGCGCTGGTCGGTGATCAGCGGTTTCGTCGAGCCGGGCGAGCAACCGGCCACCGCGCTGGTCCGCGAGGTGCGTGAGGAGACCGGCCTGGAGGTCGCGCCGGTGCGGATGTCCAGCGCCGTCTCGCACCCGCACACGTACCCGAACGGGGACCGCTGCGAGTACCTGAACCTGGGGTTCCTGTGCCGGCTGGTGGGCGGCACCGCCCGGGTCAACGACGACGAGTCGCTGGACGTGCGGTGGTTTCCGCTGGACCGGCTGCCCGAGTTGGACAAGCACGCCCTGCTGGTCATCGCGTACGCGTTGCGCGAGAACCGGTTGTCCGGCTACCTGGAGCCGGGCACGACGTTTGACGACGTACCCGACTGAGGTTCACGCCGGGGTGGGCGCGACGGCGACCGGCGCGGCGGGGGCCGACCGGGCCGCCCGGATGGTGTAGGCGAGCGCGTACGGCATGCAGGCCAGGTAGAGCATGGGCTCGATCAGCACCCGGTTGGTGATCAGGAAGATCTCCCAGTCGATCGGTCGGGGCAGGCCGAAGTTCCAGTCCGTCCAGCAGGCGAAAATCCACACCGGCGCGGAGATCGGGTCGACGCGCTCCCGTGCGTCGATGGTCGGCCCCACGCCGACTGCGGTCGGGTACGCGTCGACGATGGCGAGGATCACCGCGAGGTCCGCGGCGACGAGCGCGCCGAGCACGCCTACCCACCAGGCGGCGCGGAGGCGGCCCCGGGCGGCGAGGCTCGCCGCGGCCCAGAGCGCGAGGGTCAGGCCGGCCAACCAGAGCAACAGACCGGGTACGGCGCCGGCCAGGCTCTCCGGGCTGGTGATGCGCACGAACAGGATGACCGCCACACCGATGGGGAGCACCACGCCGAGCGTTGTGCGCAGCGGGCTGTCGAGGGCGTTGTGCCGGGCCCAGCGGGCAGCGAACGCCGCCAGCACCACCCCCAGCACGACGATGAACGCTGTCCAGATCGGCTTCTGCGCCCGTTCCGCCCAGCTTGCCCGGAACATCAACCAGTTGTAGATGGAGAACATCGCCCACCCGCCGAGGGCCACGATCCCGACGCAGGCGAGGGGGGACAGCAGCACCGCCGCGGCGGTCCGGCCGACCCGACCGCGCATCAGGGCGCGGTCGACGATCGGGGCGCCGGCCCGGCTGACGGCCAGACTCAGCGCGAAGCCCAGCACCTTCGTCCGGCGACCGCTCTCGGCGAGGACGTGCAGCTCAGCGGCCCACTCGCGGCGCAGGTCGTCGCGCACCCCGGCCGGCCACCGACGCGCGGCCAACCCCAACAGCAGCTCGGCGGCCCGGCGGGTCACCACGTCGGGGCCCCGGTGGGCTCGGTGCCGCCCCACGTTGGACGACTGTCGGGTATCGAGGCCCGCAGGTCGGCGAGCGCCTTTCGGGCCTGCGTCACGCCCTCGGCGGTGAGCCGGTAGTAGCGGCGGGCCGGCCGACCGGCCGCGACGGGATCGATCGCCTCCCAGTCGGCGGCCAGCCAGCCGGCCCCCTGCAACCGGTGCAGCACCGGGTAGAGGGTGCCGCTGGGCAGGCCGGTCAATCGCATCAGATCGAGCCCGTAGCGCTGCTCGTCGGGCTCGGCGAGCAGCGCCGCGAGCACCTTCGCGACCGGAATCGTCATCCGCATCCGGCCACTGTATCGGAACTCTACATAGGGGTGGGTACCCGTTCGACCGGGATCCACAGCTCGGCGTCCGCCTCGGTGCCGTCCGCCGACACCCGGACCCGGGAGATCTCCGGTCCGGGTCGGCTGCGGTACGGGTTGGACGGAAACCACTGGGTGAACACGTCGCGCCACAGGTACTGCACCGCCTGCGGGAACGCACCGGAGGTGCTGAACACCGCCCACGACCCGGCCTGCACCGGCAGCGCGTCCAGACCCTCCGGCGGTACGGCGCTCGTCACCACGCCGTGCCAGTAGTCCAGTTCGCTGCCCTCCTGCCGGGTGTCGGCGAGGTTGTCGCTGACGTTGACGATCCCCTTCGGCTCCTGATCGGAGAGCGCCTCGATCCGCCCGGTCGTCTCCCGGTCGATGCTCTTGATGAACGCGACGATCGCCGGGTTCATGCCCTCGTGCACCAGCGGCACCCGGGCCCTGCGCCCCACCAGCGCGAACGCGTCCTTGTCGACGATCCGGTACTCCATGCTGCCGCTCCCTTCCACGGTGAGTCGGAAGGACATCCGGGGCTGGGCGCGCAACGCTGCCCCCGTACGCCGGGCAACTCCTGGCCCCACGCCGTGCACGGCGTGGAACGCCCGCGCGAACGCCTCCGCGGAGCCGTAGCCGTGCCGCACCGCGACGTCGAGCAACGTCCGCTCCCCCGCCAGCACGTCCGCGCCGGCGACGGTGAGCCGACGCCGACGGATGTACTCCGACAGCGGCATTCCGGCCAGCGCGGAGAACAGCCGCCGGAAGTGGTACTCCGACGTCAGCGCGATCCGCGCCAACTCGGCCACCTCGATCTTCTGGTCGAGGTGCCGCTCGATGTACGCCATGGCCTCGTTGAGCCGATCCAGCACCCGGGTCTCCTTCCCTTACGAGCAGCAACGCTAGGCGGCAGGGTCGGTGGCCCACCCGACATCCGGTGCCCGCATCGGTCGGGTCGACAGGCACCTCCGCCGCTCGACCGTGTCGCGGCGGCGGTCACGCGCAGATCTTGGACAGTTTCCGTCAGCGCAGAACGGAAACTGTCCAAGATCTCGGCAAGAGCCAGCAGCCGCCCCGCTAGCGGGGTGGCTGCTGCATGATCCAGGTGGGTACGGGCTCCGACAGGGTGCCCACCACCTCCCAGCCGGCCCGGCGGTACAGCTCGACGTTGCCCGGTTTGCTGGTCTCCAGGATCGCCGGCAGGCCGTCGGCGGCGGCGCGATCCAGCCCGGCCCGCATGACCGCCCGGCCCCAGCCGCGTCCGGCGCTGGACGGGTGGGTGCCCAGCACACCGAGATACCAGAACGGGTACGTCGGCAGGACGTCGTGCACAACGTGGTCGTAGCCCTGCACGCGGGCCAGCACGTCGGCCGGGTACTGGACTTCCACCGGCGATTCGTGCCCGGCGGCCGGCGACCCGGCTGACACCTGACCGGGCGACCCGAGCGGCGCCTGACCCGACGACCCGGCCGGGGGCTCCCAGACGGCGACCGACGCGCCCCCGCCGATCGTCCAGATCGAACTCCTGTGCACCCGCTTGTCGAAGAGGTGGCCGAAGAAGACGGCGGCGTAGCGCGGGTAGGTGTCGTCGTCGGGGAACAGGTGCCGCAGGATGGGATCCTTCACGAACGCGGCAACCAGGGTGCCGACCACCGCGTCGCGGTCCGCCGGGGTGGCGATGGTGATCTCGGGCATCGTCATGACAATCAACGATATTGCAGGTCGGCTGCCCCCACCGGCCCGGCGAAACGGGGCAGACTCGTCCCATGAACGTCGATGACTACCGGCGGCACTCGCCGTACAGCGACCCCGGTCGGCACGGCGCGCTGCTCGACGCCGTGCCCACCGACATCGCGAGCATCGCGGCGACCGTCCGCAACGTGATCGTGCACTACCGCGCCGGCGGCGTCGAGTTGCCCCCCGACCGGCTTGAGGAGGTTAACTGCCGTTGGGTGGACCGCATCCTCGACACCGACCAGTCCCGTTTTCCGCTGCCGCTGACCGCCGAACGTCCGGCCGTCGACCGGGTGGCCGGCTGCTGCCGGGACCACACGCTGCTCTCGGTCGCGGTGTTGCGTCAGCACGGCATTCCCAGCCGCAGCCGGGTCGGTTTCGCCTCGTACTTCGCGCCCGGCTGGCACCACGACCACGTGCTTGTGGAGTACTGGGACGGCCACCGCTGGGTCTGGGCCGACCCGGAGGTCGACCCGGCCGGCGACTGGGGGTCCGACGGCTACGACATCGACCCGAAGGCCGGGCTCTTCGACTCGGCGGCGCGGGTGTGGTCGGCGTACCGGGCCGGCACGATCGACCCCGACCGCTACGGCGTCAGCCCGGACCTGCCGATCCGGGGCGACTGGTTCATTCACGACTACGTCCTGATCGAGCTGGCCCACCGGCAGAAGGACGAGCTGCTGCTCTGGGACGGCTTCGGCGGGATGACCGAGGACATCGCCACCGCCGACCTCACACTGGTGGACGAGATCGCCGCGTTGCTGCTCGCCGCCGACGACGGTGACGAGGCCGCGGAGAAGGCCCTCGCCGACAGGTACGCCGCCGACGCCCGACTCCGCCCCGGCCCGCGGGTGCACATGATGTCGCCGGTCTCCGGCACGGTCAGCGTGGTCGACCTGCGCCGCTGAGCGGCCGGGGCGTGCCCGGCTCCGACTAACCAAAGGTGAAGGCGTACGCGGCCGCACCGGGCTCGTCGAACGTGACCTCCAGGGTCCGCTCACGGACCGTGCCGTCCTGGCGTACGAGCTGGTAGAGGCGACCGTCGTGGAGCACCCCGTGGCCGTCGGCGTCGACGTCGTCGCCGTGGGACGGGCCGGGCGGCGTCCCGTCGAGGAGCACCCGGAACGGGATCGACCCTCCCGCCCCGGGGGCCAGCACGAGGTGTGCGTCCCGGGCGTGGAACCGGAAGGCGATGCTGCCGCCGGCCCGGTCGACCACGACGCTCTCCGCCCCGATGGTCCACTCCCCCGCCAGGGCCCACTGGTTGAGGCCGAGGCCCTCCGGCAGGTGGTAGGCGCGGCGTTCGTCGAGCGCCGGGCCGTTCGGCGACGCGAAGTGGACGCCGCGACTGAATCCGAGGTACGTCTCGGGCGTCCGCAGGTTGTTCCAGTCGGCCTCCGCCTCCGGGCCGAGACCGTGCACGGGCACGGGTGCTCGGTCGATGCCGAGCAGTTGCTGGAGCATCTGCTCGGACTGCTCGTAGCGCCCCTCACCGAAGTGCTCGTCGCGGATGACGCCCCCGGTGTCGGCGAAGTAGAGCGCCGGCCAGTAGTGGTTGTCGAAGGCGCTCCAGATGGCGTAGTCGTTGTCGACAGCGACCGGGTAGTCGATCGACCGGGCCGCGACCGCTCGACGCACCCACTCGACGTCGTGCTCGAACCCGAACTCGGGCGTGTGCACCCCGACGACGACCAGGCCGTCGTCCCGGTACGCCTGCGACCAGGCGCGCACGTACGGCTCCTGACGCAGCCAGTTGATGCAGGTGAGCGTCCAGAAGTTGACCAGGACGACGCGTCCGCCCAGGTCGGCGGGGCCGAGTGGCTCGGTGTTGAGCCACTCGGCCGCCCCGGTGAACGGGGGCAGGTGCACGGCCACTAGCGCAGCGACCGGAAGGCGGTGCGAAGCTCCTCGGAGAAGATCTTCGGCTGTTCCCAGGCCGCGAAGTGCCCGCCCACGTCGAGCTTGTTGTAGTAGATGAGGTTGGAGTACGCCTGCTCGGCCCAACTCTGCGGCGCCTCGTACAACTCGTCGGGGAAGACGCTCACCGCGACCGGGATCTTGACGCCCTTGGCGGCGAAGAACGACAGCTTGTTCTCCGCGTACAGCCGGGACGCGGAGACCGCGGTGTTCGTCAACCAGTAGAGCGAGATGTTGTCCAGGATGTCGTCACGGGTGAGGCCGGCTTTCGCCCCGTCGAAGACCTGCGAGATCAGGGCCAGACTCTTCGCGTCGTGGTCGAGCAGGAAGGACGCCAGGCCCACCGGAGAGTCGGCCAGCCCGGTCAGCGTCTGCGGACGTGTCGCCATCATGAGGGCGTACGCGACGTGCTTCCACACGTAGTTGGCTTCCTCGGCGGCACGCATCTCGTCGGCGGAGAGGCCGGAGGGCAGCGAGCCCATGGCGTTGTTCGCGCCGGTGGTGTCGCCCTGGAACAGCAGGTCGATCTCGGGTGGGATCGCACCGGGCATGTTGGTGTGGATGCCGAGCAGTTCCGGGGGTGCCTGGAGGCCCATCTGGTCGACGATGACCGCGCCCCAGTCACCGCCCTGCGCGACGAACCGGTCGTAGCCGAGCCGCTTCATCAGCTCCGTCCAGGCGGTCGCGATCTTCTGCGGGCTCCACCCCGACTCGGTCGGCTTGCCGGAGAAACCGTGGCCGGGCAGCGACGGGATGACCAGGTGGAAGGCGTCCGACGCGCTCGCGCCGTGCGCGGTCGGATCGGTGAGCGGCTCGATGATTTTCATCTGCTCGATCACCGAGCCCGGCCACCCGTGGGTGACGATGAGCGGCAGCGCGTCCTCGTGCTTCGAGCGCACGTGGATGAAGTGGATGTCCACCCCGTCGATGGTGGTCATGAACTGCGGCACGGCGTTCAGCCGTGCCTCGACCTTGCGCCAGTCGTACTCCTTCTCCCAGTAGCGGGCGACGGCCTGGATCGTCGCGAGTGGCACGCCTTGCGACTGGTCGTCCACCGTTTCCTTGTCCGGCCAGCGGGTGGCCTTGATGCGCCTCTTCAGGTCATCGAGGTCGGCCTGCGGAATGTCGACCGAGAACTGTCGAATCTCCGTGGTGCCCGGACGAGTCTTGGTTTTGACAGCCATGCGTGTTTCCTCTCCGTCTAGGTTTGCGCCTCGCGAGGAGAAATCATGGGGTGCAGGCTCTGCCCGGACTTATGTGCCGTGATTGGGCACGCCGCCGCCATATCTCGGAGCCTAGAACGCCGTACCCCTGGCCCGTGGCGATACGGCTGGTCAGTGCGTCTGCCCCGGTGCCGAGACGGCGTGCTCGGCGGCGCGGCTGACCTGCTCCCACCCCGCCCAGGTGTCCATCCGTCGACGGGCGATGTCGAACGCCAGGTCGTACACCATGCTGCCGAGCAGGAGCCGCAGCGGCGGGTCGTCGCTGTCGACCAGGCGCAGCAACGCCTCGGCGGCCAGTCGGGGTTCGCTGTCGACGGAGCCTTCCGCCCACTGCCGCTCCAACTCGGCGCGCAGTGGCGCGTAGGGCTCCATCGGGGTGGTGGCGCTCAGACTCGTGTAGAGGTCGGTCCAGTAACCGCCCGGCTGCACCATGCTGACCGTGATGCCGAAGGCCGCAGCCTCCATCGCCAGCGCCTCACTCATGCCCTCCAGGGCGAACTTGCTCGCGCTGTACATGCCGGTGCTGGGGAAGCCACCGAGCGCGGCGATGCTGGAGACCTGCACGATGTGGCCGGACCGTTGGGCGCGCAGGTGCGGCAGCACCGCCTGACTGAGCCAGAGCGCGCCGAACAGGTTGACCTCGAACTGGGCGCGCGCCTCGGCCTCGGTGAACTCTTCGATCATGCCCATCGACAGCGTGCCGGCGTTGTTGACGACGATGTCGAGCCGACCGAAGTGCGCGACGGCGGCGTTCACGGCGGCGACGACCGACGCGCGGTCGGTCACGTCGAGGGTCAGGGCGAGCAGCCGGTCGGCGTACTCCTCGTTGAAGGTGGCTTTCTCGATGGTCCGGGCGGCGGCGACCACCCGGTCGCCCCGCTCGAGTGCGGCGTCGGCGAAGGCGCGGCCCAGGCCGCGGCTGGCGCCGGTGATGAACCAGGTACGCATGCGGTCTCCTTCGATCACTGTGAGACGAGACGGTTCGTCTCGTTCATGAATCGAAGGCTAGGCCGGCCCGTCACGGCCGTCAAGACGATACGGTCCGTCTCGTCTCCTGGTATCGTGCCGCTCCATGACGCCGAACACGGCCCGCCGGAACGAGACCTCGCGACGGGCCATCCTCACCGCGGCCTTCGACCTGCTTCAGGACATGGGGTACGCGAAGCTCAGCATCGAGGGCATCGCCGCGCGGGCCGGCGTCGGCAAACAGACCATCTACCGCTGGTGGCCGTCGAAAGGCGCGGTCATCTTCGACGCCTTCCTCCTGCTCAGCGAGGCCACCGAGGGTGGGCCGCCGACCCTGCCCGACACCGGAGAACTGGCGGCGGACCTGACAGTGGTGCTGCGCGCCACGGTCGAGGAGATGAACGACCCCCGCTACGAGCAACCGATGCGCGCGCTGGCCACCGAGATCGCGCTCGACCCCGAGCTGGCCGCCGCGTACGCCGAACGCCTGGACGGGCCGTTGAAGGAGGCCAAACGGCAACGCCTGCGCAGCGCCCAGCGGGCCGGCCAGATCGCCGACGATGTCGACCTCGACGTGGCCGTAGACCTGATCTGGGGGCCGATACTCAGCCGCTGGCTGCACCGCAGCGGGCCGCTCACCACCGAGTACGCCGACCTCGTCGTCAGCACCGCCCTCAACGGCCTGCGTCCCCGCCGATCCGGCGCGTGACTAGCTCCGACGTGCCGTGCAGACCACGTAGCCCTTGGGGTCACGCCACGGCCCCACCTCGGCGGCGAACCAGGCGCGCACCTTCGCCTCGATGGCTCGCGTCAACTCCGGGCGGAGGGCCGAGTCGGGCTCGACGCCGTAGAACGACAGGTTGGCCGCGGCGAACGCGATGACCGGCTCCGGACGGTCGAAGACGAGAGCGTTGTCGTACCGGTGGACCGCGACCGCGCCGAACGTCGACTCGATCATCTCGGGCAGGTTGTCGCTATGGACGCGTGAGTTGGGCACGACGGGGATGTCGATTCCCGCCGACGTCACCACCTCAGCGAGGAGCGCGGACACCCGTGGTGTCGCGCCGGAGCAGTTGACCACGGCGGCGAAGACCCCCTCCGACCCGAGCACCCGCCGGCACTCGGCCAACGCCCGCCGCACGTCCGGCACGTGGTAGAGCATGTGACGCGCGGTGACGACATCGAAGACCCCCGCGTCGTACGGCAGGTCCGTCGCGGTGCCGAGGTGCGCCGACACACCCGCGACGTCATGGAGCGCGTGCACCGCCGCGGGTGACAGGTCCAACCCCACGAGCCGGCCGCGATGGCCCCGCTCGGCGAGGTTACGGAGAAAGGCTCCGGTGCCGCAGCCGACATCGAGCAGGTCCGCGTCCCCGGACAGCGACACCGCCTGCCGGACCGTGCCGTCGAGGTCGTCGCGATGTTCGCTGTAGCGCTGATGGGTCTGGATTCGCGTGGTCAACGCCTCCAGTGAGAGGTACTCCTGCACATCGGAGATGGAGGGCTTCACCCCGTGACCCCTTTCCCTGGAACGACTCCGCACCGTGATGGCGGGACGTCTCATAGTGCCCACGAGAATCGCGTCGGGCGAGTGCCGCAGTCGGCGTTGTTGCGCTGCCGCAACGTGCTGCGGCAACATCAGGCGCCGTGACGGCACCAGGCACGGCCCCCGACAACCACACCCCGGCCAGCACGCCCCGGCTGGGTCGGCGCGCCCGGCACTGGTTGGCCGGGGCCGGGGTCACCGCCCTGGCCGCCGTCCTCGGCATCACCCTCGCCGTCCGTGGCGGTGCGACCCCCGCCTGCGCCGCGCCGCCGACGGGCAACGCCGTCCACAAGGGAAAAGCCAGCTTCTACGACGCGGGCCGCTCGGGTGGCAACTGCTCCTTCCCCGGCCCGCCGGCGGACCGCCTTTACGTGGCCCTCGGCGCATCCCAGTACTCCGGGTCGGCGGCCTGCGGCAGTTACCTGGAGGTGAGCGGCCCGAAGGGCAAGGTCCGGGTCATGGTCATGGACCAGTGCGGCGGCTGCGGAACCAGCAAGATCGACCTCTCCACCGAGGCGTTCACCAGGATCGCCGACCGGTCGCAGGGCATCGCCCCGATCACCTACCGGGCGGTGGTGAACCCGCCGCTCAACGGCGGGCTGACCTTCCGGATCAAGGGCGGCGCCTCGAAGTACTGGTTCGCGGTGCAGGTCGGCAACCACGGCAACCCGCTCCGCTCGGTCGAGGCGAAAGGGCCCGGTGGCGGCTTCCGCAAGGCCGCCCGCCAGAGCGACAACCACTGGACCATCGACGGCGGGATCGGCCCCGGGCCCTACAGCATCAGGGTCACCGACGTGTACGGCCGCCAGGCGACCGCCACCGGCATCCGCCTGGTCACGAAGCAGGTGCAGCGCAGCACCGCCACCCTCGCCAGCGCCTCCCCCACCCCCAGCAGCTCGCCGCCGGCCCCGCCGAGCCCCAGCATCGTGCCCTCGCCGAGCGAGTCGGCCACACCGACGGCGACCGTCGAAGCGCTCGCCGGCGCCGCCCCCCTCGACCGCCCCCACTGCTGAACGTCCGTTGATCGACTCGGCTTTCAGGAAGTCGGCCCATCCCCAGCCGTCGGACACCCCGATTTCATGAAAGCCGAGTGGCAGCGAATCAGTCCTCAGGCCCGCCGTACCATCCCACGATGATCTCGGAAACCTTCGATGCCCGTGGCGGGCTCACCTACGTCGACCGCCTCGCCTTCATCCGAGGAGACACGCTCAGAGCCGTCCGCCGGATGGCCTGGCCGACGGTCAAGCTGCACGCCAACGGCAGCACGCTGACCTTCACGTCGCGTGCCGGGTCGGACACCCTGGAGCACTTCTACGTCGCCGCGGTGGCGCACCACCCGTTCCACCGAAGGTTCCCGCTGCCGGCGACCGCCGTCGCCTTCGAGGTCGAGGAGCGCGATCAGGTCCTGCTCTTCTGGACTCCCCGCGCGCGGGCGGTGCTGCGTGCACTGGAGACGTTGGGCTGGGACGCCGAGCAGCCCGAGCCCTGGACTCCGTACGCCTGATCTGGCGTTCGTGGGGTTGTCGTCACCCTGCGCAGCGGCGGGCGGCCGGACGAGTACGGCAGGTGACGAAAGAGAGAAGGGACACCCTCGGAGGCCCGTTGACATGCGTTTCCGGCTGGTGACAGCGTTGTCTTCGACTCATTTCCTCCATTTGAGACGAGGAGCGCATCTTGCTCTATCGGAACTCACCGCGTCGCCGCACGACAGCAGCCGCCGCGGCCGGCATCCTCATCACCGGGCTGGCTCTCGCCCCGTCCGCGCCGGCGCAGGCCAGCCGTCACAAGGCGCAGGACGGTGCCGTCCGGTCGGGTGACGCCCGTTTCGAGGTGCTGTCCCCGACCCTGATCCGCACCGAGTACCAGCAGGACGGCAGGTTCACCGACGCCGCCACGTTCAACGCCGTCGGGCGGGACGACTTCCCCCGTACGCGTTTCACCAAGAGCACCGACCACGGCTGGCTCACCATCGACACCGGCGCGATGACGTTGCGCTACCGGGTCGGCTCGGGGGCGTTCACCGCCGACAACCTCACCGTGCAGCTCAAGGCCGGCAAGCAGACCGTGCAGGGCCAGCCGTGGGCCGGTCACACCGCCCCGGCCTGCGCGTTCGGCGCGCTCTGCGAGGCAGAGTCGTTGCGGCTGAACGGCCCCGGCGTGGCCACCGACCACCAGGGGTACACCGGACGCGGGTTCGCCGCCGGTTTCGCCGCCACCGGCGACTCGGCCACCTTCGCACTCGACGCCCCGGCAGGCGGCACGAGGCAGCTCACCGTCCGCTACGCCAACAGCACCGGCGGCGACGGCCAGAACGTGGCCCGCACCCTCACGGTCCAGGTCGACGGCGACGCCGGCCACACGCTGACCCTGCCGCCCACCACCAACTGGGACACCTGGGGCACGGCAAGCGTGCCGATCGACCTCACCGCCGGCCGGCACGAGATCCGCGTGCTGCGGGGTCCCGACGACTCCGGCAACGTGAACGTCGACAGCCTCGCGGTGGTCGACCCGGGTGCTCCGTTCCCGGCACCGGCCGCGGCCCAGCCGCAGCCCCTGCGCTTCGGCACCCTGGGTGAGGCCGAGACCGGCGCGCTGACCGGCGGCGCACGGCCCGCGAACGACCACAACGGCGCTTCGGGTACGGGATTCCTGGCCGGCCTGGAGAGCACCACCTCCGCCGTCGCGCTCACCGTGACCGATGTGCCCGCCGCGGGTGACTACCGGGTGCAGATCCGGTACGCGAACGGTCAGGCCGGCGCCCAGCCGAGCCAGACGCGCACCATGTCGGTGACGGCGGGATCGGCGGCACCGGTCACGGCGACCCTTCCGCCGACGAGCGGGTGGGACTACTGGAACACCGTGTCCGTCCCGGTGCACCTCGATCGTGGCACCAACACGGTGACCCTCGGCTGCCCCACGGACGCGAGCTGCAACGTCAACGTCGACACCGTCGCCGTCACGACCACGGTCTCGCCGCTGCTCGCCCCGCACGCGCCGCTCGGCGGCTACCGCCGGGGCCTGGACGGTGTGACCGGCTCCGCGCTCACCGCCCCGGGCCTGCTCTACCAGGACGGCTGGTACCTGCTCGACGACTCGGCCTCGGCCCTGCGCACCACCAAGCCCCGGCCCGCGCCCGAGCAGGACGGCTACGTCTTCGCGTACGGGCAGGACTTCACCCGTGGCCTGAAGGACCTGTCGACGCTGACCGGGCCCACGAAGCTGCTGCCGAAGTGGGCGTACGGGGTGTGGTACTCCGAGTACTACGACCGCACCGCCACCGAGTTCCAGGACATCGTGGCCCGGGCGAAGGCCGAAGGCGTACCCATGGATGTTCTTGTTCTCGACACCGACATCAAGGCGCCGGACAAGTGGAACGGCTGGAGCATCGACCCCACCCGGATCCCCGACCCGAAGGCGTTCTTCGACTGGGCGAAGAAGCAGGGCCTGCACACCGGCATCAACATCCACCCGAGCATCCTCGGCTCGGACCCGAAGTTCGCCCAGGCGCAGGCCACCGCGAAGGGCAAGCTCCAGCGGGTCGGCTGCAACGGCGGCCCCGACTGCTACACGTTCGACTTCGGCGACCCGGACCAGCTCAAGGCATACCTGCACCTGCACGACGGGATGATCCCGAAGGGCAGCAAGGGCCCGGACCTGTGGTGGCTGGACTGGTGCTGCGACAACACGAAGTCCTCGCTCGCCGGCGTGACCGGCGACGCGTGGATCAACCAGCAGTACGCCGACAAGACCGGCTTCGCCTTCTCCCGCGCGTACGGCTCGTTGCAGGCCGGCGGCTACAGCAGCCCGACCCCGGTGGCCACCGGCCCGTGGGCCGACAAGCGCACCACGCTGCACTTCACCGGCGACACCACCTCCGACTGGTCGACGCTCCAGATGGAGGTCGGCTACACGCCTGGCGAGTCGGCCGCGACCGGGCTGGCCGCGGTCAGCCACGACATCGGCGGGCACACCGGCGGCCTCAAGGAGCCGGGCAGCGAACCGGGCAGCACCAAGCTGCCCGACGACCTCTACGCCCGGTGGGTCCAGTTCGGCACGTTCCAGCCGATCGACCGGCTGCACTCCAACCACAGCGACCGGCTGCCCTGGCAGTACGGCCCGGCGGCCAACGCCTCCGCCAAGAAGTTCCTCAACCTGCGCAAGGAACTACAGCCGTACACCTACGCCGCCGCCAAGGAGGCCACCCGCACGGGTACGCCGATCGCCCGCTCGATGTACCTGGCGTACCCGAACGAGCAGGCCGCGTACGCCACCGCCGGCTCCCAGTACCTCTACGGCCCGGACTACCTGGTGGCACCGGTGACGACGCCGGGCACCACCGCCACCACCTCGGTGTGGTTCCCGCCGGGCAACACCTGGACCGACATCTTCACCGGGAAGACGTACCGGGGCGGCACCACACAGAACATCACCACCACGCTCGACACCATGCCGGTGTTCAAGAAGCACTGAGGTCTTAGGGATCCGGTTGCCGGCCGGGTGGGGGCAACCCCGCCCGGCCGGTTCTTTTCTGGCTAGCGTCGAGGCCGGCGGGCCAGCGACAGCCAGCCGAGGAACCGGCCGTGCATCGCCGGCAGGTCAGGGCACAAACCCAGGTTGTACGCGTCGTCGACCGCCTCCTGCATCGACGCGGCCAGGTAGAACGCCAACGCGATCGAGTGCCCGTAGAACTCGGTCACGAGGACGAGCTGAGCCGGGCGGCAAGGCCAGGATGCCGCGCAGTTGCGACACCGCCACGCCGGACGCATCGGCAGGTGCGGCGTCATCCGACCCGCACCCGACGTCGCGGACGTCTGGCCGGCCTGGTCGGCGCGACGGGCAGGGGCTGCCGCCGTACACCCGCTCGCATCACGTACAACTCGCGCCGTGCGACCGCGTCGCCCGCCGCGTTGAGCTGGTAACCCTCAATCCAGACCCAACCGTGGTACGTGTGCCGCCCGGGCAACTCACGGATCACGCGCACGAAGATCGGGCGCAGGAACTGCACGCTCGCCGCGGTGGTCAGGTGGATGACGTCGCCGGCCTTCATCGTCTCGGGCTTGTTGTCGGGCATGGTCTTCCCCTTGGTGCCGTTGGGAAGGGGCCGCTCCCGTGAGTGCTCGCCCGTCGGGAGCGACCCCGCTGCGAACGCGACCACCGGATCTCGTGGGCCTGCCAGCCGCGCCGCCTGGTGACACTCTGCTGCGCAGGCCACTACGCTCGGAAGGTGTTCCAGGTGTCCGGGCCAGAGCTGGCAGGACAGGCTCCAGGCATGTGGCACCTCGGGTAGTCGATCTCCGATTTGAGGAGCGTTGAATGGCTGACGTGCCGAGTCCCCTGGCGGACTTCATCGTGAGCGAGATCCGCCGTGCCCGTGGATCGTCCGGGATGACGCAGGAGGCGTTCGGCCGGGCAGCAGGCTTCAGCGCCTCGCACGTCAGCGCCGTGGAGAGCGGCACCCGAGCGCTGACGATGGACTTCATCCGGGGAGCGGACCGCGCCTTCGACAACGACGGGCTGTTCGGACGCCTGGTGACGAAGTTCGGCGCACCGTCGTGGTTTCTGCCGTGGCTTGATGCGGAGCGCGGCGCGCGACAGCTTCGCCTCTTCGAGCCACTTCTGATCCCGGGCCTACTTCAGACCGAGAACTACGCCCACGTCGTGATGCGGTTGAACGACCTCATGTCCGCCACCGAGGTCGACCAACAGGTGAGCGCCCGCATGAGCCGACACAAGATCCTCACCGGCGACAGCCCGCCGCAAGTGGTGGCCGTGCTGGACGAATCCACGCTTCGTCGCGGGGGCGACGAGCACGCCGGCATCATGGCCGAGCAGATCGCCCACCTCCTCACCATCGCCCAACTCCCGCACGTTCACATCCACGTGATCCCGGCAGGCGCGGGCCTCCACATCGGGCTGTCCGGGCCGTTCGCGCTGGCGCGGGCCGATGACGGGGCCTGGGTCGGGCACCTCGAAAATCAGCTCGGCGGGATCGTGGTCAACACCGAAGATGGGCTACATACTCTTCATGCAAGGTGGGAGAACGTGAGGAACGAAGCACTCCCGCGCCGACAGTCCAACGAGCTGATGAAGGAAGTGCACAGCCACCATGGACCTCACTAACGCCATCTGGCGCAAGTCCCGGCGCAGCGGATCGTCCGGGGGCAACTGCGTCGAGGTCGCCGACAACCTGCCTGGCGTCGTCGGCGTACGCGACAGCAAAGACCCTGCCGGCCCGGCACTGAGCTTCGGTCCGGCTGCTTGGCGGGCGTTCGTCGCCGAGGTCGCCGGGCGGCCCTGACCCGCCGCCGCAGGCACGACGCGCGAACTCCACCACGTGTGTTGGCTGGGCCGGCAAGTCAATGTTCTGGTGAGCGGTATACCTCAGAGTCATATTCATACCTCTGAGGTATACCGCCAACTACCGCATCCACCCGGCGGAGGTGACCGACGGTAACCGCCAACCGCGATCGCAGGGGCGACCGGAACGGGAGTGTCCCGATCGCGGCGAGGGCTCAGGTGTTGATGGCGCCCATCACGCTCGCGGCGGTGTTGCCGCGCGCAGCGCGTTCTCCGGCTGCTACCGCCTGTTCCGGGGTGGCGCCACGAGCCATGGCCGCGGCCACGGCCTCGGTGCGCTGCTGCTCGATCTTCTCTTTACGCCTCTGCGTGAACCAGCTCCAGATAGACATCGTCCAATTCTTTCCGAGCGTTGGCCACAGTAAACCGGCTTCCCGCTCAGGGGTGACGAGTCAGACGGGCTCGATCGCGAGATCGGTGACCTGGTCGTCCTTGATGTCGAACACAAATGCGAACGACAGGGGCCCTCCGGGGAAATCACCGTCCCCGGAGGCCACCATCCGGTCGTCGGCGAACGAGGTCGGCGTGAGCACGACCTTGGGGTCGATCAGGTGCCCCTGGATCCACTCGCGGATCTCGGCCTCGCCGACCCAGGTCTTTCCGTCATCGCGCACGGTGGCACCGTCGCCGAAGACCGCAGCCAGCGCGTTCGTGTCGTGCGCGTTGGTGGCTGCGACGAAGGCATCGACGGCCTTGGGTAGAGTGATGTCGTTCATTTCTGCTCTCCAACTTTCTCGGGTGCCAGGACGCGGGCGCGTGCTGGCATGTCTTGGCAACACACAGGCGTCGCGGCAAGGTTGACCTCTCCGCGAGGCACAGACGCAACGTCGGGAAACAGGCTCAGAAGTCAGCTCCGCGGGAGAGCTTCTCGTTCGCGCGCAGCTCCGCGAGTGCGTCCTCGTGCATCGCGACAACGACGTCGTATCCGTCGTTGCCGAGCACGATTCGTTTCGGTGGAACAGGCGCGTTCATCGCGCTGATCACGGCCTGCACCCCGCGAACAGGGTCTCCTGCCTGCTTGCCGTTGTGGTCCACGAACGCCGCCTTGACGCCCTCAACCATGGGCACGTAGGCGTCGACGATCTCGTTGACGTCCTCGTTCTGGAAGTAGGTGAAGGCCCCCGTGCGGAATGCTCCTGGCTCCACCACGAGCACGCGCACACCGAACGGCTCAACTTCCTGGCGCAGGGTCTCCGACAGTCCTTCGACGGCGAACTTCGCCGCCGCGTAGTAGCCGAACCCCTGCGCGCCGACCAGGCCGGCCACCGACGACATGTTCACGATCCAGCCGTCCCCGCGTGCCCGCATACCGGGCAGGACCGCGCGCACCACCTCGACCACGGCGAACAGGTTGAGGTCGAACGTGCGGCGGATCGTCTCGTGAGGGGCACCCTCGATCGAGCCGTACCAGCCACGGCCCGCGCTGTTGACCAGCACGTCGATCCCGCCGAACCGCTCCTCGGCCGCCTTGACCGCCGCACGCACCTGGTCGGCATCGGTGACGTCGAGCTGGAGAACCAGCACCCGGTCGCCGTGTGGTTCAGCCCACTCCCGCAGTTCAGAGGGCCGACGCGCGGTCACCACCACCTGATCGCCCTGCTTCAGGGCGGCCTCGGCGTAGACCAGGCCGAACCCTCCGGGGGTCCCGCCAGTGATGAACCAGGTCTTCATGACTTCTCCCTTCGCTATAGAACGCAATGTAGCGCTACATGAGCTAATGTAGCACCATGCAGAACGCACGGGATCGACTCCTGCTCGCCGCAGCGGAGTTGCTGGAGAGTGGCGGCACGGTGTCCACGAGGGCGGTGTGCGATCGCGCCGGGGTGCAGGCCCCGACGCTGTACCACCACTTCGGCAGCAAGCAGGGCCTGATCGACGCCGTGGCGAGCCACGGCTTCACCCAGTACACGGCGATCGAGAGTTCTGGCGACCCGCTGGACGACCTGCGTGAAGGCTGGGACAGGCACGTGCAGTTCGGGCTGGAGCACCCGTCGTTCTACGGGCTGCTCTACGGCCGCGCCCAACCGGGAAAACCCTGCGCCGTCACGGCTCCCGCACACGCCGCGTTGCGCGAACGGTTGACCGCCGCCCGGGGCCTGCTCAAGGTGCCGGCGGCCGATGCCGCCGAGCAGGTGTTGGCCGCCAACGTCGGCATCACGCTCACCCTGATCAGCCAGCCGGAGCCGGATTTCGGGCTGTCCGGACGCGTCCGCGAGGCCGCGCTGGCCGGTGTCCTGCGCATGCCCCCCACCGACGCCCGCGCGACTCGTGCGAGCGCCGCACTGACGCTGCGTGCGCTGGTCGGCGATGACCAGGGCGACCTCACCCCGGGCGAGCACGCGCTGCTCGGCGAGCTATTGGACCGCCTGGCCCACTGATCGAGCCGAGCCGGCAGCGATCACGCCCGATTCCCAAGCTGACAAGGCGGTTGGATCAGGACCAGTTCGCCGGCTCCAGCTGGTTCGAACGGACACGGAACTGGGTTTCTCCGCCGTCGGCTTCCACCTTGTCGAGAGCAGTGCTGACAAAAAGGATCTGGCCCTCCTGCTGACCGACGACATGGCACCTCACGAACACAGACCTGGGCAGCGCAGCGCCGAGAGGGATGTCGTCCTCCCCGAAGAAGATCGGCACCTTGTCGACGAAGTACCAGGTTCGTCCGTCCGCGTCGACCAGCCGCACACGGACCCACCCCGGCCAGTCTTCGTCGACCCATGCAATCGCTTCGCAGCGCAGCAATGCGGTGGACCTCGTCACCGGGCTGATCCTGCCAGGTCGGTCACGCCTGAGCGGCGCGCGGACGCTACCGCCCTCACGTCGAACACGCCGACCCCACTACTTCAGACCACGCGCTCTTTTAGTTTCGTGGACCTTATTGTTGAACCTGTCCCGCAGTCGGGTTCCGAACTTTTCATCGCCGTCGTAGGAAAAATGGACCGCCCCAGTCATTTGCATCGAGGCCAATTCCACGAAGGTGGATGTTCCGATCTTGGCCTTCTCGCGCCAGCCGACCCTACGGCCGAGGTCTCCGCTGGCGGCAACGTCGCCTTGCGACCGCGACGGCTCAATATCGTTCGACGCCGGCGGTCGGTGGTATTTGTCGTAAACGAGCTGCGGGGAGTGCAGGTTGTAGAACGATTCGATTTTCTGGAACGTTGGCCCACTCGTCGGGTAATCACGTACGTTGACGCGGAGGTACCACATCATGTTGAACGCATGATCAGCATTCCGTGGAGGCGTTTCGGGATCCATCTTCCCCACCAGCCTGCCCAGATCATTCCGTTGATATTCTTGCAGCCCTGGATCCGGCCCCCTCTTGACCGCGTCCTTTAAATTTTTCAGGGCTTTGCGGTACTCACTCGACTTGTTGGGCGGGGTCGAGAATCGGATGGCCGCCCCCATTTCGACGGGACGATAGAACGTGCCAGGGTTTGAAACAAAATCAGAAGGCCCCTTGTAGAGGTCGGCATCTGTCATGTATTCAAGGCCGACAGTTCCCGAGTTGTTCATCAGCGCTGGCCCTCCCGGAGATGGCTGTTGCGGATGCCTGTCCGCACTCCAACGGATGAGCGGCGCTGTGGTTCACCGACCGGGCGACCTTTTTCAGTCGAGCGTAGAACTCAGAGCCTCGATCACAGCCCTGAGCTGGTGGGCGACGGACGAGTCGACCTGTACGCCGGATTCTGTGCGCGACGCGTACCCCAAAGGGTTTGCGCCGGCGGCGGCCATCCATCTCGGCCTGCCGTTGCCGGCAGGCTCCAGCGGCCTACCCGCAGACATCGGGCGGGCAGCCCTCAAGCGTCTGCGCCGGGTCGTCATCTTGCGGTGACAGCCCTTGCTTGGCCTTGCTCCGGGTGGGGTTTACCGAGCCACCCCGGTCACCCGGGGTGCTGGTGGGCTCTTACCCCACCGTTTCACCCTTACCGTCCCCATTGGGGTCGGCGGTCTGTTTTCTGTGGCACTGTCCCGCGGGTCGCCCCGGGTTGCCGTTAACAACCACCCTGCCCTGTGGAGTCCGGACGTTCCTCGGCGGCAGGCCGAAGCCCGCCGACGCGGCCGCCCGGTCGACTCGTCCGTCGCGCTCCCATCCTAACGACGAGCGTGTTGCCGGTATTGCCGCCCCGCCTGGACAAGATCGCGCAGCTCACCGCCGGTCCGGCGAAGCCGCCTCGGAGGCCGACGGCTAGCCTCGTGGGGCTATGGATCTCTCCCACGCCGCGCTGCTGCTCGCCGCCGGTCTCGCCGCTGGCACTGTCAACGCGGTGGCCGGTGGCGGATCGTTGATCACCTTTCCGGCGATGATCGCAGTCGGGTTGCCTCCGGTGCCGGCGAACGTCAGCAACTCCGTCGCCGTCTTCCCCGGATATGTGGCGAGCGTGGCGGGCAGCCGGCAGGACCTGCCGCGCCCCCGTGCCCTGGCCACGCTGGTGCCCACCACCATCGTGGGCACCATTCTCGGGGCGTTGCTGCTGCTGGCCACTCCAGCCCGCGCGTTCGAGCTGGTCGTACCCTTTCTGGTCCTCGGCGCGACCGCCGTGCTGGCCTTCCAGGACCCGCTGCGTCGGCTGGTCGGTCACCCCCGGGACATGTCGCCACGCCAGCGGACGGTCGCGGTGCAGACGATGGTCGCGCTCGGCGCGATGTACGGCGGGTACTTCGGTGCCGCCCTCGGGGTGATGCTGGTGGCCGGGCTGGCCCTGGTGTTGGACGCGACCCTGGCCCGGGTGAGCGCGATCAAGAATCTGCTCTCCGCGGTGGTGGGGTGCACGACGCTGGTGGTGTTCGCCCTGTTCGGCCCCTTGAACTGGGCGGTGGTCGCGGTGGTCGCGCCCGCCACCCTGATTGGGGGGTACGCGGGCGCGCGGCTCGTCCGTCGGCTGCCGTCGGTGGTGCTGAAGACGGTGATCGTCGTGTTCGGTACGACGATCGGCCTCTACCTGCTCTGGCGCGCCCTGCACTGAGGTCCGCGCCTCCCCCTCAAACCCGGCCCGCCCCAATGCCCCGGCGGGTCAGTAGGTCTCGCCGACCGGCTCTTCGGCGGTGTTCTCGGCGCTCGCGGCGGCGCGGTTCCAGCGGGACCAGAGCACCCGTTCGCCGTAGCCGGCGGCCATCACGTGCGCGAAGGCCAGGTAGACGAGCACGCCGACGGCGAGCACCCCGAAGCCGACCCAGAACGGCAGTGCCAGGGACTGCTCGGCGAGCTTGCCGGAGATGATCGGTGCCGGTGCGGCGGCGCCCCAGCGGACCAGGTTGAACGCGCCGGTGGCGACGCGCCGGTCGGTGGAGCCGAGGCCGAGCGCCAGGTCGGTGAGGTTGGCGTTGGCCAGGCCCATGCAGAGTCCGGCGAGCACCAGCACCACCAGCGCCTCGGCGGTGCTGCCGGAGGTGGCGAAGAGGACCATGCAGACCAGCAGCCCGGCGATGGCCACGCCGACGGTCTGCACCGCGCCGATGCGGTGGGCCAGCCGGTGACCGATCACCAGGATGCCGGTGGCCAGGCCGAGACCCCAGCCGGTGAACGCCAGCCCCAGCGGGATGATGTCCAGCTTGAGGAAGAGCGGCGTGTAGCCGAGCACCACGAAGAACACGAAGTTGTACGCGGCGGTCACCGCGCAGAGGGCGATGAACGCCGGGCGGCGGTAGGTGGCGAAGATCTGGCCGACGCGTACCGGGGCCTGCCGGTTTGTGGGTTCGCGCAGTTTGCGGGCGGCCACGCCGAGGGCGAGGACCATGAAGACGCCGCAGACGAAGAACGGCAGCCGCCAGCTGACCTCGCCGAGCAGGCCGCCGATCAGTGGTCCGACGGCGAAGCCGAGGCCGAGGGCTGTCTCGAAGAGGCCCACCACCCATTCCCGGTCGACGGCCAGGTTGACGAGCACCACCATGGCGGTGGCGAAGAACATCGCGTTGCCCAGCCCCCAGACGCCGCGCAGCACGGAGAGCTGCACGATGTTGTCGCTGAACGAGGCGAGGATGGCGGCGAGGCCGACCACGGAGACGCCGGTGATGAGCACCGGCTTGAAGCCGAATCGGCCGCTGGCCAGCGTCGCCGGGATCATGCCCAGGGCCATGACCGCGATGTACGCGGTGAACAGCAGCTCGACCTGCCAGGCGGTGACGCCGATCGCCTCACCGATGGCGGGCAGGATCGGGTCGACGACGGCGATGCCGGCGATGGCGAGGAAGGCCACGAGCGTGGTGGCGTAGATGGCACTGCGGTTCGGTTCGGAACGCCGATCCACTCCGACTCCTCAGATAGCTGCATCGTACAGGTATTTACTCTGTATCATACAGCTATGAGCGATGACCACGACGAGAGCACCCTCGGCCGGATCGAGACCGAGGTGGCCCTGCTGATGCGCTTCGGCGAGGCCACCCGGCGGGCTACCGGCACCGCCGAGCACCGGGTGCTGGACCGGGCGGCGTACGTCATCCTGCGCCACCTGGCCGACGCCGGCCCGCAGAACGTCTCGGCGCTCGCCGCCCGCCTCAACCTGGACGGCTCCACGGTCACCCGGCAGGTGTCCGCGCTTCAGCGCGACGGCCTGATCACCCGTACCCCCGACCCCTCCGACGGCCGCGGCACGGTCATCTCCCCCACCTTGGCCGGTCTCCAGCGGATGGCCGCCGTGCAGGCCGCCCGCACCCGGCTCTACGGCGACATGCTCGGCGACTGGAGCAGCGAGGACCGGGACACGCTCGCGGCCCTGCTGGGTCGCCTCAACCAGGCCCTGGTAAATCGCAACCGCCCCCGCTGACCCCGCGTGGTGGCGTCGCGCCCTCCCCCTGCTCGGCGATCTTGCACTTTCTGTCGCGACACATCAGGCATTTCGCTTGTATCGACGACCGAAACTGCAAGATCGGCGCGATCTTCCAAGATCGGTTTCAGGAGAACGTTCGGCGGGCCCAGGTGCGGAAGTCGGTGGCCGGCAGGCCGAGGGCACGGGTCGTCTCCGGACGGGCGGGGCTTCCGATCTCGTTGATCCGCTCGACCGCGTTGACCATGGCGGGCAGCAGGCCGCGCTCGACGGCCTCCTGCGGGGTGAGCACGGGCGCGGTGATCGCCCGGCCGGTGACGTCACTCAGGATGGCCGCGACCTCGGTCATGGTGAGCAGGTCGCCGGCGAGTTCGACGTCCAGGCCGTCGAGCTTCCCCGGGTTCGTGAACGCGGTCGCCGCCGCTTCGCCGATGTCGTCGACGGCGATCCACGGTATGCGCGTGTCTTCGGCGAAGCCGGTGATGATCGTGCCGCTGGACCAGTCGCCGAAGAGGTAGGACCAGCCGACCAGGTTCTCCATGAAAGTCGAGGGCTTCAGGACCGTCCAGTGCGCGAAACCACCCGAGCGCACCATCTCGTCGATTGCCGCCTTGCTCTCCCAGTAGTGCCTGTCCCACCGACCCTCGGCCCAGCCGGGCTGACTGCGGTGGAAGTCGCCGGCACCCGAGACACTGCTGTGCACCACGTGCGTCACGCCGGCCCGGCGCGCCGCCTCGACGACGTTGCGGCCGCGGGTCACCTCGGCGTCGCCCTGCATGTTCGTCACGTCGGGATACGGGATGGAGAAGAGGCCGTTCATCCCGTCCGCCGCGGCGAGCAGCGAGTCGGCGTCGTCCAGGTTGCCGGTGACCAGTTCGGCGCCGCGCTCCCGCAGAGCCTGGGCGCTGTCGGCTCCGGGATCGCGGACCAGGGCGCGGACCGGGACGCCACGATCGAGCAGCGCTCGGGCCGTCGCCCCGCCCTGCTTGCCCGTCGCGCCGATGACGAGAACAGCCACGATGCCTCCTGAGAATAAGTGGGGCCTCCCCCCACTTCCCGTCGGCTACGATACGGGGGACCACCCCACTTCTGCAAGGCGGGCCATGAGAGCGGACGCGCAGCGCAACTACGACCTCATCGTCGCGGCAGCGTCCGAGGCGATCGCCCGCGACGGCGCGTACGCCTCGCTGGAGGAGATCGCCCGATCCGCCGGGGTCGGTTCGGCGACCCTGCACCGACGCTTCCCCACCCGGTGGTCACTGCTCCAGGCGGTCTTCGGTGGATGTGTCCGTAACCTGGCGGCGCGCGCCGGAGATCTGCTCGACGCGCCGGACGCGCTGGACGCGCTGACGACCTGGCTGCACGAGGTGACCGCGTACGCCACGACAACCCGCGGCCTCGCGGACTCGCTCCTGAACGAGCCGCCCGAGGAGTCCGATACCTGCGGCGCGACGCTCGTCGCCGCCGGTGAACCACTGCTGGGTCGAGCGGTCGACGAGGGTTCGGTACGGCCCGACATCACCATGGCCGACCTGATGATCCTCGCCAACGGCATCTCACTCGCGGCGCAACCGATGGGCGCGGCCAAGGCGGAACAACTGCTGACCCTCGCCCTCCAGGGGATCGGGTCAGCGGCCCGGCGCGAGTCGGTCCACGAGGGCTCGTGATGCCCAGGCTTCGTCGATCATGGAGTTGTGGTGGGGGACGACTGCCGTGAACAGCCATCAACCAGGCACCACAACTCCATGATCGACGCGGAAAACCGTGCGGGGGCCGGGGTCAGGCGACCGGCTCGCGGGCCGAGTCGGCGTCGCGGTCGGCGCCCGGGGTGACGCGGGGGTCGCCCTCGTCGGCGAAGTAGTCGTCCGGCTCGGTGCCGTCGACTCCGTCGTCCGCCTTCGCGGCCCGCAGCGCCAACGTCACCAGGGCCGCCACGGCCAGGTTGACCGCCACCGCCACGATGCCGACATAGATCGTCCTGGTGGTGTCGAACCCGAACTCCGACAGCGGGAACGCCGAGCCGCCGAAGTGCTTCCGGGTCGGGCTGGCCACCTGGTAGAGCATCCACATGCCCAGGCCCATGCCGGCCGCCCAGCCGACGATCAGGCCGGTGCGGTGGAACCAGCGGGTGTAGAGGCCCAGCGCCACCGCCGGCAGCGTCTGCAGGATGATCACGCCACCGATCAGCTGGAGGTCGATGGAGAACTGCGGGTCGAGGAAGACGATGCAGGCCACCGCGCCGACCTTCACCACCAGTGAGGTGATCTTCGAGACGTTCGCCTCCTGGGCCGGCGAGGCGTCCCGCTTCAGGTACTCCTTGTAGATGTTGCGGGTGAACAGGTTCGCCGCCGCGATCGACATGATCGCCGCGGGCACCAGCGCCCCGATGCCGATCGCCGCGTACGCGACACCGGCGAACCAGTCCGGGAACTGCTGGTCGAACAGCAGCGGCACGACGGTGTTGCTGTCCACCGTGCCCTCCTTGGCACCCGGCAGCGGCTTCACGCCGGCCGCGATGGCCATGTAGCCGAGCAGGGCGATCAGACCGAGCAGCAGGCTGTACGCGGGCAGCGCCGACATGTTCCGCTTGATCACGTCGCGGTTCCTGCTGGCCAGCACACCGGTGATGCTGTGCGGGTAGAGGAACAGCGCCAACGCCGACCCGAGCGCCAACGTGACGTACTGGAGTTGGTTGTTGCCGTTGAGCAGGATGCCGTCGTTCGGGTTGGGCGAGGCGTCGAACTTCGCGTCCGCGGCGGCGAAGATGTCACCCCAGCCGCCCAGCTTGTACGGCAGGTAGATGACCGCCACCAGGATGACGATGTAGATCAGGCTGTCCTTGACGAACGCGATCAGCGCCGGCGCTCGCAGCCCCGACTGGTACGTGTAGGCGGCCAGGATGGCGAACGCGATGATGATCGGCAGGTGCCGGGCCAAGGCGTTGTCGCCGGTCACGCCCATCGTCTTGAGCACCGCCTCGATGCCGACCAACTGCAGGGCGATGTACGGCATGGTGGCGACGATGCCGGTGATCGCGATGAGCAGTGCCAGCACCGGCGAGTCGAAGCGCTTGCGGACGAAGTCGGCCGGGGTGACGAGGCCGTGCCGGTGCGACACCGACCAGAGCCGCACCAGCACCAGGAAGACCAGCGGGTAGATGACGATGGTGTACGGCACGGCGAAGAACCCGGCCGCACCGGCACCGAACATCAACGCCGGCACCGCCACGAAGGTGTACGCGGTGTAGAGGTCACCGCCGACCAGGAACCAGGTGATCCAGCCGCCGAAGCTGCGCCCGCCCAGCCCCCACTCGTCCAGGTGTGCCATGTCCTTCGGCGCCCGCCACCTGGCGGCCACGAAGCCCATCACGCTGACCAGGAGGAACAGCACAGAGAAGACGATGATCTCGGTGAGATGGTCGCGCCACATCAGGAGTCACCCCGCTTCTTCGTCATCTGGTAGACCAGCGTGGTGGTGCCGACGCCGAGCAGGATGAAGGCCAGTTGCAGCCAGTAGAAGCGCGGGAAGCCGAAGACGCGGGGCGAGTCGCCGTTGAAGAAGATCGGCACCAGCGGCACCACGATCGGGATGAAGAGCAACCAGTTCCAGGGGCTGTGGTCCTTCGCCCTGGTCGGCGCCGTGCGTGGCGCCTCCGGTTCGGGTGCAGCCATGTGACAGACCTCCGGTGGTCGAGGCTCTCGATGCAACGGCCGGAGGCTACGACCCTGTGATGGCCGTCACGCGACCCGAACGGCGAATCGTGCGCCGAGCGGCAAGTGCGGTGCGCCGAATGACGCCGCCCGCATCAGAGCGCGGCGAGGTGGGCGGTGTCGTTGACCGTACGCACGGCCACGCCGCCGTCGGGCCACATGTCGAGCACCGAGATACCGGCCGCGTCCAGGAAGAGCCGGTGCAGGAAGCCGTCACCGGCCGCCAGGGCGTCGCGCAGCACCAGCTTGATCGGCGAGACGTGCGAGACGACCACCACGGTCTCACCGGGGTACGCGGTGAGCAGCCCACCGACGACCCGGTTGGCACGCTCGGCCACGTGGGTGAACGACTCCCCGCCCGGCGGCGCGACCCGGGGTGAGGCGAGCCAGGCGTCCATCTCCCCCGGCCACTGCTGGCGCACCTCGGCGAAGGTACGCCCCTCCCACTGGCCGAAGTCGCACTCGATCAGGTCGTCCTCGGTGCGCACCGGCACGTCACCGAGCGCGCCGGCGATCGACGCCGCGGTCGCCGTACACCGGGACAACGGTGAGCTGAGCACGGCCGCGACGGACGGAGCCAGCTCAGCCACCCGGGCGCTGGTGGCCTGCACCTGGGCGCGGCCCCGCTCGGAGAGCGGCACGTCGCCGCGCCCGGAGTAGCGCCGCTGCTCGGTGTACGGGGTCTCGCCGTGCCGGACCAGGATCAGCCGGGTGGCGGTGAAGGTCGGCCGGGGCTCCCAGGAGGCTGGCGCGGTCGCCGGGTCGCTGCCGGTGGCGGGCTGCCCGGCAGCAGCCGGCGCGGGGCGACCGGTGGCCGCGGCCGGCGCCTGACGCTCGGGGGCCGCGGTCGCCGGGGGACGACCGGCGGCGGCGTCCATGGCGGCGTTGGCGAGGGCGTCGGCGTGCCGGTTCTGCTCGCGCGGGATCCAGCTGAACCGGACCGCGGTGAACCGGCCCACGAGCGCGGCGGCCTGGGCGGCGAGGGGCCGCAGGCCGGGGTGCTTGATCTGCCACCGGCCGCACATCTGCTCGACCACCAGCTTGGAGTCCATCCGGACGTCCACCTCGGCGGCGCCCAGCTCGGCGGCGGCGGTCAGCCCGGCGATCAGGCCCTGGTACTCCGCGACGTTGTTGGTGGCGGTGCCGAGCGACTCGGAGCGCTCGGCGAGCACCTCGCCGGTCTCCGGGTCACGGACCACCGCGCCGTAGCCGGCGGGGCCGGGGTTGCCCCGGGACCCACCGTCGGCCTCGATGGAGACGACGCGCGGCGCCACGACCTACAGGCCCGACTCGTTGGTGCGGACCATGATGCGCCGGCAGTCCTCGCAGCGGACCACGTCGTCGGGGGCGGCCTTGCGGATCCGGGCCAGGTCGGCGCCGGACAGCTCCAGGCGGCACCCGCCGCAGCGGCCCGCGGTGAGCAGCGCGGCACCCAACCCGGTGTCCTCGCGGATCTTGTCGTAGAGGTTGACCAGATCGCTCGGGAGGTCGGCGGCGAGCGGCTGACGCGCCCCCCGCTTGAACTCCTCATCCTTGGCGATCTCGGCAAGCGCGTCGTCGCGGCGCTGCTCGGTCGCGGCCCGCTTGTCCCGCGCCTCGGCCAGCCGCGCCTCCACGCCGTCCAGGACACCCTGCGCGGTCTCCCGCTGCTCCATCAGCTCCAGCTCAGCGTCCTCCAGGTCGCCCTGGCGCCGCTTCAGCGAAACCAGCTCGTGCTGGAGCGCCTCCAGCTCCCGGGCCGGCCCGGTGCCGGCGGCCAGCCGGTTCTCGTCCTTCTCCTTGCGGGCCCGGACCTGCTCGACGTCCTTTTCCAACCGGGCGATGTCCCGGTCCAGGTCGTCCACCGCCACCTGGGCGCGGACCCGGTCGTCCTCCATCGACGACAGCTCGCGGGCCAGCGACTCCAGCTCGGCCCGCTCGGGCAGCGAGCGCCTGCGGTGGGCGAGCTGGGCGAGGTTGGTGTCGATCGCCTGGAGGTCGAGCAGGCGGCGCTGCACCTGAGGGTCAGCCTTCACGGTCGGGCTCCTTGTCGTCCACAACTGGTGCGGCGGCGTGCACGGTCCACGGGTCGGTGTCCAGGTCGGACACCAGCGTCTCGACGTCGAGCGCCTCCCGGAGGAAGGCAGCCAGGTCGTCCAGCCACGGTCGTTCGGTCGCCCAGTGGGCGGCGTCGATCAGAGCGGGACCATCGGCGGCGAGGTGCTCGCCGGCCGGGTGGTGCCGCAGGTCGGCGGTGAGGAACGCGTCCACCCCGGCGGCAGTCGCGGCGCCGAGGAAGCTGTCCCCCGACCCGCCGCTGACGGCGAGGGTACGAACCATACGCCCGGGATCCCCCGCCGCGCGAACTCCCCAGGACGTGACGGGGAGCACGGCTGCGGCGTGCCGGGTCAACTCGTCGAGGGTCATCGGCTGGGGCAGCTCGCCGATCCGGCCGAACCCCCGGTCGTCACCGTGGGCGGGCGAGCCGGGCGCGGGCCGCTGGAGCGGACGCAGGTCGGTGAGCCCGAAGCGGGCGGCGAGGGCGTCCGAGACGCCCGGGAAGGCCACGTCGGCGTTGGTGTGCGCCGCGTAGAGCGCCACGCCGGCCCGGATCAACCGGTGGATGATCCGACCCTTGAAGGTCGTCGCGGCGACCGACGACACCCCGCGCAGCAGCAGCGGGTGATGCGAGACGATCATGTCCGCGTCGGCGGCGAGGGCTTCGTCGACCGTCTCGGGCACCACGTCGACCACGCAGAGCACCCGGCGGACCGGGGCGCTGGGCTCGCCGAGCACCAGGCCCACCCGGTCCCACTCCTCGGCCCAGACCGGCGGAAAGCGCCGTTCCAGCTCGGCCACCACGTCGCTCACCGTGAGGGCTGACCCGCTTGTGCTCATGGCGGGCCAGCTTACCGGCGTGGAGGCCACCGGGCGGTGACACCCGGCCCCGCCGCGTCGGGCGGGAAGGACCGCCGGGTGCGTTAGGCGGCGTTCCAGGAGACGGTCTGCAGCGCGACCAACGGCATCGCCCAGGGGAAGGCGTGCAGGTGCTGTTCCCCCGTCCCGGGTGGGTGCAGAGCGATCACGTCGTCGCCGAAGAGCACCGTGACGCCCCACTCGGCCAACCGGGCCACCCCGGCACGGAACGCCGGGTGGCAGGCCATCGCCTCGTTGGTGTACGGCACCGCGACGATGGGGACGCCCTTGCCCTGGGCCTCGACCAGCAGCCCGAGCGCCAGGGTGTCGGTTATCCCGGCCGCCCACTTGTTGACCGTGTTGACGGTGGCCGGACAGACGATCATGGCGTCGGCCGGCGGCAGCACGTCCGGGTCGCCGGGATTCTTGTAGTGCGTCCGCACCGGGTGGCCGGTCTGCCGCATCAGGGCCGACTGGTCGACGAACTTCGCGCCGTCCGGCGTGGTGACCACGCAGACGTCCCAACCGTCCCGTTGGGCGAGGTCGACCAGACGACCGACGTGCCGTGCCAGCGGCGAACCGCAGGCGATGACGTAGAGCACCTCCCGGTGCCCGCTGTTACGCGCTGCACCGGCCATCAGACCGGCTCCGCGCTCATACCCCTACTCCCATGTGCTCAGCCAACTCCGCTACCGGAGAAGGCGGCGCACCACGTGTGCGACGGAGGATGTCGGACATCACCTCGTGCGCGATCGGCCGGCAGCGGATCTCGGACGGGGCGAGGCGATCACCGAGCAGCAGCATCTCGCCGGCGTTCGCCACGTCGCCTATCTGCGCGTACCCGCGGGCGATGTCGAGCAGGTGGTGGGCGCGGCGCTCGGGCAGCAGCGCGTTGAAGGCGGGCTCCTCGATGCGCAGCTGGTGCACCTCCACGGCCCGCCCTCCGTCGCCCAGCTCCACCGCCGCGGCGGCCCGGTGCAGTTCGACGTTCGTCGGGCCGAACGACGTCCAGTAGTGGTTGTGGTCGCCGCCGAGCAGGGTGGCGGCCTCCTGGGCACAGTTGATCAGGTCGTCGACGCTCGCCTGGTCGCCGATGCGGGAGGCGGCCATCGCGCCCTGGAGCAGCAGCATCCCGTAGACGGAGAGGCGGGCCGGGGAGACCGCGTTGCTGCCACCCGGTGCCAGCCGGTTGGCGATCTGGACGTTCAGCTCCAGGGCCGGACGGGCCCGCCCCATCGCGACCAGGGCGTTGCACACCCGGGTGGTGGCGATCCCGGCCAGCAGCGGGTCGTCGGCCCGCTGTGCCACTGCCATCGACCGGTCGGCGGCCAACCAGGCGAGCTCGCACTCGCCGAGCTTGCGCAGCACCGAGGAGGCGATCTGGTAGACCTGGCCGAGCAGGTGGGCCGCCTCAGCGGCTTGGTCACCGCCGTAGGCGGCGTCGGCCGCCTGGGCGTCGCGCAGGAGCTTGGGCAGGGCCCGGGTGAGCATCCCGTAGCGGCCGTACTGGTAGGTGAGCCAGGCATGGTTGACGGCCTTGCGCATGTCGTCCATCGGTGGCGGGAACGGCACCGCGTCGAAGTACGCGCTCATCGAGTCGTAGCGTTCCAGCGCCGCCCGAATCTCCTGCACCTCGATCTGGTCGATGCAGTTGAGGGCGTCGGCGCGCCGCTCCGGATCCTTGCCCATCAGCAGTTGCACGTCCATCTGGAGGATGTCGGCGATCTCGTAGAGGACGGAGAACTTGTCCAACCGACGGACGCCGCGTTCGACCTTGTCGACCCAACTCTTGGACTTGCCGAGCCGGTCCGCGAAGACCTGCTGCGACATCTTGCGCCGCCCCCGCCAGTAGGCCACTCGCCGTCCTATGGGTAGCTCGTCCATCTCCCCATCCTCCCCTGCCACCGACAACCAATCGAGTCGGGGCGATGTCCGCGGGTGCGGCGACTGCCGTTCATTTTCATGTTTCGGCTGGTCGCACAGGATGTGCGTCAGCCGTACAGCTGGTCCTCGTACTTTTCGTGCAAGTTGCACGGGCCGTTCGTCAACCTCAACGATCGTGGGTTACGGCAGTGACGGTGCTCGACATTCGACCTGGCGAACGCCGGGCCCGACGAGAGGATTTGGCACACATGTGGGGGAATGTCGGACCGCGCGTTGCCGAACTGTCGCCGCTGGAACGGGTCCGGCTGCGCCGGGTCGCCATCCGGTACGCCGTACACGGCTGGGAGGTGACCCCCGGCGCCTGCCTGGCCCGCAGCCGCTTCGTGTGTGGCCGGGCCGGTTGCCCCACAGTGGGCTGTCACCCCGCCCTGGAGAACTGGGAACTCGCCGCCAGCGCCGACCCGGCCCGGGTGGCAACCTGGTGGCGGAGCCGACCACACGGGGTGCTGCTGCCCACCGGCCGGGCGTTCGACGTGCTTGAGGTGCCCGCCCACCTCGGCCGGCACGTGCTCGACGCGGTGCAGACCCACCCGGCCGGCACCGGCGTACGCGGGCCGGTGCTCGTCACGCCCACCGGGCGGTGGATGTTCCTGGTCCGCCCCGGTGATCCGCTCCGACCCGAGTTGGAGCACTGCTTCCACGTGGTCCGGCACGGCCCCGGCTCGTGGATTCCCGCGCCGCCCACCCGGCTGCCGGAGGGCACGGTCCGCTGGGCGGTCGCACCGGAGCAGGCCCGCTGGCAACTACCGGATTCGTACCTCGTGCAGAACACGTTGATCGGGGCGCTGCGCGCCGCCGGGGTGACCCTCGCCCCCGACCTGCTCCCCGGCCACCTGCCGCTGCCCCGACGAGGCATGTGACAGCCGCCCGACCGACGATTCGATCAGGTGCCCGACAGCGTCGCCGGGCCGCCGGTCCTCGTTGACAGGGGAAGAGCGCCGACGCGCGCCACGAACGGGGGACCGATGTCCAGCAACGACAGAGCGCCTCACCCCGGCGGCACCGAGCCGCCCCGGCGCAACCACCCACGACACCGCTGGGCCGGCACCCGACCGGCCGGCTCCCGCCCCGGCCGCCCACGCCCCACCGGCTCCCGCCCAGCCGGCACCCACCGCCCCGTCCGCTAACCCCGCCCGCGCCCGCGCCCACGCCCGCGCCCGCGCCCGCGATCTTGCACTTCCTGTCGCGACAATCTCCTCGGAATAGGACGAACCGCCAACAGAACCTGCAAGATCGCGGGCGCGAGGGGGTGCGGAGCGGCGTGCGGGCGCGTGTGGGGGTGCGGAGCGGCGTGCGGGCGCGTGTGGGGGTGCAGAGCGGCGTGCGGGTGTGAGGGCGCCCGGGGTGCGGGGGGAGCCCGAGGGGCCGAGCCTCAGGGGGCTGAGGAGGTCAGTCGGTCAGGGGTAGGTCGATGGAGTGGTGCTGGCGGGCGTTGTCGGTTATCGCCGCGTGGGTGTGGTCGTCCAGGCGGGCCAGCCAGTTGAGGCCGGGGGTGCCCATGGCGAGGGCGGCGGTGGCGTACGCGTCGGCCACCCCGAGGTCGGTGCCGACCACGGTCACCGAGCGCAACCCACGTGCCGGCGCGCCCCGGCGGGGGTCCAGCACGTGTCGGCCGCGCTCGTAGACGCCGGAGGTGGCCACCGCCAGGTCGGTCCCGGTGAGCACCAGGCAGGCCGCCATCGCGTCCCACGGGTGTCGGATGCCGATGCGCCACGGCTCCCCCGATGGTGACAGGCCCCGCACCCGTACGTCACCGCCGGCGTTGACGCAGTGGTTGACGGCTCCGGCGGCGACGAGTCGGTCCGAGGCGACCTGAGCCGCCCAGCCCTTGACGAAGCCGGACGGGTCGAGCCGGCCGGTGGCGTACGCGTCGAAGAACCCGTCGGTGGCGCCCCACAGGTCGGCACAGGTCTCCAGCACGTGGCGCAGGTCCGCGGACGCCTCGGAGAGCAGCACCTCACCCCGGTCGAAGCGGCACACCTCACTGTCGGGCTGGTAGGTGCTGAACCGCGCGTCCACCTCACGCATCCAGGCGAAGACGTCGTCGGCCAGCTCGCGCAGGGTCGCCGGGGGCAGGTCGTCGGCGAGGTCCAGGGTGATCGCCGTACCCATGATCTGCTCGACCCGGCACAGCCCGGGTCGGGTCAGCGTGGCCCGCATGTCAGAACGCCTGCTCGATGGCGGAGCGCAGCGACTGCTTGTAGGAGTTGCTGGTCTCGGTGGCCCCGGAGACGGTGTCGAGGTTGGCGTTCTGCTTCCGCACCACCTCGCCGCCGCCGCCGTCGTAGCGGTTACGGACGTCGCCGCTGTGGATGTCGGACTCACCTCCGCTGGGCAGCGACAGCGCGACGGCCTCGACGATCTTGTTGCCTGTGACGACGATCTGGACCTGCACGTACCCGTACTCGTTCTCGAAGCCGCTGCCGGTGACCCGGCGGGTGGTCGACTGGGGTGCCTTGGTGGTGGTCCGTGGAGCGCTGGGGGCCTTCGTCGTCCTGGTGCCCGATGGACGCGCGGTGCTCTTGCCGGGCTTGGGTGACGTCGACGGCTTGGCGCTCACCGACGCGGTCGGCGAGCCGTCCGCCGCTTCGGGCTCCGGCGTGCCGGGGTCGACGCCGGGCCCGGAGGGGTCGACCGGTTGGGTGGTGGGCAGGTTCTGGGCGACCTGGGTGGGGGCCGGTGAGCCCTTGAACACCACAAGCGCTGTGGTGCTGGCGGCCAGGCCGGTGATCGCGAGGAGCGCGCGACGCATGGGGGTGCCCTTCCTACAGCTCGAACGTGGCCAGGTGGATCTGCCGCTGGGGCACGCCGGCCCGCCGCAGTGCCCGCACCGACTGTTCCACCAACCCGGGCGGCCCGCACAGGTAGACGTCGCGGCGGGCCACGTCGGGCACGAGTTGACGCAGCCCGTCCGGGCTCATGAGCTGGCGGGGGCCGGGGTCGTCGCGGGAGCCGATGACGTACCAGACGGCGGTGTCGCGTTCCTGGGCCAGCCAGTCCAACTCGCGACTGAGCAGCACGTCGGCCGGGGTGCGGGCCCGGTAGATCAGCGCCGCTCCCGGTGGCAGTTCCTCGAGCATCGCCCGGATCGGCGTGATGCCACTGCCGCCGGCGATCAGCAGCGCGCGTTCGCGGAGTCGGTGTGCGGCGGTGAAGGTGCCCGACGGGCCTTCGGCCCAGACCCGGGTGCCGGGCTCCAGGTCGCGCAGGTCTGCGGTGTGACTACCGACGATCTTGACGGTGACCCGCAGCCAGCGGCCGTTGGCGGCGGCGGAGACGGAGAACGGGTGCGACTGCCACCAGCAGCCCCGGGTGAGGAACCGCCAGCGGAAGTGTTGGCCGCCGAGCACCGCCAGCCGGCCGAGCCGCTCGCCGGTGAGGTAGATGGAGATGGTGTCGGGGCTTTCGGCGACCACGTCGGCGACCCGCAGCCGGTAGCGCAGGTTGAACGCCAGCGGCGTGATCACCCGACCCCAGAGCAGGGCGGCGACCACCAGCAGGTAGAGCGCGATCCAGCCGGTACGCACCGGGCCGGGCTTGTAGAGCTGCGCGCCGTGGGTGAACTGGTGGCCGTAGCCGAGCAGCAGGATCAGGTAGCTGGACAGGTGCAGCGCGTGCCACAGCTCGTAGGGCAGCGCCCGCCGGATCGCCCGGACGCTTGTGAACCCGACGAGCACCATGATGCCGGTGGCGACGAACGCCGAGAGCATGTCCTCGTAGTCGCCGAGCAACGTGCCGACCTCGGCGAGGATCGACTGGTTACGCAGGTCGGCGTACCCGACCAGGATCAGCGACATGTGCGCCAGCACGGTGACCAGCAGGGTGGCACCGATGTCCCGGTGCCAGCGGGCCATGTGCTCGCCGCCGATCCACCGTTCCAGCACCGGCAGCCGGCTCATCATCAGCACCTGTACCAGCAGCAGGTAGCCGGCGACCAGGCCGCTGATCCGGCCGGCCGCGGTGACGGTGGCCGCGGTGGTCCGCAGCGATCCGGCGGGGGTGCCCAGCCACCAGGGCAGCACGCTGGCGAGCAGGCCGACCAGGAGCAGCACGCCCAGCAACCGTCGGCCGCCGGGTCCGCGCCGGGCCGGGATCTGCGGGGGTACGGGCGCAGCCGACCGGCCGCCGTGCCGGGACGAGGTCCCGGTACGACGGCCGGCGGCGTGGGTGTGCGAATACGTCACGCGTACAGCTTCATCGGGGCGTACTTCTGGCGGGGGAAGACCTTGTCGACCTCCGCGTTGGTGAGCCCGAACCGGCCCTGCGCCACCGCGCCGTAGACGTTGAACATGTTGTTGTACTCGGGCACGTCACCGGAGTCCAGCTTGTCCAGACCGTTCCAGGTGCCGAGCAGCGAACCGGCGAGCTTCTTGCCGGACAGCAGGGTGACCACTCCGCCGTGCCCGTGGTCGGTGCCGTTGTTGTTGGAGCTGACCCGCCGGCCGAACTCGCTGGACACCATGATCGTCACGTCGGCGGCCTTCGGGCCGAGGTCGGTGAAGAAGGCGGCCATCGCGTTGGCCAGTTCGTTCAGCCGCCGGTACAGCTGGCCGCCCTCGCGGGTGCCCTGGTTCTCGTGGGTGTCGTAGCCGCCCATGCCGACGGTGGCGACCCGGACGTTGGCGCCGCCCTTGATCAGTTGCGCGAGTTGCTGGAACGCGTTGCCGACGCCCTCGTACGTGACGCCCTCGGCGGGCTGGTACGGCTTGGCGGCGAGCTTCTGCGCGGTGGCGAGCGCGCCCATGCCCTCCTGTACGGCTTCCTCGACCGGGTGGTTGATGCCGGTGAAGAGCCCCTTGATGGCCTTCTCGGTGGCGGCCCGGAAGCGCTCGTCACCGTTGAGCCGCAGGGAGCCGACGTTGTTCAGGGAGAGCGCGCCGTTGTTGCCGACGAGCGAGCGGGGCAGCGTGCTGCCGATGCCGACGCTGCGGAACGCGGTGCCCTTGCCCAGGTTGTCGACCAGACCGTCGAGCCAACCCCGGCCGCCGGTCTCGTTGGGCAACCCGCCCAGGTTGCAGGCGTCGGCGGCCTGGAAGTGGCTGCGGGACAGCCGCTCGTCGGAGACCGCCGGGATGAAGCCCAACTGACCGGCCGTGAGCCACTTCTCCAACGGCTTGAACGCGCCGGTCAGCTTGAAGCCGCGGCCCAGGGCCAGCGAGTCGTTGCCGAGCAGCAGGTCGGGCCGGGCCTTGTTGAGCACCGCGTCGTTGTCCGGGGCGATCAGGCTCAGGCCGTCCAGCCCGCCGTAGAGGAAGACGTGGATCAGGGTGCCGGTCTTGGTCGCCGCGAACGACGCCGAGGTGGTGACGAACTGGGCGGTGGCCAGCGCGGTGGCGGTGGCCGCGGCACCGGCGACGAAGGTCCGCCGGGTCACCCCGCGACCGTCCTGCTGGGCCTCCTCCAGGTTCTCCAGGGTGCGGTACCTGTCGAACTCGGCGGCGTTCTCGGCGGCGACGATGTCGGCCTCGGCGCGCAGCAGGGCCTCGGCCGGGTTGTCGGCCAGCCCCCGCACGTCGGGGCATTCGGGGTGCAGGGGGAAAGAGTTGTACACAGTCTTCTCCATCGGGTGCCTCACCTGAGGTGGTGCTGGGGGGAAGCGAGGATCGCCCGCGCGACGGCGGTGATGGCCCCGTTGAACGTGGCGTCGACCTTGGCGGTCGCCGCCACACCGGCCACGCCGAGGATGAGGTTCTTCTCCCGCGTGCTCAGCTTCTGGCCCACCAGCCGCTGGGCGAGCGCGTCCACGTACGCCCCGGCCGTCGCCGGTGGCTTGGCGACCAGCTTCTCCGGCGCCGTGTACGTGAAGGTGGTGCGGTAGCCGGCGAGGATCTCGCCCGCCTCGTTCCAGCCGTTGACCATGGTGCCGGCCGAGGTCCACGCGACGTAGACGTCCGGGTAGCCGTCCGGGGTCGGGTGACCCATCGGGGACTGGCCCAGCTCGCGCATCTTGTCGTGGATCTGGCGCAGCCCCCGGGCGTACGCGGTGCGCTTGCTGTCGCCGTTGTTGTGCTTCGGCGACGCCTCGGGCGAGACGCCCAGGGTGCGGTACGTGGCGACGAGGTACTCCATCGGCCGGCGCACCTTCTGCCCCACACCGGCCCAGAACTCCGAGGAGCAGAAGAGCGTCATCAGGACCGGCTTGATCATGCCCTTGTTGGTGGTGTACGTCTTGGCCAGCCGGTCCACCAGGGACTTCGGCGGGGTGTCCGAGACGAACCGGGTGGCCAGGCTCTGCGCCACGTACTTCGCGGTCGACGGGTGCGTCGCGATGTAGGTGATGTACGCGTCGATCGCCGCTTCGGCCTTCTTCGGGTCGGACGAATTGTTCGCGTGGGTGAAACCGAGGATCTTCACCTTGCCGACGTAGTGCTGCTCGGGGCGGAAGACGTACTTGCCCTTGTCGTCCACACCGCGGCCGGTCTGCAACATGGCGGCCTGCCGGACGTCCGGCTCCTTGTAGCCGCCGTCGACGCCGACCGAGTAGAGCTCGAGGTTCTCCCGGGCGAGGTTCTCGTTGATCGCGTCCTTGCGGGAGTCCTTCTGGTTCAGGTAGATCAGCAGCGCCGGGTGCTTGTTCGCGGCGACGAGCATCTCGGGGTAGCTGCCCAGGGCGTGCTTACGAATGACGTCCTGGTCGAAGGAGTTGCGGTACGTCTCGCCGCCGTCGAAGTCCGCGGCGACGTGCAGGAAGTCGTTCCAGAAGTCGACCATGACCTCGAACAGTTGGCGCTTGGACCAGATCTGCCGGGCGATGGTGGCGTCCACCATCTCCCGCTCCGGCTGGGCGTCCTGCTCGTTGAGCTTGTCCCGCTGGTCGCGCAACTGCTGCACGGAGAGCTTCTGGGTCGGCAGCTCGGCGAGCTTCAGCTCACCCTTGCTCGGCTCCAACTTGTCCGGGTCGAGCTGGGCGCGGATCCAGGCGTCCATGCCCTCGCGCTTGATGTCGGCGACGACTGCGGGCGTCACGCCGAAGGTGGCACGCCGGGCCAGGTGCAGGATCGGGTCCTTGGCCAGCACCGTCTTCACGGTCACCTTGGTCGCCGCCGCGGCCGCGGCCGGGCCGGCGAAGCTCCGCCCGCCGGCCGGCGCGTTCTTCTTCAGCGCCTCACCGGCCCGCGAGCCCATGTAGCTCTCGTTCTGCTCGGTGTAGGTACGCACCGTGCTCGGCTGCTGGCCGCTGGGCCGCGCCGCGGTGCCGTCGGTCACCGTGCTGCCGGTCGCGTCGCCGGCCGCCGCCTCGTCGCCGAAGAGGCCACGGATCTGCGGGGTCATGGCGAGCGCCGCGCCACCGGCGACGACGGCGGCGGTGCCACCGAGGGCCACCATCGCCTTACGACGACCGACCTTGCGGCCCGGCTCGTCGTCATCGTCGATGGTGGGCAGTCCGGCGCCGGCCGGGCTCGCCAGGGCCGGGCGGCCGAGGCCCTCCGGGCCGACCCACTGCGGACCACGTGGGGCGGGTGCGGGCTGCCCGGCGTACTGCTCGCGCGGGTCGGCCTGCGCGGCGTAGCCGCCCTGGTAGGGGTGGGGCGAGTCGTAGCCGTACGGCGCGGGCGTGTGGGGGTGCCCGTAGCCGTCCGCGTTGGGGTTCTGGCGTCCGTCCCAACCGCGGTCGTCCCGCGGTCGACGTGGTGGCACATTCTGGTCGGCCATGTACCAATCCCGATTTCTGATGAGCGCCGAAGACTGCTGCCGGGCAGGTGCGGCAGGTGCGGCGACTGTTGCCTGAGGGGGGTTGCTACGGCAAGGTAACCAAGCCCTCAGGGCCCTTCAAGGTGGGCGGAACACCCTCGTGCGGGCACTTAAGACAGCGTTCAGTACCAGCTCGGCAGCGGGCGGTGGGGTGGGTCCGTCCGCAGACCTTCCCAGCAGGGCGTACGCACGGCACGCGGGGACGGATCGGACCGCGCACCCGTACGCGACGCTTTCGGCGGCGTTCACCACCAAAGGCAAACTTAAGGTGGGAGTAAGCCGGACATGAGGCGCGCTCGCGTGGCGGGAAAAGTAGCAGGAGCGGGTGAGCGTGAGCCGCCACCGTTGCGGGTATGCCGCCGAACCGCTGAACGCGTGAGGGGAAGGCAGCGCCATGCTCAGCAAAGAGGATCAGCGCAGATTCGACCAGATCACCCGTCAGCTCCGCGAGAGTGACCCGGCCTTCTTCAAGCGGCTGGATCATCGGGTCCGGGCCCGCAGAGGCCGCTACCTGATGTTGTTGACCATCGTGCTGTGGGCGTCGCTGCCCGCGATAGCCGTGTTCGCCGGTCGGATGACCGGAGCGATCTGCGCGGTGGTGCTGGTGGCCAACGCCGCGATCATGTGGCGTTTCCGCCGCCGCTGGACGTGACGGCTCACCCGCTTGACCGCTCAGCTGTCGGCCGGACCGAACGCCCGGTACGCGCGGCGCAACCGTTCGAGCAGTCCCGGCCCACCGATGGCCGGGGCGGGCGCTCCGAGCTGGCGCAGCAGCAGATCGGTGCCGGTCACCAGTCGGGGCGGCCGATCCGGCAACGGCACCGGCGCCGACCAGAACCGGTCCGCCGCTTCCGCGAGCGGCGTCGCCGACAACCCGGTGAGCGCACGGGCGGCACCGACCGGCGCGGCGACGTCGACCACCGCCGCCGCACAGTCCGGTTCGGACGGTGGTTCGGCAGACGACTGCGGTGGCGTGGCCCCGGTGGTGGCCACGCGGCGGGCGCGGAGTTCGTCGAGCAACTCCGCGCGGGACCGACCGCGCCAGTGCAGCAGCTCGAACGGGTCCGCGTCGAACGCCTCGGCCAGCAGGTAGAACGTCGCCGCGAGGTGTTTGCAGGGCACCGCGAAGTCGGGGCAGTTGCAGCGCTGGGTCAGCTCGTCCACACCGGCCGGGAAGAGCGGCGCGCCGGCGGCGGCGAACAGCTCCTCCAACTCGTCGGGGAGGTCCCCGGCGAGCAGCCGGGCGCTGAAGAACGCCTGCCCGGCCAGCTCGGCCTCGATCCGGGACCAGAGCACGGCCGGGAAGGGGCTCAGCGCGATCGACACCTGGTACGGCTTCGGCCGGGAGCCCTGCACCACCGCGCTGACCCGCCCGGGTGCGATGTCGAGGGTGAGCACCTGACCGGCCCGCGCGTACGACCGGCCCCGGGTCAACCGGGTGCCGAGCGCGAACGACTCCAGCACCTCCAGGAACCGCCGTGACCACCAGGACCGGCCGATCGCGCCCCGGGCGCTACGCGCTCGCAGACCCCCGTCGACCCGACGTGGACGCCCGTAGTCGGCGAAGTCGCTCACGGTTCGCTCGCTCACTCCACCACCGCCCCGGCTTCCAGGGCGAACAGGTCCCGCAACTGCCCGGTGGACAGCTCGGTGATCCACTGCTCACCTGTGCCGACCACCCGCTCGGCGAGGCTGCGCTTGTCGGCGATGAGCGCGGCCACCTTCTCCTCGACCGTGCCGGCGCAGACGAACTTGCGGACCTGCACCCGTCGGCGCTGCCCGATCCGGAACGCCCGGTCGGTGGCCTGGTCCTCGACCGCCGGGTTCCACCACCGGTCCACGTGCACCACGTGGTTCGCGGCGGTCAGGGTCAGCCCGGTGCCGCCAGCCTTGAGGGACAGGACGAACAGCGGCGGACCCTCGGCCGACTGGAAACGCTGCACCAGGGCATCCCGCTCGGCCTTGCCGAGGCCGCCGTGCAGGAACAGCACCTCCCGACCGAACCGCGCCGACAGGTGACCGCGCAACATCGCACCGAACTCGGCGTACTGGGTGAAGAGCAGCGCCCGCTCCCCCGCCGCCAGCACCTCCTCCAGGATCTCGGTGAGCCGTTCCAGCTTGCCGGAGCGGCCCTCCAGCGCTGAGCCGTCGCGCAGCAGTTGGGCGGGGTGGTTGCAGACCTGCTTGAGCCGGGTCATGGTGGCCAGCACCAGGCCGCGTCGCTCGATGCCGTCGCTGGTCTCGATCCGGGCGAGCATGTCGTCGACCACCACCCGGTACAGCGCGGCCTGCTCGGCGGTGAGGTTGCAGAGCACCTCCATCTCCAGTTTCTCCGGCAGGTCCGAGATGATCGACGAGTCGGTCTTGAGCCGGCGCAACACGAACGGGCCGGTGATCCGGCGCAGCCGTTCGGCGGCCTCGGCGTCACCGTGCCGCTCGATCGGCTCGGCGAACCGCTTGCGGAACGTCGCGGCCGGCCCGAGCAGACCCGGGTTGGCGAACTGCATGATCGACCAGAGGTCCGCGAGGCGGTTCTCCACAGGCGTACCGGTCACCGCCACCCGCTGCCGGGCGGGCAGCGCGCGCACCGCCTCGGCCTGTCGGGTCGACGCGTTCTTGATCGCCTGCGCCTCGTCCACCACCACCCGGTGCCAGTCGATGCCGGCCAGGTCGACGGCATCGCGGGCGGCCACCGAGTAGGTGGTGAGGACCAGGTCCGCGTCGTGCGCGGCCGCGGTGAAATCCGCCCCCCGGGCCCGCTCGGCACCATGGTGTACGTGCACCCGCAGCCGCGGCGTGAACCGGGCCGCCTCCCGCTGCCAGTTGCCGACGAGCGACATCGGACAGACCAGCAGGGTCGGCCCGGCCTCCGGCGGGTCCCCGGCGAGCAGCGCGAGCAGTTGCACCGTCTTGCCCAACCCCATGTCGTCGGCGAGCACACCGCCCAGGCCCAGCGAACGGAGGAAGGCCAACCAGGCCAACCCCCGCTGCTGGTACGGCCGCAGCGTCCCGATGAAACCCGGCGGCGGGTCCAGCGGGGTGAGCCGCCGCTCGACCGCGCCGGCGAGCAGATCGCCGAGCGCCCCGTCGGCGCTCACCTCGAGCACCGGCAGCGCGCCGGTCGCCTCGCCGTCGGCCAGCCCGAGGCGGAGCAGGTCGGCGACGCTCAACTCACCCGTGGAGCGGAGCAGGCGCAGACCGGCGGCGAGCCGCCCCGGGTCCAGTTCCACCCACCGGCCGCGCAGCCGCACCAGCGGGGTCTTCATCTCGGCCAGCGCGGCCATCTCCTCGGCGGTCAGCGGATGGTCGCCGAGCGCGATCTCCCAGCGGTAGTCGACGAGGGCGTCCAGACCGACACCGGCCTCGGTGCCGCCCACCGTGCCCGGCGCGGTGCGGCTGCGGGCCCGCAACCGGGCGCCCAGTCGCGCCGACGGACGCTGCCACCAGGACGGCAGCAGCACCCCGAAACCGGCCGCGTGCAGCACCGGGGCGCCCGCACTGAGGAATCGGTGCGCCCCCTCGACGTCCAGCTCCATCGCCTCCGGGGCGGCGGTACGCAGTGCGGTGTCCAGGTCCGGCCAGAGCCGGCTGGCCCGGCCCAGCTCGGCGAGGAGTGTCTCCTGCGGACTCGTCGTACGGCCGACCAGGCCGCCGAGGGTCTGCGGCGCGCGCCAGACCTCCCCGGCGTCGACGTGCAGGCCGGGCTCGTCGGCGGCCTGCAACCCGAACTCCAGCCGCCAACGCCCGCCGCCTGTCGACCCGACCGGCACGGGCGCGCTGTCGACCGGCACCGGCGCGCTGTCGGCGGGCACCGCCCGGGTGGCCAGGAACGGTTCGGTGACCTCGTCGGGGGCCGGTTCGACAAGCCGGAAACTGGCCCGCACCGGGCCACCGGCGGCGTCCCGCTGCCAGGCGTCCAGTTCGGCGGAGAGGGTGGCCAGCCCGACCGGGTCGATGGTGAAGTCCCGTCGTGGGCCGGCGAGCGCGGCCAACCAGGCCGGTGCCGGGCCACCCGGGCGCAGCCCCCGGGCCAGGGTGGTGGTGGCGAGCGCGCCCCGCGCGGCGGCGTCGGTCAACGCGTCGAGCGCGTCCGCGACCAGCTCGGCCGCGCTCAGCTCGCGCCGGTCCGAACTTGTGGCCGTGGCGGCCCCGCTGGGCGGCGGACCAACAGCGGCGGCGGACGCCGACAGCGGGGCAGCGGGTGACTGACCGACGGCGGCGCTCGGCGACGACGGGACGGCGGCTCGGGCGGCGGGTGGCAGGGCCAGCGCCAGCGACCGCGCCCAGGCGGCGTCGGTGCCGGTCAGCAGCGGACGCCAGACCGCCTGCGCGGGCACCGACACGGCATCGCCCGACGCCGCCACGTCACCCGTCGTCGTGCCGGCATCGGGCGTCTGGTCACCCGTCGTCGTGCGTACGCCGGGGAGGGTGCGGCCACGGGTCACCAGGTCGGCGGCGAAGTCGGCAAGTTCGGCGAGGTGTCGCAGCGTGGCCCCGGGTACCGCCGGGATGTCGTCCAGGGAGCGGAGCAGCGGCAGGGCGGCGTCCGGGGCGTACACCAGGATGGGGACCCGCCACCCGGCCAGGGTGAGCCGGCCGCGGGCCGCAGGTGCGACGGTGGTCCGGATCAGCTCGGGTGAGTCGGTCGGCGCGCCGGCCAGGGTGGGCAGGGTGAGCAGGGCGCTGTCCAGCCGGGTCGGCTCGGCGGCCTCGGCGAGGAGGCCGGCCAGGTCGGCATGCCCGGCGGCGAAGGGGTGCGGGCGTTCCCGGGCCGGCCGGCCCGGACGCGGTGTGGGGATCGGTGCGGCGCTGTCCTCGGCCCAGACGGCAAGGCCGCCGGTCGAGCTGCCGCCAGGCAACCACAGCCCGTGGATGACCAGCACGTGCTCCCCCTAGTCGCCGTCCGCCCCCAGGATAGGCGGCCGGACCGACCAGGCCAGCGCACCCGCCGCCGCCCCTGCGCGATCGTGCAATTTGTGCTGACGTATTGCAACGAGTGCACCTTTGATCCCCCGCTGCCCCGCTATCCGCTGCGGGCTGGCGCTGCGACGGGCAGGATGGGCGCATGGCTTCATCCGTGCGGATCCTTCTCGTCGGCGGCACGGCGGACGGGCAGACCATCACCGTCGAACTGGACAGCAACGGCCGCCCACCGCTGACTTACCACCACCTCGGCTCCGGCGGCCTGGCCGACGCGCAGATCTACGAGTTGGAGACCGCCCGCGAGGAGTCCCGCGAATGGCGCTACCGGTGGACCGGCCCGGCGGTGTGACAGCCCGGTCAGACCCGGGTGAGGGTCTGGTTGCGCAGGCTCTCCAACACGCCGCGGGTGACCTCCGAGGTGCCCCGCGCCTGGTCGCACACCTCCGCCACCCGTCGGGCGGTGGCCTCGGCGCGTTGCTCACGCTCGTCCCAGAGTCGGTCGACCTCCGCCAGCAGCGGCCCCTCGACCTCCCGTTCCACACCGCGTAGCGCCGGCACACCGAGCCGTTGGGCCAGGTCGAAGACCTTGCCGGCGTACGGCAGGGGCAGGAACGGCGTACCGACCATCGCCGCGAAGATCAGGAAGTGCAGGCGCATCCCCACGGCCAGGTCGAAGTGGCGCATCAGCCCGAGCACCTGCTGCGGCGAGTACGTGCCGTGCAGGATCCGACCCCGGTCGGCCGCGACCATGTGCGACAGCACCCCGTGGGCGTGCCGGATGTCGTCACGTTCCATCGGCACGAACAGCACACACGCGTCGATCCGGTGCACCAGGAAGTCACCGATCTGGGCCAGCAACCGGTGGTAGCCGTCCACGTCGAGGCGTTCGGCGGCCCGGCCCGGCTCCCGCACGCTGATCCCGACCAGCCGCTGACCGACCGGCACACCCTCCTCGGCCAGCAGGTGGGCCGGAAAGTCCTCGGGTTGCAGGAGGAACGCCGGGTCCGCGGTGACCGTGATGGGGTTGAGCAGCCCGGCCTCCTCCAGCACCATCCGGGACTCCTGGTCCCGGACGGTCACCTGGGTCGCGCCGGAGAGCGTCTCCCGGACCATGCCGGTGTCCACCGACTCGCTGAGCGGCCCCACCCCCACCGCGTACGTGATCAGCGGCAGGCCCCGCTCCTGGGCGACCCGCACCACCCGCAGGTAACGGCGGGCCTCCCGGTCGTAGAGGATGCCCCCGCCGCCCAGGATGAGCAGGTCGAGCTGGGCCAGGACCAGGGCCGAGTCGGTACGGCTCACGCCCTCCCAGGGCACCGCCTCGACGTCCGGGTGGGCGGCCCGGGTGTGCTCCGGGTTCCGCGAGAAGACGATGATCCGGGCGTTCGGTTCCTGCGTGCGAAGATCGGTGAGCAGGCCGGTGAGGATCGCCTCGTCACCGAGGTTCCGCCCACCGTACGAGCCGAGCACACCGATGGTCAGTCCGGCGCCGTGCGTCATCCGTCGCTCCTCCCCAGGTGCGGTCCGCGCCGTTTTCCCGCTGGGCAGGTGAACAGTCCTGCCCAGGGGACCGTCCTGGGGTCGAGCCGGCGACGCCCGCTCAGCCCGCCGGGGCGATCGGCTTCGCCATCTGCTGCGAGACGACCTCAAAGCCCAGACTCCGGTAGAGGCCGATCGCCACGGTGTTCGTGCCGAAGACGTTCAACCCCAGCTCGGGTACGCCGAGGCTGGCCAGTTCGGCCTCAATGAGCTGGATCATCCGCCGCGCGTGCCCGCGTCCCCGGTGTGCGGGATCCACCTCGATGTTGTGGATCCAGGCTTGGCGCGAGGCGGCCGCCGGCAGCATCACCCAGATCCAGCCGACCTCGGTGTCGCCCACCCGGCCCAACCGCAGCAGCGCCTCCTCGGTCGCCGCGCCCGCTGGCAGGGACTCCCGAATCTGGCTGACCGAGCGCTCGAGGGCCGCCTCCGGGGTCAGCCCCCGGTGCGCCACCAGGTCCTCGGCGTACCCCTGTTCCAGCGCCCCGAGCAATCGGGCCAGTTCCTGCTCCGTCATCGGTGTCAACGTCAACTCCACCGGATCTCCCCTCGGTCGTCGCCGGTGCAGAGTGCAGCAGATCCAACCCGGGTACGCCACCGGGTTCGCCGGTCAGCGCACGGTGGGCGACGGGTCGAGGTGGCGCGCCAACTGCGTCAGGTCGTCGAGGCGCAGGTCGCCATCGAGCCCTTTCAGCGCGGCGGTCATCGCGCCGGCGGCCCGCCCCGCCCGCAGGCCCACCTCGGCATCCTCGACGACCAGGCACCGCGTCACGAGTACGCCCAGCAGGGCGGCGGCTCGCCGGTAACCCTCCGGATCCGGCTTGCCGACGCGCACGTCCTCCACGGTGACGAGCACGGGAGCGATGATCCCGGCGGCACCGAGCCGAGCCTCGGCCAGCCGCCTGTCGGCGCTGGTCACCACGGCCCAGGGCAGGTCCAGCCGGGTCAGCGCGGTCAGCACCTCGTGCGCCCCGCAGGTGGCCACCACGTCGGACAGGTCGTCGTACTGCAAGGCGAGTTGCCGCGCCGCCGCCACGGCGACAGTGGTGTCGTCGAGTATGGGCAGCAGGCGGCGAATTGTCCGGTCCGCGGGACTGCCGTGGGCGATCGTCAACGCCGCCGCCGGGTCGACCCCGTACTCGACCGCCCAGCGCTCCCAGGCCCGCTCGACGGCGGCGTCGGAGTCGACGAGGGTGCCGTCCATGTCGAACAGCACCGCGCCAATGTCACCCAGCCCCACGATCACCCTTCCCGTCGCCCGGTGCCCCAGGCCACCCTCCCCCGCCCCCAAGATCTGCGCAACTTCGGTGATCCTGCTGTCTCGTCGGCCGTTGAGGCAGCACGATCCCTGACGTTGCGCAGATCTTGAGGCTGAGTGGGTGCGGTCGCGGGTATCAGACCTGGAGGTGGGAACAAGGGGTCCGATCACCGCCAGACGGGGAGGTCGGCACGGCCACATGATCGTTTGCATGACGACACTCAACGACAAGGTTGCCCTGGTGACCGGTGGTTCCCGCGGCATCGGGGCCGGCATCGCCCTGCGCCTGGCTCAGGACGGAGCCGACGTGGCGTTCACCTACCGACAGGACGCGGAGCGGGCCGCGACAGTGGTGCGGCAGATCGAGGCGCTCGGCCGACGGGCGCTGGCCGTCCAGGCCGACGGCGCCGACCCGGGCGCCGTGCGGGGCGCGGTCGACCGGACGGTCGCCGACCTGGGTCGGCTGGACATCCTGGTGAACAACGCGGCGGTCTTCCTCGTCGGCGCCGTGAACGAACTGGGCATGGCAGAGGTGGAGCGGACGATCGCGGTGAACATCCGGGCGCCGTACGTCGCGGTGCAGGCGGCGCTGCGGCACCTGGGCGAAGGCGGGCGGATTATCAGCATCGGCAGCAACGTCGGGGAGCGGGCCGTCTTTCCCGGGCTGACGCTCTACTCGATGAGCAAGACCGCGCTGGTCGGCCTGACCCGGGGCCTGGCCCGCGAACTGGGACCACGGGACATCACCGTCAACCTGGTCAACCCCGGGCCGACGGAAACGGACACCAACCCGGCGGACGGACCGAACGCGGCGGCCATCAGCGGGTTCACCGCCGTCGGCCGCTACGCTCGCCCCGCCGACATCGCCGCCACCGTCGCGCACCTGGCCAGCCCCGAGGCCGGCTACGTGACCGGCGCGGTGGTCAATGTGGACGGCGGCTTCACCAGCTGAGGATCCCGGGCGGCGTCGCCGCACCCTGCGGCGCCGCCCCGGGTTCCTCGCGAACACGGTCCGGCAGTACGTGGAGCACCCCGAGCACCGCACGGCCATCGGCACCCGACACAAACTGGATCGGCTGCACCTGACCCTGAGGTGAACCGTCAGCGGGGCGGGTCCTCGCCGGTGAGCCCGTCCACCGACTCCCGGATCAGGTCGGCGTGACCGACGTGCCGGGCGTACTCCTCGATGAGGTCGACGAGGACCCGGCGCAGGCTCGGTACGCGACCGTCGGGCCACTCACCCCGGGCCAACTGCTCCGGTCCGGCGTCGGCCAGCAGGCCGGCGACGGTGGCACGGGAGCGGGCCACCGCCTCTCGCCAGAGCGTGTGGAGCTGTTCCGGGGTGTCCTCGGCGGCGGAGTGCCATTCTCAGCCGGGGGTCCGCGTCCCAGTCGACCGTCTCCCACGGTGCTCCGGGTGAGCGCCCGGCCAGCTTCAGCGAGAAATAGAGATCCTCGACGGCTAACGGGCCGATCGGGGTCGGTCCATCCCGCGTGGACCCGAATAGGGTTCCGTGGGTGAAGCCACGGGCGGTCCTGCTGGACCTGGGAGTTTCTCCGTCGCCCGCCGGGTCGGCTGAGCTGCTGCTGGCGGACGAGCGGAGCTGCCGCCTCGTCTTCGTCGCCGAGGAGCCGCGCCGCGTGGCGATGGCCACCTTCGTCGGTTTCGCGCAGGTGCTCTTCGGCTATCCGAACGACGAGGCGTTGCCCGGTCACCCCCTCCACGACCCCGACTGGGAGTACGGGTTCTACGAGGTGCAGGGTTCGCCGTGGCCCGGCCGGTTGGAGGCACAGAACGCGGTGCCCTTTCCGGATCAGACATCCTCAGGGTGGCGGCAGCTGCGCCACTTCCTCGTGGTCTGCCACGAGGACCTCGTCGAGGTCCTCGCCGACGATGTGAGCGTCGAGGTGTTCGACATGTCGTTCGAGGAGGTGGCCTTGCACGCCCTTCGGCTCAACCTGAGCAGCAACTCCTGATGCCCCACGAGATCCTCGTCGGGCTGCGGCGGTCGGAACGGCGGGACGAGACCCCGGTCAGGCGTCAGGGCACTTCGTAGCCGGCTTCCTCGACGGCGGCACGCACCTCGGCGATGTCGAGAGGTCGGTCGCTCGTCACCGTGGCGGTGTCGCCTTCGACGTCCACTGCCACGGCGGTGACACCGGGAATCCGTTCGATCTGCTCCGTGACGAAGCCCGCGCAGTGCCCGCAGGCCATACCGATCACGCGATAGCTGCTGACGGTCATGTCGACAGCTACCCCTCGTCGCCGGCCCTGACCGGCACGGGACGGGTGAGCATGTGCGCCTGACGCATCCGCCCGTCGGCAGCGAACTGCCCGAAGAAGTACACGTCCATACTGCCCTCCCGTTTGGAGGTCTCGAAGTGCAGGGTGTAGCGGGCGGCGATCCGGTCCCCGTCGGCGATCGCCTCGTGCACCTCCCACCGCGCGTCGGTCTGGTGCTTGCGCGCCGGCCGGCTGTGCGCGATCAGCTTGGCGCGGTCCATCAGGTGGCCGTCGGCAACCTGCACAATGTCGGGCGTGTGATAGCGGTCCACGACCGTCGCCGGATCCTCGCCGCCGCGGACCAGATCGTGCATGAAGGAGGTGAAGAAGTTGGCGATGAACTCCTTCGGACTGATGCCACCGAGACCACCCATGTCACCACCGTCGGCTCGCGATCCGGCAAATCTTTACGGCTTGTAAAATATCGATCCTCGGAAACTTTGGCAAGGTGTAAGAGATGAGTGGTTCAGGGGACCAGAAGCGACGCGCCGACGCCCGCCGCAACAGCGGTGCGATCCTCGACGCGGCGGTCCGACTGCTCGACGCGCAGCCCGACGCTAGCCTTGACGCCATCGCCGGCGCCGCCGGCGTCACCCGGCAGACCGTCTACGCCCACTTCCCGTCCCGCGAGCACCTGATGGTGGCCGTCGTCCGACGGATCACCGACGAGGCCGTCGCCGCGATGGACGCCGCCGAGCCGGACCGCGGATCCGCCACGGACGCGCTACTCCGCGTCCTCGAAGCCGGCGCACAGACCGCCGGACGGTATCCGGTCCTGATCCAGCAGATCGCGTCACTGCCGGCAAGCCCGCAGGTCGACGAGGAACGCCACGCGCCGGTCGCCGATCGGATCCACCGGGTGATCCGGCGTGGACAGGCCAGCGGCGAGTTCGACAGTGGACTTCCGGCCGGGTGGCTCGCCGCGATCACCATCAAGATCGGCCACGCCGTGGGCGCGGAGGTCGACGCCGGGCGAATGTCCCGGGCCGAGGCCACCGACGCGCTGCGTACCGTCCTGATCAGGCTGCTGCGACCAGGCGGGTGATCACCTGCGCGCGCGGATCTGGCACCTTCCGTGGCCAGCCTGCTGCCGAGCGTCCGTCGGCAACGATGGGCGACATGGTTCGGTTGATGCAAGCGAAGACATGCGACGACCTACCCGGGGAGGCGCGGTGACGCAGCGCCCGCCGCACCGGCGGGGCTGGTGCCCCGTCTGTAAACGCCTCGTACCCCTCACCGCCGAGGGAGACGCTGCGCGGCACAACGGCACCATCCGTGCCTTCGCCCCGCCCGAGGAGTGCCCCGGGGGTGGACAGCGAGCGGAAGCCACGGAGCCGTGAGCAGGAGCACGGCCCGGCGTAGTGGGCGGGGCCGGGAGACAACGAGGGCCGCCGGATCACCGACGGCCCTCCTCGCATGCTGATCCAAGGGGTGGGCGCGGCAGGTTTCGAACCTGCGACCCCCCGCTTGTAAGGCGGGTGCTCTCCCACTGAGCTACGCGCCCGGATCGCCCGTGTGGCGGGCCGGTGGCTGGCAAGCTTACCTGCCCGCCACCGACCCGGGCGCACGGCGTACCCGGTCAGTTGGCCGCTTCGGCGAGGGCCTTGCGCCAGCTCTGCTGGTCGCGGGCCTCGCCCGGGCCGTTCATCTCGGCGAAGCGAACCACTCCGGTCCTGTCGATGACGAAGGTGCCCCGGTTGGCGAAGCCGGCCACCTCGTTGAACACCCCGTACGCCTGGGCGACGCCGCCGTGCGGCCAGAAGTCGGCAAGCATCGGGAACTGGTAGCCCTCGCGGTCGGCCCAGACCTTGTGGCTGTAGGCCGAGTCGACGCTGACGGTCAGCACCTGGACGTCGTCGTTCACGTACTCGCCGAGGTTGTCTCGCACCTCGGCCAACTCACCCTGGCAGGTGCCGGTGAAGGCGAGCGGGTAGAAGATCAGCAGCACGGTGCGCCTGCCGCGGAAGTCCGAGAGTCGGACCTCCTGGTTGTTCTGGTTCTTCAGCACGAAGTCCGGCGCTTCGGCACCAACCTCGATGGGCATGCGAACTCTCCTCGCTGCTCGGCCTCGCCGGCGACGGCGTCGGGGTGGGGGGACGGCACCAGCGTGCCACCCGGCGGTGGGCGGACCGTCGGGTGAGCGGAGCGGCGCTGGCTACTTCTTGGCCTTGGCCCCTCGACGCAGCACCAGACGTGCGCCGCTCCAGTCCCGCCCGGCGTTGACGGTCGAGGTCTGCTGAAGGCCGGCGGTGGGCGCGGACTCCGCGACCTCGCTCGGCTCGACGTGCCCCTCGCGCCCCGCCTTCGGGGTGAGCAGCCACACGACGCCGTTGTCGGCCAGCGGGCCGAGGGCATCGACGAGCAGCTCGAAGAGGTCACCGTCGCCGTCCCGGTACCACACCAGCACCGCGTCGACCACCTCGTCGGTGTCCTCGTCGACCAGATCTCCACAGCGGTCGGTCAGGGCGTCTCGGAGATCCTGGTCGACGTCGTCGTCGTACCCCATCTCCATGACGACCATCCCCGGTTCGATCCCGAACCGGTCCGCCAGGCTGCGTACCCCGTCGGCGGCCTGACCAGCGGTCGCGCTCACTGTCGCGTGCCTCCTCATCTCGTCCCTGCTCGCGGCGTCGGTGTGACGCCGTCAGGCAGAGTCCACACACTTGTGGGTCTGCGCGCAAGTGGCGCACCGGGTGGAACGGAATTTACCGTGCCAGCAGCGTACGGGCACCGTCGGTAATGGCTTCCGCGGAGACCAGTACGTGACGTGCTGCCGGACCTAATGGTACAAACGAGTCAACTCCCGCCACCCGTCGTGCCGCGCCGACGTACCCGGCGTCGACAAGCGCGGCGATCACGCCCTCACCGACCCCGCCGGAGCGGCGCGTCTCGTCCACCACCAGCACCCGGCCGGTCGCGGAGGACTCCCGGATGATGTCGGCCACCGGCAGCGGGGCCAGCCACCGGAGATCAACAACACGGGTGCCCACCCCCTCCTCGGCGAGGACGGCCGCAGCCCGCAGCGACATCCGCACCCCGTTACCGAACGTGATGATGGTGAGGTCGTCGGCCGAGCCGACCGGATAGACCCGGGCACGCCCGATCGGCACGTGCCCGGCCACCCACCCGCCCGGCTCCGGATAGCCGGCCAACCACTCTCCGTCACCCTCCGTGTACAGATCGCGGGTATGGTAGAGCGCGATCGGCTCCAGGAACACGCAGACGCTGCCGTCCACCGCCGCGCTCGCCAGGCAGGTCCGCAGCATGGGCGCGGCGTCGTCCGGCCGCGCCGGCACCGCGACCACCAGACCGGGCACATCCCGGAGTACGGCGACCGAGTTGTCGTTGTGGAAGTGCCCGCCGAACCCCTCCTGGTACGCCAGACCGGCCACCCGCACCACCATCGGGTTGCGGAACGCCCCCTGCGAGAAGAAGCTCATGGTGGCCGCCTCACCGCGCAACTGGTCCTCGGCGTTGTGCAGGTACGCCAAATACTGGATCTCCGGCACCGGCAGCATCCCGGCGAGCCCCGCGCCGAGGCCCAGCCCGAGCACCGACGTCTCGTCGAGCAGGGTGTCGAAGACCCGGGCCGCGCCGAACCGGTCCCGCAGCCCCTTCGTCACCCCGTACACGCCGCCCTTGGCCGCCACGTCCTCACCGAAGACCGCCATCTGCGGGTGGTCGAGCATCCCGTCAGCGAGTGCGGCGTTGATGCTCTGCGCAAGCGTCATCGGCCCGGCCAGTTCCGGCGGCTTGCCACCGAACGCCTCCGCCCGCGCGCCCGCCCCCGGCCCGCTGGCCCGCGCCGCGGCGTCGGCCACCGCCCGCGCCACCCGCACCGGACGGCGAGGCGCCAGCGCCGACACCACGTCTGCCGCGGACGCCAACTTCAGCTCGCCGAGCACCTCCTCGGCCAGCCGACGCACCTGCCAGCCGGTCTCGTCGTAGCGGGCCAGCAACTCCTCACCCGTCGCCACCCCGGCGTCGACAAGCAGCCGCGCGGTGGCGGCCACCGGGTCCCGGTCCAGGTCCGCGGCCAGCTCGGCCGGGCTGCGGTACGCCGACTCCGCGTCCGCCCCGGCGTGCCCCATCAGCCGTACCGTTCGCAGGTGCAGCACGGCCGGCCTTCGGTTCCGGCGTACCCAGGCCGCCGCCTCGGCCGCCACCGCGTACGTCCGAACCGGGTCGGCCCCGTCCGCGCTGAAGTAGCGGACACCGGGCTTCGCCCGCAGGGTCGCCTCCACCCAGCCCTCCGGCGAGCGGACGCTGATGCCCAACCCGTTGTCCTCGCAGACGAAGAGCACCGGGATGCGCAGCCCCGCGTGGTCGTACCACCCGGCGGTGTTGAACGCGGCGGTGGCGCTGGCGTGGTTCACCGAGGCGTCCCCGAAGGAACAGACCACAATCGCGTCCGTCGGCCACGGGGCGTGCGCCGCGCCCGCGCCGCTACCGACCCGCACCCCCGCTCCGGTACGCCGCCCGGCGCTGTCCAGCCGACGCAGCCGCTCCACCGCCAACCCCATCCCCACCGCGCGCGGCAGGTGCGAGGCGATCGTGGAGGTGGTCGGCACGATGGCCAGGTCGGCGCGACCGAACACCTTGTGCCGGCCCCCGGCGATCGGCTCCTCGCTGGAGGCGACCATCCCGCGCAGCACGTCCCGGGCCGCGTCCGCGTACGCCGCGAACCCGTTGGCGGCCACGCTCGCCGAACTCTGTTCCGCCCCGGACGGCTCCGATTCGGACAGCCGCGGATCGGCGGTGGAGTGGCGGTCGCGGGTCGGCCCACCGTCCACGGACGAACCGGGCTCGGCGGACGGCGCAGAACCGGTACTCAACGCCCGGTCGGTGATCCGTACCCCGTCGGAGCCTGCGGTCGCCGCCCCGTCGCCGCTCAACGTTCGGTCGGTGATCCGCGCCTCGTCGGAGCCGGCGGTCGGCACCTGGTCGCTGCTCCGCGCCCGTTGGGTGATCAGCTGCGGGTCAGCCGACCCGTCGGCGGCGGCCAGTGCCGGGTCGGCGGCGGCGGCCAGTGCCGGGTCGGCGGCGGCGGCCAGTGCCGGGTCGGCGGCGGCGGCCAGTGCCGGGTCGGCGGCGGCCTGGGCTGCACGGAGGCAGAAGAAGGCGCCGGAGCGGTAGTGCAGCAGCGCCGGATCGGTGGGGCGCAGCGCAGCGGCGACCGCAGCGTTGCCCTCGTGCCCGGCCGAGCCGATGGTGTAGAAACCCTCCCCGAAGCTTCGCAACCAGCGGCTGGCCAGGTCGAGCTGCCGACTTGTCACCTGCGCGTCGAACAGGTCCAGCACCTGCGCGCCAGTCAGTGGGGCGTCGTCGGTGACCGGGTCGGCGGGGTCACGCCGTCGCTCTGCGGCAGGCAGCGCCGCCAGCGTCTCCCGGAGCCGGTCGTCGAGATCTTGCGGGGTGGTCACGTCGGACAGCATTACCGACGGGAGCCCTGCTCGCCCAGTGGGACACGGCCGACGGGGATACGGTCACGCCGTGTCGAGCGACTCCGGGCAGCCGCCGTCGGACACCTTCCACAGCAGGTCACGAAGGGTGCTCAGCTCCTCATCGCGCAGTCCGGACAGGAGTCGGGAGTCGGACATCACCTCGATCACCCCGGCCCGCACGACGCGGCCCTTCTCGGTCACCACCAACGTCTTCTGGCGGCGGTCCCCGGGGTCGGTGCGGCGCTCGACCAGCCCGGTCTGCTCCAGCTTGTCGACAAGCACCGTCACGTTCGACCTGTCGCAGCCCAACTGGCCGGCGAGATCACGAGCCGGCAGGGGATGGTCCGGGTCCAGTTCGTGCAACGCCCGCGCGGTCGCCGGCGTCAGCCCCAACTCGGCGAACGCGGAACCCTGCCGGTGTCGCAGGGCCTCACTGACGTGGGCCATCCGGCGCAGCACGTCGGTGGTGAGACCAGCCCGATCCACCGGCCCGCCCACTGCGGAATCCACCTGCCGCGTCACGACCACATCGTACGCAGCAACCCGTTCGCCCAGTTCAACATCAGATTCGGGCGTACCGGCCGGACCGACCACACCGATCCGCAGCCCGCCGCGCCACTTCGCAACCCAACCCGGGCTGCGCTGGGCTGCGCTGGGCTGGGCTGGACCGGGCTGGGGCAGGGGCCGGGCAGGACCGGGCCGGACCGGGCAGGACCGGGCCGGGCAGGACCGGGCCGGGCAGGACCGGGCCGGGCAGGACCGGGCCGGGCAGGACCGGGCCGGGCAGGACCGGGCCGGGCAGGACCGGGCCGGGC
>NZ_JBEZGM010000015.1:0-92803 GCF_040649995.1 Micromonospora sp. NPDC048835 | reverse complement strand
GCAGGACCGGGCAGGGTTGGCTGGGCCGCCGGGCTGGGCCGGGTCCACGCAGAGCCCCGTCCCGCGCAACATCAGCGAAGATGCTGCCTCGGCAGGGGTTCAGGCAGCAGTTTCCCTGATGTTGCGCAGATCTTGACAGCGGACGGCTGCACCTGGGTGCGATCAGCAGGCTCTGCGACGGGCCGCCGCCCAAGATCGTGCTCGATCCTGGATGTAGTGGCCTCCCACGCCCCGGACACCACTACATCCAGGTTCGAGCACGATCTTGGCGCGAGGCGGTAGACGGACCGCGCGTGGCGGACGGCGCGACACCGACCGCGCGACACCGACAGCGCGACAAGGGCGGCGCCACACCGAGCGCGCCACACCGACCGCGCCCACACCGACCGCGCCACACGGGCGGCGGGCGGTCAGCCGGGGAGGAAGGAGAAGCGGACCTGGCGGGTCGGGTTGTCGCCATTGGTGTCGACGAGGCAGACCGACTGCCAGGTGCCGAGCGCCAGCCGGCCGCCGAGCACCGGCAGCGTGGCGTACGGCGGAACGAACGCCGGCAGCACGTGGTCGCGGCCGTGGCCGGGTGAGCCGTGCCGGTGCCGCCAGCGGTCCTCGGTTGGTAGCAGGTCGTCCAGGGCGCTGAGCAGGTCGTCGTCGGATCCCGAGCCGGTCTCGATGATCGCCAGGCCGGCGGTGGCGTGGGGCACGAAGACGTGCAGCAGTCCGTCGCCCTCGCCGGAGACGAACTGCTGGGCCTCGGCGGTGATGTCCCGGACTGTCGGTCGGGACCCGGTCTGGACGGTGATCACGTCACTGCGCATACGTCGCATTCTGCCTCAGAGCGTGGTCAGGAGCCGACCACCGCCAGTCGGGAGCCGCCACCACCGCCAGTCAGGAGCCGCCACCACCGCCACCGGAGTCGCCGCCGCCAGACCAACCCCCGCCCGAGTCGCCACCAGACCAACCCCCGCCCGAGTCACCACCAGACCAACCCCCGCCCGAGTCGCCACCAGACCAGCCCCCGCCGGAGTCACCGCTGGACCAGCCCCAGCCGGACCAGCTTCTCCCGGAGTCGCCACCGACGCTGCCGCCGACCGGTTCCGTACCGCCTCCGCCGGAGCTGTCATGGCCGCCGTCGCGCTGGCGGTCGCCGTGCCAACTGCTGCCGGCGTCCGCAGCTGGCCAAGGGTAGGAGGCGTAATGGGCGTTGCCCTCCTCCGGGGGATGCCGGCGGCCGGTCCGACGGGCCGTACGTCTCGTGTCCCGCAGCAGGACCGCGCCGAGCACGACCAGCAGGATGCCGGTGGCCACCAGTCCCACCGAGGGCCAGTAGCCGGAGGCGAGCAAGATCGCGCCGAGGACCAGGCCCACGATTCCGATAACGATCATGCTCGTGGCGACCGCGACAGGGCGTCCGTTCATGGAGGCGACGGTAGGAGTGGGGGTCAAACCACTCAGGTTTCCCCCGCCCGTCGCGCTAAGTTACCGACGAGTACCTGTGTTCAGCATCGCGTCGGGGGGACCTAGACGTGACGACGGGTGCCACCAGGGGGCAGGATGGCGCTAGAGACCTATCCCACACACAACCGAGGGAACGCCTGTGGCTACGGAACGCAAGCGCCCGGTGATCAGCGACGGCCTACCGAGCCAGCTTCCGGACATCGACCCTGAAGAGACAAGCGAATGGGTCGAGTCGCTTGACGGTGTCATCGACGAACGCGGTGCCAAACGCGCCCGTTACGTGATGCTGCGCCTGCTGGAGCGGGCCCGTGAACGCCAGGTCGGGGTTCCGCCCCTGACCACCACCGACTACATCAACACCATCCCCTCGGAGCGCGAGCCCTGGTTCCCGGGTGACGAGCACGTCGAGCGGCGGATCCGGGCGTACGTCCGGTGGAACGCCGCCATGCTGGTGCACCGGGCGCAGCGCCCGGAGATCGGCGTCGGCGGGCACATCTCCACCTTCGCCAGCTCGGCGTCGCTCTACGAGGTGGGCTTCAACCACTTCTTCCGGGGCAAGAACCACCCGGGCGGTGGCGACCAGATCTTCTACCAGGGCCACGCCTCCCCCGGCATGTACGCGCGGGCGTTCCTGGAGGGGCGGCTCAGCGAGCACCAGCTCGACGGGTTCCGCCAGGAGCTGTCGCACCCCGGTGGTGGGCTGCCCTCGTACCCGCACCCTCGGCTGATGGCGGACTTCTGGGAGTTCCCCACCGTCTCGATGGGCCTCGGTGGTCTGAACGCGATCTACCAGGCCCGGTTCAACCGGTACCTGCAGCACCGCGGCATCAAGGACACCTCGCAGCAGCACGTCTGGGCGTTCCTCGGCGACGGCGAGATGGACGAGCCGGAGACGCTCGGCGCGATCGGCGTGGCCGCCCGCGAGGAGCTGGACAACCTCACCTTCGTGATCAACTGCAACCTGCAGCGGCTGGACGGCCCGGTCCGGGGCAACGGCAAGGTCATGCAGGAGCTGGAGGCGTTCTTCCGGGGCGCCGGCTGGAACGTCATCAAGGTGGTCTGGGGCCGCGAGTGGGACCCGCTGCTCGCCGCGGACACCGACGGCGCGCTGGTCAACCTCATGAACACCACGACCGACGGTGACTACCAGACCTACAAGGCGGAGTCCGGCGCGTACGTCCGCGAGCACTTCTTCGGCCGGGACGCCCGGACCCGCAAGATGGTCGAGCCGCTCAGCGACGACGAGATCTGGAACCTCAAGCGGGGTGGGCACGACTACCGCAAGCTCTACGCGGCCTACAAGGCGGCCACCGAGCACACCGGTCAGCCCACCGTCATCCTGGCGAAGACGATCAAGGGCTGGACGCTCGGCTCGCACTTCGAGGGCCGCAACGCGACCCACCAGATGAAGAAGCTGACGCTGGAGGACCTGAAGACCTTCCGCGACCGGCTCTACCTGGACATCCCGGACTCGGCGCTGGAGGAGAACCCCTACCTGCCGCCGTACTTCCACCCGGGCGAGAAGTCCGAGGAGCTGGCGTACCTGAAGGAGCGGCGGGAGCAGCTCGGCGGCTACCTGCCGTCCCGGCGGACCAGCACGAAGCGGCTGGCCATCCCCGGTCCGGAGCGGTTCGCCGACATCAAGCGCGGCTCGGGCAAGCAGAAGGTGGCCACCACGCAGGCCTTCGTCCGTCTGCTCAAGGACGTGATGAAGGACAAGGAGTTCGGCAAGCGTTGGGTGCCGATCATCCCGGACGAGGCCCGCACCTTCGGTCTCGACTCGATCTTCCCGACTGCGAAGATCTACTCGCCGCACGGCCAGCGCTACACCTCGGTCGACCGGGAGTTGTTCCTGTCGTACAAGGAGTCGACCTCCGGGCAGATCCTGCACGAGGGGATCAACGAGGCCGGTTCGGTGGCCTCGTTCACCGCGGCCGGCTCGTCGTACGCCACGCACGACGAGCCGATGATCCCGATGTACATCTTCTACTCGATGTTCGGGTTCCAGCGGACCGCCGACGGGCTGTGGGCAGCGGCCGACCAGATGGCCCGGGGCTTCCTGCTCGGCGCCACCGCGGGTCGGACCACGCTCAACGGTGAGGGCCTCCAGCACGAGGACGGGCACTCGCTGCTGATCGCCGCCACCAACCCGGCAGTGGTGGCGTACGACCCGGCGTTCGCGTACGAGATCGCGCACATCCTGGAGCAGGGTCTGCACCGGATGTACGGGGAGGCTCAGGAGAACGTCTTCTACTACCTGACGGTCTACAACGAGCCGACGCTCCAGCCGGCCGAGCCGGCCGACGTGGACGTGGAGGGCCTGCTCAAGGGCATCTACCGCTACGCGCCGGCACCTCAGGTCGACGGGCCGAAGGCCAACCTGCTCGCGTCGGGCACGGGGATGCAGTGGGCGCTCAAGGCCCAGCAGCTGCTCGCCCAGGACTGGGGGGTGGCCGCCGACGTCTGGTCGGTGACCTCCTGGACCGAGCTGCGCCGGGACGCGGTGGAGACCGAGGAGTACAACCTGCTCAACCCGGGCGCCGAGGCGAAGGTTCCGTACATCCAGCAGAAGCTGGCCGACGCGGACGGCCCGAAGGTGGCGGTCAGCGACTTCATGCGGGCGGTACCGGATCTGATCGCCCGCTGGGTACCCGGCGACTACACGTCGCTCGGCACCGACGGTTTCGGCATGTCGGACACCCGGCACGCGCTGCGTCGGCACTTCCACGTCGACGCGGAGTCGATCGTGGTGGCCACGCTGCGGCAGCTCGCCCGCAGCGGCGCGGTGGCGACCACGGTGCCGGCCGAGGCTGCCAAGAAGTACGCGATCGACGACGTCAACGCCGCCCCGGTCGGCGAGACCGGCGGCGACAGCTAGCCCAGCACGACCCACGGGGGCCCGGGCGCATCCGCGCCCGGGCCCCCGTCACGCTCAACCCACCCCCGCCGCAACTCCAACCGCCGCTCCCGGGCCGCCCCGGGCTCCGGCACAACCCCCGCCCCGGCTGCGGCCCCTGCCGCACCCCGAGCTACGCCCCGTCGCGCCGCCCGCCAGCGTCGATCAAGGAGTTGTGGTGGGGGGCGAAGCGGTCATACCATCGCGAACCAGGCACCACAAGTCCATGATCGACGCTGACGAGGCCGAGGCCGGAGGCCGGGGCCGGGGCCGGGGGCCGGCGCGGGACGGGAGCGGCGGCGGTCCGGGGCCCTGGCGGGGATCCGGACCACCGCCGTCGCGGGGACGCCGGGAGGATGGGCGCTCGTCAGCCGACGGCGGCCAGGTCGGTGAGCCGGGCCAGCGAGTCCTCCAGGTCGGCGCCGACCCGACGTAGCCCGAGGCGCAGCAGGGCCGCCTTCACCGGGCCGGCCGGCCAGCGGACCACGATGAGGCGGACGATGGTCCCGCCCTCCTCCTCGTCTCCGGTGAGCTGGACGTAGATCTCGGTGCGCGCCTCCGCCCGAGATCCGGCGCCCTTGGCCCGCTCCCGCCAGCCGATCAGCGTCGGCTCCTGGTAGGCGATCACCTCGGCCTCGTGCGCCGAGCCGCGCCCCGCCTGGACAAGTTGTCGCCGTCCGAAGCCCTCTCCCGAGAGCACCTCGGCCGCGCGGACTCCGGCCAGCCAGGCCGGCAACTGCTCGGCCCGCTGCACGACATCCCAGACCACTTCAATTGGCGCCGCCACGTGCGCACTGCGTTCCACGAGGATCATTTCCGTCTTTCCTCCGGTGAGGACATCCCACGATATCGGCACTCTATGCGCTAAATCGGACTTACCTGGACGGGTTCGGAAAAAGACACGCCGATCAACCATTGCGGAATGGGCCAGGCCGGCCTATGGCGCATTCATCGGGAGCGCTTTAAAGTCCCGAACACGTTTCACGTTGACCGGGAGGGCGCATGTCGACCGCACCACTGCCCCAGTTCCCCACCGGCTTCCGCTGGGGCGTCTCCACATCGGCCCACCAGATCGAGGGCGCCACCACGGCCGACGGACGGGGTCCGTCCATCTGGGACACCTTCGCGCACTCCCCCGGGCGGATCAGCGACGGCAGCAGCGGCGAGGTCGCCTGCGATCACTACCACCGGCACAGCGAGGACGTGGCGCTGCTGGCCGGGCTGGGGGTCTCCGCGTACCGGTTCTCCATCGCCTGGCCCCGGGTCCAGCCCACCGGCACCGGCCCGGCCAACGCCGCCGGCCTGGACTTCTACGACCGTCTGGTGGACGAGTTGCTTGCCGCCGACGTCGACCCGGTCGCCACCCTCTACCACTGGGACCTGCCGCAACCCCTCGAAGACGCCGGCGGCTGGCTGCACCGCGACACCGCGGCCCGGTTCGCCGACTACGCCGAGCTGACCGCCGCCCGGCTCGGCGACCGGGTCCGGCTCTGGATCACCCTGAACGAGCCGTTCATCCACATGAGCATGGGGTACGGGATGGGCGTACACGCCCCCGGCCGGATGCTGCTCTTCGACGCCTTTCCGGTCGCCCACCACCAACTGCTCGGGCACGGGCTCGCGGTGGCCGCGCTACGGGCCCACAGCACCAGCCCGGTGGCGATCGCCAACAACTACTCGCCGGTGCGGGTGCTCGGCGACCGGGACGCCGACCGGGCGGCCGGGGCGGCCTACCAGGCGCTGCACAACCGACTCTTCACCGACCCGCTGCTCGGCCGCGGCTACCCGGAGCTACCAGGGCTCGACATGAGCGTCGTCCACCCCGGCGACCTCGACACCATCGCCACGCCGATCGACGTGCTCGGGGTCAACTACTACAACCCCACCGGGGTACGCGCTGCCGAGGAGGGCTCGCCGCTGCCGTTCGACCTCGTGCCGCTGGACGGCTACCCGCGTACCGCCTTCGACTGGCCGGTCGCCCCCGACGGGCTGCACGAGCTGCTCGGCTGGCTCCGCGACACGTACGGCGACGCGCTGCCGCCCATCGAGATCACCGAGAGCGGCTGCGCGTACGACGACGCACCCGACGCGGACGGGCAGGTGGCGGACCCGGATCGGATCGCGTACCTGGACGGGCACCTGCGCGCGGTCCGGGCCGCAATCGACGACGGGGTGGACGTCCGCGGGTACTTCGTCTGGTCGCTGCTGGACAACTGGGAGTGGGCCGAGGGGTTCACCAAGCGGTTCGGTCTGGTGCACGTCGACTACCCCACCCAGACCCGTACGCCGAAGTCGTCGTACACCTGGTTGCGTGGCGTGATCGCGGCCAGCCGGCCGGGGTCGGCGCGGTGACCACCGTCGACCCGACGTCGGCGGCGCTGCCGGCGGCGCTCGCCGAGCCGACGGTGCCGGTGCGACGCGGCTGGATCGGTCTGATCTTCGCGGCCAACCTCGGCGTCTGGATGGCGTTCTTCACACCCATCCAGGTGCTGCTGCCGCAACAGATCGAACAGATCGCGCCCGGCGACAAGGAGAACATGCTTGCCGTGGTCACCGGCCTCGGCGCTCTGGCGGCGGTGCTCGCCAACCCGCTCGCGGGTGCGCTCTCCGACCGGACCTGTCTGCGGGTGGCCGGCCGCGAGTTCGGGCGCCGGCACGTCTGGACCGCGGGCGGTGCGGTGCTCGGCGCGGCGGCCCTGGTGCTGCTCGCCCAGCAGCGGACCATCCTCGGGGTCGCCCTCGGTTGGGTCGCCGCGCAGGTCTGCTTCAACGCGATGCTGGCGAGCCTCACCGCCGCCATCCCGGACCGGGTACCGGTGGTACAGCGCGGCGGTGTCTCGGGTTGGGTGGGCATCCCGCAGGCGCTCGGGTTGGTGCTCGGCGCGGTGCTGGTCACCGCCGTGGTCACCGGCAACGCGGCCGGCTACCTGGCCATCGCCGTGGCCATCCTGCTGCTGTCGCTGCCGTTCGCGCTGCTCACCCCCGATGAGCCACTGCCGCGTACCCATCGGCCGGTGTTGCGGGCGCGGGCGCTGCTGGCCTCGATGTGGGTCAGCCCCCGACGGCACCCGGACTTCGCCTGGGCCTGGATCACCCGGTTCCTGGTCCAGTTGGGCAACGCACTCGGCACCCTCTACCTGCTGTACTTCCTCAGCGACGGGGTCCGCCACCCCGACCCCGAGGGTGGCCTGCTGGTGCTGATCCTGCTCTACACGCTCGGGATGATGTCGACCGCGGTGGTCGCCGGTCGGCTGTCCGACCGTTCCGGCCGCCGCAAGATCTACGTGATCGTCTCCGGACTGATCATGGCGGTGGCGGCGCTGCTGCTCGCGGTGGCGCCGGTCTGGCCGATGGCCGTCGTCGCGGCGCTGCTGCTCGGTGCCGGCTACGGCGTCTACCTCTCGGTGGACGCCGCGTTGATCACCCAGGTGCTGCCCCGGGCCACCGACCGGGCCAAGGACCTGGGCGTCATCAACATCGCCAACTCGGCGCCGCAGGTGCTCGGCCCGGCGCTCTCCGCCCCGCTCGTGGTGTACCTGGGCGGCTATCCCACGCTCTACGCGGTCACCGCCGTCGTGACCCTGCTCGGCAGCGCCCTGGTGGTGAAGATCCGCTCGGTGCCGTGAGCCTGGGGGGCCGTGGCCGAAAGCGGTCGCGCATCGCCGTAGGCTGGGGGACGTGACAGTACGTGTGCGCTTCGCCCCCTCCCCGACCGGTATGTTCCACGTCGGCGGCGCCCGCTCGGCGCTGCAGAACTGGATCTACGCCAAGCAGCAGGGCGGCGTGTTCGTGCTGCGCATCGAGGACACCGACGCGGCGCGCAACAAGCCCGAGTGGACCGAGGGCATCCTCTCCGCGCTGGACTGGATCGGGATCTCCCGGGGCAGCTACGAGGGCCCGTACCTCCAGTCGGCGAACGCGGGCGAGCACCGGGCCGCCGCGGCCCGCCTGTACGAGTCGGGCCGCGCCTACTACTGCGACTGCACCCGCGAGGACGTGCAGGCCCGCACCGGCTCGCAGTACCAGGGCTACGACGGCTACCACCGCGACCGGGGCCTCGGCCCCGGCCCGGGGCACGCGCTGCGCTTCCGTACGCCGGACGAGGGCGCCACGGTGGTCATCGACCTGATCCGGGGCGAGCCCACCTTCGAGAACAAGCTCATCGAGGACTTCGTCATCGCCCGGGGCGACGGCTCGCCGGTCTTCCTGCTGGCAAACGTCGTCGACGACATGACCATGGGGATCACCCACGTGATCCGGGCCGAGGAGCACCTGCCCAACACCCCCAAGCAGCAGCTGCTCTGGGACGCCCTCGGGGTCAAGCCGCCGGTCTGGGCACACGTGCCCGTGGTCGTCAACGAGAAACGGCAGAAGCTCTCCAAGCGCCGGGACAAGGTCGCCCTGGAGGCGTACCGCGACGAGGGCTACCTCGCCGGCGCGATGCGCAACTACCTGATGCTGCTCGGCTGGGCGCCGTCCGGCGACCGGGAGATCGTTCCCTGGTCGGTGATCGAGGACGAGTTCCGGCTGGACGAGGTCAACCTCTCCTCGGCGTTCTTCGACGAGAAGAAGCTGCGCGCGTTCAACGGTGAATACATTCGCGCGCTGCCGGTGGCCGAGTTCATCGACGCGTGCCAGCCGTGGCTGACCGGCACCGAGACCATCGCGCCGCCGCCGTGGCAGCCGGAGGAGTTCGACGCCGACGCCTTCGCCGCCGTGGCGGCGCTGGCGCAGACACGGATCGCGGTGCTGAGCGAGATCGTGCCGAACGTCGACTTCCTCTTCCTGGCCTCGCCGCTGATCGACGAGGCCGCCTGGACCAAGACGATGAAGGACGGCTCGGCCGAGCTGCTGGACGACGCCGTCACGGCGTTCGAGGCGCTGGAGTCCTGGGATGCCGAGTCGCTGAAGTCGACGCTGGAGGCGGTCGGCGCCGAGCGGGGCCTCAAGCTCGGCAAGACGCAGGCGCCGGTACGGGTCGCGGTCACCGGCCGCACCGTGGGCCTGCCGCTGTTCGAGTCGCTCGAGGTGCTCGGACGCGAGCGCACCCTGACCCGAATCCGCGCCGCCCGCCTACGCCTGGTCTAACCCCACCCCCCACCCCCGCCCCCGCCCCACCCCGCACCCCGCGCCCTCGCCGCTCCAGCGCGTCGATCTTGCAGTTTCGGTTGTCGAAATGAGTGGGATGCACCATTTGTCACGACAGAAAGTGCAAGATCGCGGGCGGGGCGGGGCGGGGTGGGGTGGGGCGGGGTGGGGGCGGGGGGCAGCTGGTTAGGGTGCGGTTCGGCGGCGGCGGAACAGCAGGCCGGCGGCGAGTGCGGCCAGCAGCAGCAGCCCGCCGAGAGCCCAGACCCACCAGCGACCGCCGGAGTCGGACTGCTCCGACGCGGCCGGCACCGTCGAGCTGCCGGGCGTGACCGACGGCGAGCCGGTGGGGGGTACGCCGGCGGCCGACGTACCAGCCGAGGGCGTGCCGCCCGACGCACCAGCCGAGGGCGTGCCGGCCGGGCTGGTGGCGGCCGACGGTGTGGCGGAGGGGTCTGCGGCGGTGCCGGCGGTGAGGGTGAACCGCACCTCGCCCTTCACCGGATGCCCGTCCGACGACGCGAGCTGATAGCCGACGATGTAGAGCCCCGCGGCGGCCGGCTTGAACGGCACGCGTACGCGGCTGCCGTCGAAGGCGGGTGTCCCGCCAGCGACCACATTGTCCGGTCCGGTTATTGTGACCTTCGTCGTAGTCGGCGACGGCTTGGCGAGAAACCGCAGCTCGACCCGGGCGGGTGCCGTCGCCAGGCGAGCGCCGTCGCGGGGGTTGCTGCCGGTCAGCTGGTTGTGGGCGGCGGCTGGTGTCGCCGGCACCAGAAACGACACACCGAACGCCACGCCGAGCACCACTGGCACGACCCGCACCGCACGTGTAACCCTGCCCCCCATGAAACCCTCCGTAAGGGTACGATCCGCCCGCTGATCAAACGGCTCCTCATTAGTCGAGCAGAGATCGCAGATAGTTCCAATTACTGTTCCGAAAGCTGCAACTCATCGACGTTCTGCGGAGTCTGTAGGAGTGGACGCGACCATCTGGTCGATGCCGCACCGGCAGGTCGGTCCGGACGTCACGACGAAGCCATCCATCGAACGGGGCGAGGAGGCGGGATGGTCCGACACATGAGGCGGTTGGCCGCCGTGTTGGCGGGCACCCTGGCGGCAGCGCTGCTGTCGCTTGGCACCGCTGGCTCGGCCTCGGCCGCGCCGAAACCGGCACCCGCCGGAGTGGACATCACCGGCACGGGGCTGTCCGCCCCGCTGCGGATGCATGCCGACAAGGAACCGACCCTCGTGGGCGCGGTCATCGATCAGGTCAACTTCCTTGCCCGCACCGGCATGCCGACCGGTCCGAAGGCGGCGAACCTCGGTCCGAAGTACACGGTCGTGGTGCTCGCCGGCGAGACGCCGAAGCAGACGTACGACCTCTACCCCAAGGCGGTCGGCGGCCCTCGCGTCTACCGGCCGGCGAAGCAGCCGGACGGTCGCAAGACCAGCGCCGGCTGGTTCCTGGGTCGGCTCAGCATGTCCGAGACCCTGCGCACTGCCGGGGTGCCGCTGGAGCGGCAGTTCGACACGGTCAGCGGCGGCGCGGGCGGCGGCGAGCGGGTGCTCCCGGAGGACACGCTCGACCCGGCGAAGGACCTCGACGAGGCGCTCGGCGACCTGCAACGCCTGCTACTGCTCAACGTCGGCGTGATGCTCACCATCACGGTCGGCCTGGCTGGGATCGCCCTGCTGATCCGCCGACGCACGCGCTGAGCTGAAGCAGGCTCAGGTCAGCGCGCAGGCTCAGGTCGACGCCGCGTCGCTGGGCAGGTCAGCACCAGCGGCGTGGCGGGCGTTCCCGGCGGGTCGCCCGTGGACGCGGCCGGACCGCGCCGTGCCGATGCGCTCCGGCCCAGCCGGGAAGTTCGCTGAGGCAACCAGCGGGGACGTCCGGGTCGGTCTCGGGCAGACCGCTGGGCTCGGCGGAGCGCTGACGCGGCAGCACGGGCTCGTCGTCGGCACGCCCGGCGAGCGGGTCCACCGGGTGCGCTGACCCACCGCCGACCGCCCGGCGGTGCTTGCCAGCCGCCTGCGGGTCGTGGTGCCCCGGCCGGCAGGGCTCGCCCTGGGCGCAGCCGTGCTCGGCCTCCCCGTGCGCCATCCCCGGTCTCCTCACGCTCGCCTCACCCGCGGGTGCTCCCCCGACGTGCCCTGTCACCGTACTGTCCGGGACCGACGGGCCGCGCGGCAGCGTACCCGGGGCAGGGGCCGCCCGGTCCTCGACGACGCCGCTGAGCGCGGAAGCCGGTTGCGCAGTTCACAGCTTCTTTCCGCACCGTTCACCGTGGGGCTCGCCGACGGGGCGGACCGACGCTCAGCGGGCCCGGTGCGCCTCCAGGTCGGCTCGGCTGAGGAGCGCCCGCAGTGTCACACCGTGACCGGCGAGTGCCTGCGCCCCGCCTTCAGCCCGGTCGATGACGCAGAGGGCGTGCTCCACCCGGGCCGCCAGGTCGCGTAGGTGCCCGGTGGAGATGACGACCTGACCACCGGAGGTGACCACGTCCTCGACGACAAGCACCCGCCGACCGGCCAGCTCCGCGCCTTCGGTGAGCCGAGCCGTCCCGTACGCCTTGGCGCTCTTGCGGACGAAGGCGCAGGGCAGCCCGGTGTGCCGGCCGAGTGCGGTCACCACCGGGATGCCCCCCATCTCGAGTCCGGCCAGCACCTCGATGTCCGGTGGGACCAGGTGCGCCAGTTCGGCGGCCACCCGGTCCAGCAGCCGGGGGTCGGCCTCGAAGCGGTACTTGTCGAAGTACTCGTGGGCGGTCCGTCCGGAGCGGAGCACGAACGTGCCGGCCAGCCGGCAGGTGGTGTCGATCTCGCGAGCCAGCGCGGCGAGGGTATCCACATCGGTCATGTTGATCATTGTCGCTGAGGTGGGGCGCTGCCCGCGTACCTCTTTCGACGCATGTCGGAGGCGGCGGCGTCCTCCCCCGGTCGGACTCCGCCCTGGTCCGGCTGTGGTGGGATCGAGGCATGCGTCCGCCACCGTGGCTCGGCTCCGGCACCCGCGGCCGGGACCTGGCACTGGCCGGGGTGTCGCTGGCCGGCGGGCTGGTGTTGTGGACCCTGGGTTGGCAACCGCAGATCCGTCCGCACCCGGACGTGCCCCCGGTTCTGTTCCTGCCGCCGCTGCTGGCGATGTGCGTCGCCGTGGGCCTGCGCCTCGTCGCCCCGCGTGCCAGCCTGGCGGTCGGCACCGCGGCGGTGGTGGTGGACGTCGCGCTCGGCGGTTCGCTGGGCGTGATCCTGATCTACACCCAGGTCCTCTACGACGCCTGCGTCTACGGTCCGCCCCGGCTGTGGCGGTGGCTGCTGCGGGCGACGATCGGGCTGAGCGTGCTCGGTGCGGTCGTCGGGGTGCTCCTCTCCGACGGGTGGAGCGGAGTGGCCATCGGGGTGCTGGTGGTGCTCGTCGGTCTGCTGCCGGTCCTGACCGGGATCAGCGTGCGGCAGTACCGGGACCAGGCTGCCGCCGAACGGGCCCGGGCCGAGCAGACCGCCCGGCTCGTCGAGTTGGACCGGCGGCAGGCGGTGAGCGCGGAACGGGCCCGGATGGCCCGGGAACTGCACGACGTGATCGCCAACCACCTCAGCGCGGTGGCCATCCACGCCACCGCCGTGCTGTCCGTGCCGGGGCTGGATCGCGGCCAGGTCGAGTCCGCGTTGCGGGTCATCCGGGAGAGCAGTGTGCAGGGCCTGGCGGAGATGCGTCAGATGATCGAGGTGCTGCGCGAGCCCGGGACGGTTGGCGGCCCGGCCACGCCGGAGGTGGTCACCGCCCGGCTGGCCGAGGCGGACGGCCTTGTCGAGCGGATCCGGGCGGCCGGCCTCGCCGTGCGGGTGCGCACCGACGGCGCGCCGGCTCCGCTGCCGGTGGGGGTGGACCTCGCCGCGTACCGGATCGTGCAGGAGTCGCTGACGAACGCTCTCAAGCACGGCACGGGTGAGGCGGAGCTGACGATCGCGTACCGACCGGCCGAGGTGGTGCTGACGGTGGAGAATCCGGTCCGCCGGGGCGGGGCCGGGCTGCCCGGCGCCGGGGCCGGGCTGATCGGCATGCGGGAGCGGGCGACGTTGCTGGCCGGCCGGTTCACCGCCGGGCCGCGCGACGGCCGCTGGCAGGTGCGGGCGGCGCTGCCCACCGGGGAGGCCGGGTGACCGGGCCGGCGCGGTCTCCGGGCGACGCGGGCCCGGCGACGGTACGGGTGGTGCTCGCCGACGACCAGCGGGCGGTACGGGCCGGGCTGGCCCTGATCCTGAACGGCTCGGCGGGCATCGAGGTGGTCGGTGAGGCGGCCGACGGCGACGAGGCGGTGCGGTTGTGCCGGGAGTTGCGCCCGGACGTGGCGGTGCTCGACGTCCGCATGCCTCGCCGGGACGGGATCTCCGCGACCCGGGCCATCGTCGCCGACGAGCTGGCCGACGTGCTGGTGCTCACCACCTTCGACCTCGACGAGTACGTCTTCGGGGCGCTGCGGGCGGGCGCGGCGGGGTTCCTGCTCAAGGACACCGACGCCGACGGCCTGGTCAGCGCCGTGCGGACGGTGGCGCGGGGCGACGGGTTCATCGCGCCCACGGTGACCCGGCGGCTGATCACGGCGTTCGCGGCCACCGCGCCGGGCGCGTCGGCCGTTGCCCGGGCCGCGCTGGACACCCTCACCCCGCGTGAGCGTGACGTGCTGGCGTGCCTCGGGTTGGGCCTGTCCAACCAGCAGATCGCCGATCGGTTGACGCTCGCGGAGAGCACCGCCAAGACCCATGTGAGTCGGATCCTCGCGAAGCTGGGTCTGCGCAGCCGGGTGCAGGCCGCGATCCTGGCCCAGGAGGTGGGCCTGCCCCCGCAACCGTGACCGGTGGCCGGTGGACCGGTGCCGGCGTGGTTGGCCTGCTCACGACGTGTCAGGCTAGGGCGGTGAGCACGTCTGGCGGTGGGGAGCTGTCGGCCACGCTGCGTCGGATCGAACGATCGGCGGGGGCGTTGGCCACCTCCAGCGTGGCCCGGATGGACGAGACGCTGCCCTGGTTCCGGGCGCTGCCGGCCGACCAGCGCTCCTGGGTGATGCTCGTCGCGCAGGCCGGTGCCCGATCGCTTGTGCAGTGGCTGCGCGACGGCGGTGGCACGACGGACAGCACCCAGGAGGTCTCGGACGAGGTCTTCGCCGCCGCCCCGCAGGCGCTGGCCCGGTCGATCACACTTCAGCAGACCGTGGCGTTGATCAAGGTGACGATCGACGTGGTCGAGGAGCAGGTGTCGCACCTGGCCGCCGAGGGCGAGGAGCAGCAGTTGCGCGAGGCGGTGCTGCGCTTCTCCCGGGAGATCGCGTTCTCCGCCGCCCGGGTCTACGCGCGGGCCGCCGAGTCGCGCGGCGCCTGGGACGCCCGGTTGCAGGCGCTGCTCGTGGACGCGCTGTTGCGTGGTGACTCGCCGGACGTCCTGGCCAGTCGGGCCGCCGCGCTCGGCTGGGCGGACGCACCGCCGGTGGCGGTGGCGGTCGGCCGGTCGCCAGGTGGTGAGGTCTCCGCGGTGTTGCACGTGGTCTACCGGCAGGCCCGTCGGATCGGCGTGGAGGTGATCGGCGGCGTCCACGGCGACCGGCTGGTGATCGTGCTGGGCGGCGCGGCGGACCCGCTGACCGCCACGGCGAAGCTGCTGAGCGCGTTCGGCGACGGCCCGGTGGTGGTCGGTCCCGCCGTACCGAGCCTGGACGAGGCGACCGAGTCGGCGCGGGCCGCGCTGTCCGGTTTCCGGGCCGCGCCGGCCTGGCCCAACGCGCCCCGGCCGGTGCCGGCCGCGGAGCTGCTGCCGGAGCGGGCCCTCGCCGGCGACGCGGAGGCCCGCCGTCGGCTACGTCACGATGTGTACGCGACACTCGTCCGCGCCGGTGGGGAGTTGCTGGCGACCCTGGACGCCTTCCTGGCTGCCGGTGGCACGCTGGAGAGCGCGGCCCGAGCGCTGTTCGTGCACCCGAACACGGTGCGGTACCGGTTGCGCCGGATCGCCGAGGTGACCGGGTTCTCGCCGCTGTCTCCGCGCGACGCGTTCGCCCTTCAGGTCGCGCTGACCGTGGGTCGGCTGGATCCGGTCGTCCCGCTCGCCTCGCCGGTCCCGACTCAGACAATGACCCCGGCTACCCGGAAATCGGCTCAAACCGAGGATGATCCCCGCCGATCTTTGTAGGAAACCTCCAAAGGCCCTAGTACGGTTTGGTCGAAGGCGGCACAGCATTGGCCGGCTTTATCCGGGAGAGTCATAGGCGTGCTCGCCGTACTTAGTCCCGGCCAGGGTTCTCAGAAACCCGGCTTCCTGACCCCCTGGCTCGACCTGACCGGCACTGCGGCGCGACTGCGCGAGTGGTCGGCGCTGGCCGGGGTCGACCTGCTGCACCTGGGCACCGACGCCGACGCCGACGAGATCAAGGACACCGCCCGCACCCAGCCGTTGCTCGTCGCCGCGGCGCTGCTCGCCGCCGAGCACCTGCCGCTGGACGGGGTCGCGCTCACCGCCGGCCACAGCGTCGGCGAGTTGGGTGCCGCCGCCCTGGCTGGCGTGCTGTCGGCCGACGCCGCGATCACCCTGGCCGGCGTCCGTGGGCGGGAGATGGCCGCCGCCTGCGCGCTGGAGCCGACCGGCATGGCCGCGGTGCTCGGTGGTGACCCCGACGAGGTGGTCGCCGCGATCGAGGCGAACGGGCTGTACCCGGCCAACCGCAACGGCGCCGGGCAGATCGTCGCCGCGGGCGCCCTGGACGGGCTCGACAAGCTCGCCGCCGCGCCGCCCACCCGGGCCCGGGTCATCCGCCTCCAGGTGGCCGGCGCGTTCCACACCCCGTACATGGCTCCGGCCGAGACCGCGCTCGCCGCGGAGGCCGCCCGGATCACCCCGGCCGACCCGACCCGGACCCTGCTGTCGAACCTCGACGGCACCGCGGTCGACGAGGGCGCGGCCATGGTGCAGCGCCTCGTCCGCCAGGTCACCGCGCCGGTGCGGTGGGACCTGTGCATGCGTACGCTGGCCGACCTCGGGGTCACCGGCGTGATCGAACTGCCCCCGGCCGGCACTCTCGCCGGGCTGGTCAAGCGGGAACTCAAGGGCGACGGAGCCCCGGAGATCGTCACCCTCAACACCCCGGACGACCTGCCGGCCGCACGGGACCTGATCGCCCGTATCGGAGGTCGTTCATGACTGGCAGTCGCATCGTCTCGATGGGGCACTACCAGCCTTCCCGGGTGGTGACCAACGACGACATCGCCAAACTCGTCGACACCAACGACGAGTGGATCCGGGACCGGGTCGGCATCGTCAGCCGGCGGATCGCCGACAGCGAGACGGTCGCCGACATGGCCGCCGCTGCCGCCGGCAAGGCCCTGGCCAACTCCGGTCTGACCGCCGCCGACATCGATCTGGTCGTGGTCGCCACCTGCTCCTCCATCGACCGCAGCCCCAACGTGGCCTGCCGGGTCGCCGCCAAGCTGGGCATCACCGCGCCGGGCGCGTTCGACCTCAACACCGCCTGCTCGGGCTTCGCGTACGCGCTGGGCACCGTCGACCACGCCATCCGTGCCGGCGCGTCGCGCAACGCGATCGTCATCGGTGCGGAGAAGCTGTCCGACTTCACCGACTGGACCGACCGCTCCACCTGCATCATCTTCGCGGACGGGGCCGGTGCCGCGGTGGTCTCCGCCACCGCCGACGACGAGCCGGCCGGAATCGGCCCGGTGGTCTGGGGCTCGGTGCCGGACAAGAGCGACGCGGTCCGCATCGAGGGCTGGCGCCCGTACATCCAGCAGGAGGGGCAGGCGGTTTTCCGCTGGGCCACCACCGCGATCGCGCCGCTCGCGCTGCAGGCCTGCGAGCGGGCCGGGGTCGACCCGTCGGAGCTGGCCGCGTTCGTGCCGCACCAGGCCAACGCCCGGATCATCGACGGCATCGCCAAGCGGCTCAACATTCCCGACGCGATCATCGCGAAGGACATCGTCGAGTCCGGCAACACCTCGGCGGCGAGTGTGCCGCTGGCCCTGTCCAAGCTGGTCGAGCGCCGGGAGGTGCCCTCGGGCGCGCCGGTGCTGCTGTTCGGCTTCGGCGGTGGCCTGACCTACGCCGGTCAGGTCGTCCGCTGCCCCTGATGACCCCCTCGGGCGCGTACGCGCCCAGGAGTGGCGGTCGGCGACGCCGACCGCCGGAGAACCCCGATGAAAGGAACCAACCGCAATGACCCGTGACGAGATCACCACCGGCCTCGCCGAGATCCTCGAAGAGGTTGCCGGGGTGAACCCGGACGACGTGGCCGAGGGGAAGTCCTTCACCGACGACCTCGACGTCGACTCGCTCTCCATGGTGGAGGTCGTGGTCGCGGCCGAGGAGAAGTTCGGCGTCAAGATCCCGGACAACGAGGTGCAGAACCTCAAGACCGTCGGTGACGCTGTCAGCTACATCGCGGCGCAGTCCTGATCATGAGTCGTCCTGACGTCGTCGTCACCGGGCTCGGCGCGACGACCCCGCTCGGCGGGGACGTCGCGTCGACCTGGGATGCCATGCTCGCCGGCCGCTCCGGGGTGAGTGCCCTCACCCAGGAGTGGGCCGGGCAACTGCCGGTCCGGATCGCCGCCCAGTTGGCCGTGGAGCCGTCCGAGGTGCTGGACCGGGTCCGCCTGCGCCGCCTGGACCGCTCCGAGGCGATCGCGATCATCGCGGCGCAGCAGGCCTGGGCGGACGCCGGCCTCGCCGGCTCCGACCTCGACGGGGAGCGGTTGGCCGTCAGCGTCGGCTCCGGCATCGGCGGTGCCACCACCCTGCTCGCCCAGGACGACATCCTGGAGGCGTCCGGGCCACGGCGGGTCTCCCCGCACACCATCCCGATGCTGATGCCGAACGGTCCGGCCGCCTGGGTCGGCCTGGAGCTGGGCGCCAAGGCCGGCGTGCACTCGGTGGCCAGCGCCTGCGCCACCGGCGCCGAGGCGATCGCCCTCGGCCTGGACATCATCCGCTCCGGCCGGGCCGACGTGGTGGTGGCCGGCGGCACCGAGGCGGTCATCCACCCGCTGCCGATCGCCGGCTTCAGCTCGATGCGGGCCATGTCGACCCGCAACGACGACCCGGAGCGGGCCTCCCGCCCGTGGGACCGGGGCCGGGACGGCTTCGTCCTCGGCGAGGGCGCCGGCATCGTGGTGCTGGAACGGGCCGAGCACGCCGCCGCCCGGGGCGCCCGGGTGTACGCGCGCCTCGCCGGCGCCGGCATCACCTCCGACGCGTACGACATCGTGCAGCCGCACGCCGAGGGCGAGGGCGCCGTCCGGGCCATCGCCAAGGCGATCGCCGACGCGGACATCGCCAAGCGCGACATCGTGCACGTCAACGCGCACGCCACCTCGACCCCGGTCGGGGACATGCTGGAGATCGGCGGGTTGCACAAGGCGCTCGGCGACCACCCGGTGCTGTCCGCGACCAAGTCGATGACCGGTCACCTGCTCGGTGCGGCCGGCGCACTGGAGTCGATCGCCACCATCCTGGCGATCCGCGACAGCGTCGTCCCTCCGACGATCAACCTCGACGACCCGGAGCCCGGCCTCACCCTGGACGTCGCCGCGCACAAGGCCCGCCACATGGAGATCCCGGCCGCGTTGAACAACGCGTTCGGCTTCGGCGGTCACAACGTGGCTCTCGTCTTCGCCCGGCCCTGAGTTCACGCGCAAGGGCGTGTGTCGAAGTCCTCGGTCGAGCCGAGGCGGAGTCCAGGCGGCGGTCCGGCCAGGGGCTTCGACACACGGCCTGAGGGCCTCTCCTCGTCGAGGAGGGGCCCTTGCGCCGTTCAGCCCCGGTTGCGGGGGTGCTGTTTCGCGGTGCGCTCGTTGCCGTGGCGGTAGTTGCCGGTCCAGCGGGCCATCACCAACTGCGGGTCGTCGTCGACCTCGGCGAGGAACTCCGCGGCCCGGGCACCGCGCAGCGTGCCGGCCACCCGCCCATGGTGGGTGATCACCACGGTGCCGTCCGCCCGTTGCACATGCCGGAATCCTGATGCCGCTCCCATGCGGAGAGATTGTCAGAGCAGCCGGGGCGGGGCGACCCGATTTCCGTCGCCCCCGAACGATCTCGATTGACGTCGGAACACCGCACGGCTTAGATGGGCCGACTGAAGATCGACTGACTGGGATCACCACCGTGGACACTCGTACCCGTTTCGCCGTCTCGGCGGCGCTCACCCTCGGCCTCCTGGCCGGCTGCGGCGACGACGCCGCTCCCGCCGGGTCCGCGGCCGGCGATCCGGCCCCGCAGGCCACTGGCGAGCCCTGGTACGACGAGGTGACGCCGGCGTCGGCCAGCGGCACGACCGGCGGCGCGGGCTCCCCCTGCCCGGTGCCGGTGTCGTTTCCGCTTGCCGACGGGTGGACGGCGAAGGCGATCGAGCCGCCCAAGGGCGAGTTGGCCGAACTGCTCGGCGAGGCGCTCACCAAGCGCGGCGGCACCACGGCGCGCTGCGAGGTGGACGGGCGGCCGGCGGGCGGCGGATTCCTGCGGGTCTGGGCGGCGGACACACCGACTGTCGCCCCGCGTGCCGCGCTCGAGGGCTTCGCCGCCGGGAGCGGCGAGACGGTGAGTGGTCAGCAGTTCCGCGACCTGCGCGCCGGCAGCTTCGACGTCACCGAGATGACCTGGCTCGCCACGAACCCGCTGGCCGAGGAGGAGGCCGCGCGGAACTGGGCGCTTGCCGTCCAGTCGGCGGGGCAGACGCTCGTCTTCGCGGTCAACGAGGGGCTGATCACCGAACGGACCGACGTGCTGCCGGCGTACCGACTCGCGGTGCGTGGGCTCGCGGCCCCCGGCTGAGGCCAGCCCGGCGGGGTCAGCTCTTGGCGCAGGTCGTGGCCGGCAGGCCGGGTACCGCGACCGGGGACTGGCCGCCCGGCCGGGCCTTGCCGGCGAGCACGGCGGCCAGGGCGGTCATCGACGCCCGACTGGAGGAGTACGTGGCGAGCAGCGTCGGTGACGTCGCGTCGGCAAGCACGTACGGGGTGTCCATGGCGACCGTGACCGCCGCGTCGGAGCGCAGGTCGCTCTTGCCGTCGCCGTAGCCCACCAGGTGCACGATCGTGCCACCGCTGGGCTTGACCTGCACCCCGGCGGCTTTAAGCGCGGCGGTGAGGGTGGCCCGGGTGCCGTCCCGACCGCCGGACGAGGTGACGGTGACCGGCCCACGTGCCACCTTCTGGCAGGAGCCCCGCAGGACGGTGACGGCGGCGGCGGCGAGCGCGTCCGCCGCCGCCCGGTGCGCCGGGGTGTTGAGCGTGGACATCTGCGCCGCCGGCAGCTCCGCGAGGCGGAACTTCATGGTCAGCACCCGGGTGACCGCCTCGACCAGCCGGGTCCGGGGCAGCGACCCGCCGCGCAGCGCGGCGAGCAGCCCGTCGTACGCCTGACCGACGTTCGGGGTCATCAGGATGAGGTCGTTACCGGCGTTGAGTGCCCGGACCGCAGCCTCGCCGGGAGCCCAGCGCTTCGCCGGCGGCATGTTCATCCCGTCGGTGATCACCAGGCCCTTGAAGCCGAGTTGGCCGCGCAGCACGTCGGTGAGCAGCTTGTGCGAGAACGTCGCCGGGGTGCCCGGGTCGATCGCGCGGGCGTCCAGGTGCCCGGACATGACGGCCATCGCGCCCGCGTCCATCCCGGCGGTGAACGGCGGCCACGCACCGCTCTGCAACGCCGCGGCGGACTGGGTGAGCACCGGGAGGTCCTGGTGCGAGTCGTCGGCGCTGTGGCCGTGCCCGGGGAAGTGCTTCAGGGTGGCCGCCACCCCGACCGCCTGGAGGCCACGGACGGCGCCGCTCACCTGCGCGGCGGCCCGCTTCGGGTCGGTGCCGAACGACCGGGACCCGATCACGGTGCTGCGGGTGGCGAGCACGTCGGCCACCGGGGCGAAGTCGATGTTGATCCCCATCGCGGCCAGCTCGGTGCCGGCGGCCCGCCAGGCGGCCTCGGTGAGCTTCGGGTCATCGGCCGCTCCGGCCGCGAGGGCGCTGGGCAGCACGGTGACCCCGTTGGTGACGCGGGTGACGACGCCGTACTCCTGGTCGGTGCCGATCAGCAGTGGCGCGGACCCGGCGGCGAGCTGACCGGCGGCGGTGCGCAGCCCGGTGGTGAGGTCGTGCACCTGCTTCGGGTTGTCGACGTTCGTGGTCTCCTGGTTGCCCTTGGTCGGGTCGTCGGCGCTGAAGCCGACCAGGATCAGGCCGCCCAGGCGGTACTTGGCGATCATGTCAGCGGGGGTGTCGACCCCGGCGAGGGCCTGGTTACCGGCTGCCGAGCCGGCGGATACCTTCGTCGCCGAGTCGCCGTAGGCGTACGGCATCAGCACCTGGCCGACCAGATCCTCGTCGGAGAGCGTCGCCACCAGCGCGGCGGCGCGACTGGCGGGGTCGCCGGCCGGCGGCGCGGCCGGGACGCTCGGAGCGGCGGACGAGGCGGCCGGGCTGGGCGTCGGGGCGGTGCGGGGCGAGCCGCCAGAGCATCCGGAGACGAGCAGGGCGGTCAGGGTGGCGACAGCGACGGAGGCGCGCCACGGGCGATTCGACACGCCGCCCATCCCACCAGTTCCCCCTTATCGGGGCAACTTGACCTTACCGCCCGCACGCGGCGTCGGCGCCGGGCGTGCACGTCGCCAGCGCGTCGACCCGTCGGCTCAGCCGACCCGGGTGAGCAATGTCACCGGCGCACCGTCACCGGCGTACCGGTACGGCTCCAGGTCGGCGTCCCACGCCGTGCCGAGCGCCTTGTCGAGGGCGTGCGCCAGCGCCTCCGGGGCCCGGGACGCCACCATCAGCGCCCGGAGTCGGTCCTCGCCGAGCTGGATGTCGCCGGCCACGCCGACAGTTGCCCGGAACAGGCCCCGGGCCGGTACGTACATGAAGCGCTCACCGTCGACACCGGGACTCGGCTCCTCGGTGACCTCGAAACGGATCATGGGCCACTGCCGTAGGGCAGCAGCCAGCTCGGCGCCCGTCCCCGGACGACCGGTCCACCCGCACTCGGCCCGGCGTGCGCCGGGGTCGACGGGCTGAGCCGTCCACTGCAGGTTGACCGGCGCGGCTAGGACGCGCGCGATCGCCCACTCGACGTGCGAGCACACGGCGAGTGGGGTCGAGTGGACGTATACGACGCCACGCGTTGGCACGGTGACCTCCCGGAGAGCGAGGTGCGTCTTCCCCTACGACCTCGTCCACCCAGGTGGCTGCTGCAACACATGATGACTCGTGTGACAGGTGGTGCGCCAGGGAATCGGAAAAAACGCCGGGTGGAATAGCCGGACGGGTGGTCGCCGTTGCCTCTCAGGACACCGCGACGACCAGCATGATGTCGTGGTCCTGTACAGTTCCACCGGCGGCTTATGCCGCGTTACACCTACGCGGGCCGAGTCAACTGCGACCCGCACACAGCCCCCGGACGTCCAGTCCTCCCGTACGTCTTGCAAGGAGTACCTCCGTGGCGAGCAACACCTCTAAGACCGCGCGCGCGTCAGTCCGGGCCGGCCAGGCTGGCCAGGGTGGCGCCCTCAGCGTGCTGGGCGAGTTCAAGTACCTCATCCCGCTCAACGGCGGCAAGCACGCCTACGTGCGGAACCTGACCAACGGCAAGACCGCGCACCTGCGCACGGACTCCGACGCCTTCGTCGAGGAGATCCGCGTTCTGGCCGCCGCCGGCCACGCCGCCAAGATCCGGGCGGAGATCAACAACCTGGCTGCCACCCACCCGGGTGACGGCTGGGAGGCCACCGAGAAGCGCCTGGTCGCGGCCGGCGTCTTCGAGGGCTGAGCCCTCCCCCACCGCACCAACCGAACCGCCCGTCGGGAGTTCCCGGCGGGCGGTTTCGCGTGCCCGAGGATCGGGCTTCGTCGATCATGGAGTTGTGGTGCCCGGCTTGGGGTCGTCCAGGCCGGTTTGTCACCCACCACAACTCCATGATCGACGGGGGCGGTGGGGCGGCGGCCGGGGCGGGGCGGGGGTGGGGTGGGGCGGGGGCGGAGGCGGGGCGGGGCGGGGGCGGTCAGCTTGGGTTGAGTAGGGCTACCTCGCCGGTGGCCAGGTCGTAGAGGCCGCCGACCACGGCCACCCGGCCGGCGGCCACCGGCCCGGCCAGCAGGTCGTCCCGGCGCAGCGTGCGCACCGTACGCCGGACGTGCCGGCGGATCGCCAGCGGCAGCACCGCCGGATCGTCGATCCCCACCTCGGTCACCGCCGGAGTGATCTCGTCCACCAGGTGCGCCAGCGACCCTCCGGGCCGCTGCCCGACACGCAGCGCCTGCACCGTGGCATCCACCGCGCCGCACCGCTCGTGGCCGAGGACCATCACCAGCGGTACGCCGAGCTGGCCGACCACGTACTCGATCGAGCCGCAGACCGCGCGATCGAGCACGTGCCCCCCGGTACGGATCACGCAGATCGCGCCGAAGGTCTGGTCGAAGATCGCCTCCAGGGGCACCCGGGAGTCGATGCAACCGAGCACCACGGCGTACGGCTGCTGGTCGCCGGAGGCAGCGGCGGCGGCCGTGACGTCGTGCCCGTGCACCGGCTGGCCGCTGACGAACCGCCGATTGCCGGCGAGCAGGTCGGCGAGCGCGGCGCGGGGCGTACCGCCGGCCTGCCGCCCCGACCCCGACGTCGCGCCCATGGGCGCTTCCGACGACCCCATGCCGTTCAGCTTGGCCCGCCGCCGTCCCGCCCGGACGAGGACGGGAATGTTCGCCCCGGCGCGATTGGCGTGATGTCATGACGGGTAGCCGGTGTTACCGCCGGGTATCGGAGGTGCTGGTGGTACGTGGCGGCCCTGGGGAGGTGGCGATGCCGGAGCGGTTCGAGGTCGGCCTGCCGGACGGCGTACGGCTCAACGTCGAGGCCACGGGTCCGACGGACGCCGAGGTCACCGTCATCCTGTTGCACGGCTGGACCCTTGACGGGCGCTCCTGGCACCGGCAGGTCGACGCGCTCACCACGGCGTCGTTCGGCGGCGCGGTGCGGGTGGTCACCTACGACGCGCGCGGACACGGCCGGTCCAGCTGCATGGCTCTGCGTACGGCGACCCTGGCCCAGTTGGGGGACGACCTGGCCACGCTCATCGACGCCGTGGCACCGGGCGGCCCGGTGGTGCTGGTCGGGCACTCGATGGGCGGAATGACGGTCATGGAGTACGCGCACCGCCACCCCGCGCACTTCGCCGCCCGTACCGCCGGTCTGGTCTTCGTCTCGACCACCGCCGAGGGGCACACGCACACCGTCTACGGGCTCTCGCCGCGCATCGCCCGGTTGATCCGGCTGGCCGAGACGACCGGCGCCGGCGTGCTGGCCCGGTGTGGCTCGTGGCGGGCGCCCCGGGCGCTGCTGAACGCGCTGCAACCGAGCATCAGGTGGATGCTCTTCGGTGACCGCTGCGAGCCGGCCGACATCCGCCTGGTGACCTCGGCGGTGGCTCGGGCCTCGCTGCGCTCGATCGGCGGGTTCCGCGCCTCCATCGGCACCCAGCACCGACTGGACACCCTCGCCGCGTTGGCCCACCTGCCGGCCGCCGCCCTGGTCGGCGACCGGGACCGGCTGACCCCACCGCCGTGCGCCGAGTCGATCGCGGCGGCGCTACCGGCCACCGAGCTGACCGTCTGCCCAGGTGCCGGGCACATGCTGATGATGGAGCGCCCGGACGAGGTCAACGCGGCGCTCAGCGGCGTGCTGCGGCAGGTGCTCGCCGGATCACCGCCGGATCGCCGCGACGCGAGCCACGCCGGAACGGGGCTCTGAGCACGTTCGCGCACCTCGGGCGCGGCGGGCCGGGCTCGGGGCCGTACCCTTCTGCGGTTGGCCCGCGCGGTTCCCGCCGCCTGCCGGCGACCTCTGAAGGAGCGTGCGTTGACCGACCAGACCGGCCTGGAGCAGGAGATCGCCGTCGAGCAACGACACCTCGACCGGGTGTACGCCCGACTCGCCGAGCTGCGGCAGTCGGCCGTCCGGGCCGAGCGCGACGGTTACCGGATGGCCCGGGTGGGCACGTTCGGTGCCCTGGTGGAACGCGACGCGATGGTGTTCCACGCGGCGCAGCGTCGGCACACCCTGGACGCCGAGCACGAGGGGCTGGTCTTCGGCCGGCTGGACCTGCGCGACCGTCAGGTGCTGCACGTCGGACGCCTCGGCATCCGTGACGAGGACGCCCGCACGCTCGTCGTCGACTGGCGTGCGCCGGCCGCCGCCGCCTTCTACCAGGCAACCCCGGCGCAGCCGCTGGACGTGGTGCGCCGGCGCACCATCCAGTCCCGCGCCGAACGGGTCACCCGGATCGAGGACGACCTGCTGGACCCGAACGCTGCCCCGGAGGGGATGACTGTCGTCGGCGACGGCGCGTTGCTCGCCACCCTGTCCAAGGCCACCGGCCGGGGGATGCGCGACATCGTGGCGACAATCCAGCGGGAACAGGACGAGGCGATCCGCTCGCCCGGCTCCGGGGTGACGATCGTGGCGGGCGGCCCCGGCACCGGCAAGACCGCTGTCGCCCTGCACCGGGCCGCGTTCCTGCTGTACTCCGACCGCAGCCGCTACGCGGGCGGCGGCATCCTGGTGGTCGGCCCGTCGTCGGTCTTCGTCGAGTACATCGGCTCGGTGCTGCCGTCGCTCGGTGAGGACACCGCGACCCTGCACTCGCTCGGCACCCTCTTTCCGGGGATGCCCGCCACCCGCCCCGACCCGCCCGAGGTGGCGGCGGTGAAGGGTTCGCTGCGGATGCGCCGGGTGCTCGAACGGGCGGCCCGCGACGCGGTGCCGGGGGGCCCGGGTGAGCTGCGGCTGCTCTACCGGGGCACGCTGCTGCGGCTGGACCGTGCCGCGTTGGACCGGATCCGGGACCGCGCGTTGCACCGCGGTGCGCGGCGCAACGAGGTACGCCGGGCCGGCTTCGACGGGGTGTTCGCCGCGCTCTGGGCCCAGGCCCGTGAGCTGAGCAGCGGTCGGCTGCCCGAGCAGCCGGCCTTCGAGGCGGAGATCGCCGAACGGTCGGACTTCCGGGAGTTCCTCAAGGCGTGGTGGCCCCGGCTGCACCCCCGGCACGTGCTCGGCTGGCTGGCGCAGCCGGAGCGGCTGCGCCGCTACGCCGGGGGCATCCTCTCCTCGGCGGAGATCCGGCTGCTCGATACCGCGTACCGGAATTTGGACTCGGCCGGGCTGACCATCGCCGACGTGGCGCTGCTGGACGAGCTGGACGCGCTGCTCGGCAAGCCCGCGCAGGCGGCCCGCCCGAAACGCGATCCGTTCCAGCTCGCCGGTGGGGTTCGCGAGCTGAGCACCCTCGGTGAACGGCAGCGGGCCGCGCGCGCGGCGGCCCGGGAGCGCCCGGAGGACTACCGGGAGTACGCGCACGTGGTGGTGGACGAGGCGCAGGACGTCTCGCCGATGCAGTGGCGGATGATCGGTCGGCGCGGCCGGCTGGCCTCCTGGACCGTGGTGGGCGACCCGGCACAGACCGCGTGGACCGGCGATCCGGAGGAGCTGACCCGGGCTCGCGACCAGGCGCTGGGCCGGCGTAAACGACACGACTTCACGCTCACCACGAACTACCGCAACTCGGCAGAGATCTTCGCGGTGGCGGCGGCGGAGATCCGTCGGCTCTACCCCGACCTGCCGCTGCCGACCGCCGTGCGCTCCACCGGAGTCGCTCCGGTCGAGCTGGTGGTGCCCGCGACGGGCGTGGAGAAGGCGACCGTGGAGGCCGCCGCCGGTCTGCTGGCCGAGGTGGAGGGCACGGTCGGGGTGATCACGCCGGTCCCCCGCCGCGACGAGGTCGCCGGTTGGCTCGGCGCGCTCGGCGCGTCGAGGTTGCAGGTGGTGACCAGCCTGGAGGCCAAGGGCATGGAGTACGACGGGGTCGTGCTTGTCGCCCCGAGCGAGATCCGGGCGGATCCGGGTGCCGGGGTACGCACCCTGTACGTGGCGCTCTCCCGGGCGACCCAGCGGCTCACCACCATCGACCCGACCGGCTGACGTGCGCGGACTGCCGTCGGTGGGAGGCGTGGCACGTACACTTGCACACATAGCGATGTGAGCATATATTTGACCGGGTCCCGATCGGCGGCGGAAGGTGATTCTCGTGGGCGCAGGTCATGACCACCACCACGGGTCCGTCGCCAATGCCGCACACCAGCACCGGGGGCGACTCTGGGCGGCGTTCGGTCTGCTCGCCACCCTGATGGTGGTCGAGGCGGTGGTGGCCCTGCACACCGGCTCGCTCGCCCTGCTCTCCGACGCCGGGCACATGTTCACCGACGTGCTCGGCATCGGGATGGCCCTCGCCGCGATCACGGCGACCCGGCGGGCCACCGGCGACCCGCAGCGCACCTTCGGGCTCTACCGACTCGAAGTGCTCGCCGCGCTGGCAAACGCCGTCCTGCTCTCCGGTGTCGCCATCTACGTGGTGATCGAGGCGATCCGCCGCTTCGGCGACCCACACGAGATCATCACCGGCCCGATGCTCGTGGTGGCCGTGCTCGGACTGCTCGCCAACATCGCCGCCTTCGGCCTGCTGCGCGCCGGGGCACGCGAGAGCATCAACCTTCAGGGCGCCTACCTGGAGGTGCTCGGCGACCTGCTCGGCTCGGTCGGCGTCATCGGCGCGGCACTGCTCATCATCGCCACCGACTGGTGGTGGGCCGACCCCCTGGTCGCCGTCGCCATCGGCGTGTTCATCCTGCCGCGCACCTGGCGGCTGGCCCGAGCGGCCATCCGCATCCTGGTGCAGGCCGCTCCGGAGCACCTACAGGTGACCGCCGTGCACGACCGGCTGGCCGCCGTCCCCGGTGTGGTCGAGGTGCACGACCTGCACGTCTGGACGCTCACCTCCGGGATGGACGTGGCCTCGGCACACCTGACCATGGAGCCCGGCGCGGAGGTCGGCGCGGTGCTCACCGCGGCGCGTACCGCCCTGCACGACGACTTCCGCATCGAGCACGCGACGTTGCAGATCGAGCCCGGCGCCGCGTCCGGAGCGTGTGGCTCCATCGAATGGTGAGGCGACGTTCACGACGGTGCCCTGATTTTCCGTCGTGACGCACGCACCGTCCGTCACATCGGCTGCAGCGGCCCCATCCGCCCCGGTAGGCTCGGTCCCGGCCTCCACCAGGCGGCGCCCTCCCGGCGCCGGTGGTGGTCGCCGCCTAATCGCCCTCCTGGGCGAACCGGGGAACCATGTTCCTGGGGTGCATCCGCGTCAGCGGTAGGGATCTTCCGTCCCGAACCCGTCAGCTAACCCGGTCGGCGGCTGACGGAAGGACATGCGCAGTGGCACCAGCACGACCACCCGCCGCCCGACTGGCGGCCCTGATTGTCGCGATGTTCGCCCTCGGCGTCGCGCTCCCGGCCGGCACCGCTTCGGCCGCTCCCCCGACCGGCCTGCGGGCCGCCGCACCCGACTCCGACGAGGAGGGCGGCACCCCGGCGTTGCGCGCCCAACTGGAGGCGGCCAGCAAGGGCTACCTGGACGCCAAGCGCGCCCTGGACACCTCGGTACGACGACAGCAGCAACTCGCCACCCAGTTGAAGACCATCGAGGTCGAGATCGACCAGCGCACCGGCAAGGTCGGCGAGATCGCCGAGGTGGCGTACCGCACCGGCCGGCTCGGCGCGATGTCGGCGCTGCTCAACAGCAACACTCCGGAAGGCTTCATGGACCGGGCGGCCGCACTGGACGCGGTAGCCGCCAACGAGGACCGGGTGCTGCGCGACCTGTTGGACAGCAAGGACAAGGGCAACCGCACCCGGGTCGCGCTGACCGGCGAGATCAACGAACAGCGCAAGCAGGTCGCGGTGATGGCCAAGCGCAAGGACCAGGCCGAACGGGCCCTGACCGTGGCCACCACACCCAAGCCGCAGACCGCCTCCGGCAGCGACTCCAACCGCGGCACCTCCACCGCGAACGCGAAGCCCGCGCCCCGCAACTCCGACGGCTCCTGGCCCTCCGAGTCGTGCAGTGTCAACGACCCCACGCCGGCCAGCGGTTGCATCACCCCGCGCACCCTGCACGCGCTCAACCAGGCCAAGGCCGCAGACTTCACCCGGTACGTCTCGTGCCACCGCCCCAGCGGCTCCGGTGAACACCCGAAGGGCCGGGCCTGCGACTTCGCGGCACAGAAGAGCGGCTTCGGTGGAGTTGCCACCGGCGGCGACAAGACGTACGGCAACAACCTGGCCGCGTACTTCATCCGCAACGCGGACCGGCTCGCCGTGCTCTACGTGATCTGGTACAAGCAGATCTGGCTGCCCAGCAGCGGATGGAAGTCGTACAGCGGGGCGCACGGCACCCCGTCCACCGACCACACCAACCACGTACACCTGTCGGTCTACTGAGCCACCCGTGGTGCTGCCTGTGCGTCGTCGTGGTGACGCACAGGCAGCACCGTGTTCGGCCCGGGCTACGTCGCCGGGCGTACCCCCGGTGTCGTTTCTCGTCGGACGACCCGGCTGGGGTCGGCGGGCAGCATCGCGGTATGCCTCGGATCCGACCCGCCACCCGCAAGGCGCTGCTCACCCTGCACCTCGTCACCTCGCTCGGCTGGCTGGGCGCCGACCTGGTGCTGCTCACCCTCGGCATCGCCGTGCAGCGGGGCGCCGACCCGGCCGTGGTCTATCCGGTCACGGCAGTGGTCGGCACGGTGCTGTTCGCGCCGCTGAGCGTCCTGGTCTGGCTGATCGGAGTCGCCAGCTCGCTGCTCACCCCGTGGGGCCTGCTGCGCCACCGCTGGGTGCTGGTCAAGCTCGTGCTCACCACCGTGATGGTCGGACTGGTGCTGTTCCTGCTCACTCCGAACCTGCGCCACGCCGGAGCGGTCGGCGCCGCCCTGCCCGCACGTGACCGCGTCGACCTGGTGATCGCACCGGCCGTGTCGACCAGCCTGATGATCATCGCGACCGTACTGTCCACGTACAAACCGTGGGGCCGACGCACCGCACGCCCCCGCTCCGGCTTCCGCTCCGGTTCCGACTCCGGTTCCGGTTCCGGTTCCGACTCCGGTTCCGACTCCGGCTCCGACTCCGACTCCGGCTCCGGCTCCGGCTCCCAGACGGTGACCGCGCCCGCCCCCGCTCCCAGACGGTGACCGCGCCCGCCCCCGCTCCCAGACGGTGACCGCGACACCATGATCGCGACCGTGCCCGATGGGGACCAGCCCATGATCGCGCTGTAACCATGATGTAGTGGCCTCCTGACCGTCCGGGGCCACTACATCAATGATCGAGCGTGACCTTGAGGGCGACGGGCGCTCCCCGACGCTCCCGGTCGGCCGCCCGGGCAACCGTGCTGAGAATTCCTCGTCAAGATCCGCACAACATCGGGGATGTTGCTGTCTCTCGCGCTCTGGAGGCAGCAACATCGGGGATGTTGCGCGGATCTTGGGACCAGGCGTGAGGGCGGTGCGGGGCGGGGCGGGGCCGCGCGGTGCGCTCCGGGGCGGGGCGGGGCCGCGCGGTGCGGTCCGGGGCGGGGCGGGGCCGCGCGATGCGGGGCGGGGCGGGGCGGCGCGGGGCGGGGCCGCGCGGGGCGGGGCGGGGCGGCGCGGGGCGGGGCGGGGCGGCGCGGGGGTTGGTCAGGTGGGAGAAGGACGGCCGTCGGGGGGGTCGAGGGCCGCGCCCAGCCGGGTGGCGAGGGCCAGGTGGGCGGCTCGGGCCTGGCGAAACGCGTAGCGGAACAGCGGCGTCGGTGCGGTCAGGGTGATCTCGACGTCGATGCGGACCAGACCGTCCGACTCGGGCCGCAGTCGGGTGTGGTTGCGCACCGTGGTGGCGGGCCACTGGCGGGCCACCATGACGATCTCGTCGGCCTCGTTGATCAGCACGTCCGCGTGGTAGGTGGTCCGGAAGCGCAGCGGGCCGGCCGCCAGCCGGTCGTTGATCGTGTAGCTGGCCTGGGCGCCGGGCCGGGGCGGCACCACCCGAGTGACCTGGACGATCAACGGGTGCAGCTCACCCTGCCGGGTCAGGTCGCTGAGCAGAGCCGCCGCCTCGGCGGGTGAGGACCGGGCCTGGACGGTGTAGCTGAAGGTATCGCTCGTGAGCACACCGTCTCCCGCCGTCGTTTGTCGCACGATCGTCCCGTACCGATGTCTGGCTGGCAACGCCCGGCGACCTCCAGCGCCGCGCGGGACCGAGCCGATGCGGCAACTTGCCGCTATCTGCGCCATTAAGGTCGATTGGTGCTTAACTTCCCGAGGTGCCGGAGGGTGGCCAGGATGAACGGCGACGACCGATGAGCGGGCACGTGATGGTCTTCGCGCCCACTCCGCAGCTGACGGTGACCGTGGACCAGCCCAACGACCATCCGGAGCTGCACCTGCACCCCGGCGGGCAGGGCGTCTGGCAGGCCCGGATGGTGATCTCCCTCGGCGTCGACGTGGTGCTCTGCGCCGCTCTCGGTGGCGAGATCGGCCAGGTGCTGGAGCCGTTGCTGGTCAGTGAGGGCGTGGATCTCAAGGTGGTGGTCCGGGATTCCGGCAGCGGCGGGTACGTGCATGATCGCCGTGACGGCTCCCGGCAGGAGGTCGCCGACGTGCCCGGGCAACCGCTGAGCCGGCACGAGATCGACGAGCTGTACAACCTCGCCCTCGGCGAGGGCCTGCGGGCCTCGGTGAGCATCCTCAGTGGGCCGAACGAACCCTGGCTCGTACCGGCTGACCTTTATCGACGGTTCGCCGCCGACCTCGGCGCGAACGGCGGCCGGGTGGTTGTCGATCTCTCCGGCGACCACCTCGGTTCGGCGCTGGAGGGCGGGGTGTTCTTCCTCAAGGTGAGTCACGAGGAGTTGATTCGTGATGGCCGCGCCCGCAGCGACGACAGCGTGGAGCTGACCCGGGCCATGTACGAACTGCACGCGGGCGGCGCCGAGACGGTGGTGGTGAGCCGCGCCGACCAGCCGGCGTTGGCGCTCATCGACGGTGAGTTGTTCCAGGTCGAGATGCCCCAACTGGAGGCGGCGGACCCGCGCGGCGCGGGCGACTCGATGACCGCCGGAGTGGCCGCCGTCGTGGCCAGGGGCGGTGACATCCGGACCGCCATCCGCACCGGCGCCGCCGCCGGCGCGCTGAACGTGACCCGGCACGGCCTGGGCACCGGACGGCTGGACTCGATCACCGGCCTGGTGGACCGGGTCCGACTGGTGCCGGTGGACAGCCGGCAGCAGGAGCGGACCACCCCCGACGAGTTGGCCGACCGGGTGGTCGAGCGATGACCCTGCGAGTGTTGATCACCAACGACGACGGGATCGGGGCACCCGGCATCCAGGCCCTGGCCTGGGCGGCCCGGCAGCGGGGCCTGGACGTGGTGGTCGCCGCGCCGATGGAGGAGGCGAGCGGCACCAGCGCCGCGATGAGCGCCATGGAGCGCGACGGTCGGGTCGTCGTGCACGACCACCCGCTGCCGGACCTGGCGGGTGTGCCGGCGTACGGGGTCGCCGGGTCCCCGGGCTTCATCACGCTGATCGCCCTGCATGGAGCGTTCGGCTCACCGCCGTCGGTGGTGCTCTCCGGTGTCAACCGGGGCGCCAACGCCGGCCGGGCCGTGCTGCACTCCGGGACCGTGGGGGCCGCGTTCACCGCCGCCACGAACGGCTGCCGGGCGATGGCGGTCTCCCTCGACGTGCTCTCGGCCGGCGAGGCGACGGCCGCGAGCGGTGGCGCCGCGGTGGATGCCGCCAGCCGGGTCCGCGACGCCGAGCGGCACTGGGGCACCGCGGCGCGGGTCGCCCTGGACCTGCTCCCCCGGTTGACCTCCGCGCCGATGGAGAGCGTGCTCAACGTGAACGCCCCGGACCTGCCGCACGATCGGCTGCGCGGGGTGCGGCGAGGCAGCCTGGCCAGCTTCGGTCAGGTGCAGATGACGGTGGCCGAGTCCGGCCACGGGTTCGTCCGTACCTCGTTGGAGGAGCCGGGGCAGGCCGCGCAGCCCGGAACGGACGTGGCGTTGCTCGCCGCCGGGTACGCGTCGGTGACGGCCATCCGAGCGGTCACCGAGGCGACCGACATCGACCTGACCGGCCTGGACGAGCTGCGTTGACGAGGACGCCCGGCGCGCTCAGGCGCCGGGCAGCACCTCAGGGGTGGCAGCGCCGGCGAAGTAGGGCTCCGGTGCACCGAAGAGACCGAGCAGGCCGGTGACCCAGAGCTGCCGGTGCACGAATCGGCTCGGCTGGGTGACCACCAGCTTGACGTCGCTGACCTCGGCTGTCTGGAAGCCGGCGACCATGGCGCTGATGCCGACGGAGTCGATGAAGGTGACAAGCCTCATGTTGAGCTCGATGCGCAGGGGGCGGCCCTTGGCCAGCACCTCCGCGATCGCTTCGCGCACCTCGTACGCTGTGTCGACGTCGATCTCGCCCCGCGGGGCGATCTCCACGACACCACCGGTCAGAACCGACTTCACGATCGACAGGCTCACGCGAGCACCTCCACCCGCCCGTCCCCCGGGCGTCTCATCAGTACGCGGGCCGCGACCGAGAGTATTCCTCCGACGGCCTCGGTCGCCACCCCTCGGGATGAGCAATTCGCGGATCCGGGCCCACAAAGCGGCCCATATCCGCACTTTTCAGTATCTGATTACTCAAGACTTTTTGTTATTTGACCACCGGCGACCAGTCGTGACCGGTGCGCCGCCGAACCAGGGTAGCGGTCCGCACCGGGCACGCCCGACAACCGGCCCACGGCGTACGCCTGCCCCGTGTGCCGTCGGCGTGTCGCCCCGGCGGGCCGGCGCGATCCGCAGCCCCGGTTGCCGACGCGCCCTAGCATCGGCCGGGACACCACCGCGACGGAGAGGATCTTCGATGATCAAGCGGCTTGCCGGGTTGGCCGGCGTCGGCGTTCTGCTCGCCCTCGTCCTGGCCTGTGGTTTCGGTGGCGGAGGCGACGATGACGACGGGGACGACGACGACTTCGCCCGCGGCGTCACCGTGTCAGCGGTGCGCTGAGGCGGTGGCGCGCCGGGTCAGCGCGTGCCGAGCTACCGGTGCGGCGCGGAGAGCGGGGTTTGCGCCCGGCTGACGTGGGGCACTGCCGGGGTAGGCGACACCGTGACGCGCTGGAGAGACGCCGAAGTCCGAAGTGGCCGGCGGCACCCGAGGAGGTAACCACGATGTTCGGAACCAACCTGCTGGACCGCCGCAGCAAGCCGGAGCGGATCGCGGACCAGGCCTGGGAGCACCTGCTCTCGGCGGTCAGCTACGCCGGGGACAGCGTGCGGGACACCGCCCGCGCGGCCCGCCAGAACAGCGGCGAGTTCGCCGATGGCGCGAGTGACCTCGTGGGCTCCGCCGCCGACGAGGCGCGGCGCCGCGCCTCGCTGGCCTTCGACGCGCTCGCCGGCCGTCAGCCGGCACTGCCCTGGACGCTCCTGATCGGCGCCGCGCTCGCCGGTGCGGCGATCGGCTGGGCGGTCGGCTCCGCCGCCCGGGCCGCCGGCAGCCGGGACGACCGCGCCGTCGACGACGTGGAGTTCGTCGACGTCGACCGTCCTGGCTCCCCCGCCGTCTGATCGACAGCACCACCCCGACGGGCCCCGCTCGACCTACAGGTCGGGTGGGGCCCGTCCGGTGGTGGGGTGAAGCCCGGTCCGCCGGGTGCCGGACCCCTCAGGCGGCCCGGCGGACCGGTGTTTTGTGGTGATCCGGGGTCCCGTCCCGGATCACCTGCTCAGCGGGCATGCAGGTGACGGGCCGGGGGTGCTGGCCGGCCCAGCGGAGGCGAACGGGACCACCGCCACGGCTGCGCCGGTGGCCGGCACGGATACGACCGTGCCGGTGAGACGTCTCCGCGCCTGCGGTTCCTCTCGGGATGGAGCCCCGGGGGACGGGGTCGATCGTCGAGGTGACGCCGTGGCTCGGGGGACGAGCACGACGACGGGAACGGACGGAGCTGCCCTGGCTCCACCGCCCGACGCGACGGCTCCCGCGATCGAGGAACGCGACTACCGTAACCGAAAGGCGCTCGCTTTGGAAGCGCTCCCATCATCGATATCCGTCCGCGGGTCCCGCCCGTGCCGCCCAGGTCCGGCCACGCCGTCACCCCGTCCGGGCGAGGGCGGCTCACCCGGGGCGACGGCAGGATCGCAGCACGGCGGACCTCCGGCCGCAGCCACCACCCGGTCCGCCGTTGCCACAGCGGAGGAGGGACAGATGGCCATCGCGGAGATCAACCGCACCGACCAGGACATCCAGTCCGCCGTCCTCGACGAGCTGACCTGGGAGCCACGGGTGCAGCCGCACGAGATCGGCGTGACCGTGGCCGAGGGCGTCGTGACCCTCAACGGCCGGGTGGACAGCTATGCCAAGAAGTGGGCCGCCGAACGGGCCGCCCACCGGGTCGCCTCGGTCCGGGCGGTCGCCAACGACGTGGCCGTGCAGCTCACCAACGGCACCGAGCGGGCCGACCCCGACCTGGCCGCCGCAGCCAGTCACGGACTGGAGTGGGACGCGTTCGTACCTATCGAGAAGCTCCAGGTCACCGTCTCGGCCGGCTGGGTGACGCTGCACGGCGACGTCGAATGGGAGTACCAGCGCCGGGCCGCCGAGCGGGCGGTCGCCCGGCTGACCGGCGTACGCGGGGTGAGCAACGGCATCACCGTCCGACCGGCCAGCGCGCCGGACGGGCGGGACCTGGCCGATCGGATCGTCGACGCCCTCGCCCGGGCCGGGGCGAGCGAGGCCGAACGGGTGAGCGTCCGGGTGCACGGCGACACGGCGATACTCGCCGGTTTGGTGCACTCGATGCCCGAGCGGGCCGAGGTCGAGCAGGTGGCCTGGTCCGCGCCCGGCATCCGGGAGGTGCAGAACCACATCGCGGTCGCCCCGGTGCTGCGCTGAACGGGCCGGAACCCGGACCGCGCCGAGCGGGCGCAGAGCCGGGCCGGCGCGGAACCACCCGGGGTGGGTGAGCCGGCCTCACCCACCCCGGGAGCAGGCTGGTGGCATGAGTGATCCGAGTGGGCTGATCCAGCCGGGGCGGACCGCACCCGGCTTCACCCTCCCGGCCACCCCGGACGGGGCTCTGCTGGGACCCGAGCAGTTCCGTGGCCGGCCGGTCGTGCTCGCCTTCTACCCCGCCGACTGGAGCCCGGTCTGCGGTGACCAGATGTCGCTCTACCAGTCGGCGGCACCCGTCTTCGCCCAGTACCAGGCGGTGGTGCTCGGCATTTCCGTGGACAGCATCTGGTCACACCGGGCGTTCGCGGAGAGCCGGGGCATCGAGTTCCCCCTGCTCGCCGACTTCGAGCCGAAGGGCGAGGTGGCGCGCAGCTACGGGGCGTACATGCCGAACGGTGAGGCGGCCCGCGCGCTCGTCGTACTCGACCCGGCGGGGACGGTGACCTGGAGCTACCTGTCGCCGCCCGACGTCAACCCCGGCGCCGACGGCATCTTCGACGCGCTGGACCAACTCGCCGCCGATCGGAAGGTGATGGCCGGATGAGCACGCCACTGCAGGTCACCGCCCGACTTCGCGACCCGGTGACCACCGAGGACCACATCCGGGGGCCGGCCGACGCGGCGGTGACGATCGTCGAGTACGGCGACTTCCAGTGCCAGTTCTGTGGCGCCGCGTACCCGAACCTGCACGAGTTGCTGCGGCAGCGGGCCGACACCGTCCGGCTGGTCTACCGCTACTTCCCGATCGCCAACGTGCACCCGTACGCCGAGCGCGCCGCCGAGACGGCCGAGGCGGCCGCCGTCCGGGGTCGGTTCTGGGAGATGCACGACTGGCTCTACGAGCATCAGGACCAGCTCGACCCGGTGCACCTGTCGCTCGGCGTCGAGCAGGTCGGGTTGCCGCCGGACGAGTTGAACGCCGAGGTGGAGAACCGTGCGCACGCCGACCGGGTGCGCCGGGACTTCGTGGGCGGCATCCGCAGCGGGGTGAACGGCACCCCCACCCTGTTCGTCAACGGCATTCGGCACGACGGCGGATACGACCTGCCCGACCTGCTGACGGCTGCGGACGCCGCCGCGAACGCCTGATCGCCGTCCGCTCAGATCAGCCGCAACTCGCGCGCCCGCCGGACCGCCTCGCGCCGGCGGGTCGCGTCGAGTTTGCGGTAGATGTTGCGGACGTGGGTCTTCACCGTGTTGACCGAGAGGGACAGCTCACCGGCGATCTCCACGTTGGACAGGATGCTCTGCAGGTAGCGCAGGATGGTCAGCTCTCGCTCGGTGAGTGGCTCGTCGAGGGCGAGGCCGGGGCTGGCGGCCGGCCCGGCAGGGCCCGAGCCGGCGACCCGTACCAGATCGCTTACCAGTGCGAAGTGCGCGGTGCCGGCGTCCAGGTGGGCGGCCAGCAGGTCCCGCACGGGTGGTTCGGCACGGGTGAAGGCCCGTCGACAGCCGGACGGGCCGGCCAGGTCCAGCGTCCGCTCCAGGATCCGACCCGCCCGACGTCCGTCGCCGGAGCGTTCGGCAAGTACCGCGTCCAGCAGACCGGCGTCCAGCCGTACCGGTAGCGGCCAGGCGGTGGCGGCCGGCGCCTGCCAGTCCGGCAGGGTCCGTTCAGCGGCGGCGGCGTCGCCGGCAAGCAACTGCACCTTCGCCAACGTCACCGCGAGCACCGGGTCGGCCCCCTCGTCGGCGGCGCCGGCCAGCAGCTCTCGGGCGGAGTCCAGGTCGCCCCGCGCGGCGCGCAGGTCGGCTTCGGCGGCCCGCAGCAGACCTGTCACCGCGGCGGCCGACGGCCGGTCGGCGAGCGCCTCCCGGGCCCGGACGAGCAGTCGTTGGCCGGCCGCCGGGTCGCCGGAGTCGTGTCGCAGTCGGGCCTGGCACAGCGCGGCCACCGCCGCCGCCACCGGTTCACCGGAGGCGGCGACCAGCCAGTCGTCATCCCCTCCGGGGCTACCGGCCCAGCCGCCCGTCACGACGAGCGCCGGGCGGGCGAGGGCGAGGTTGGCCGTGGCCTCCCCGGGCTGGTCACGCAGCAGCGCCACCACGGCGAGGGCCAGGTAGGCGTAGCCGCAGTCGAGCCGGCAGGACCAGCCCCGGCCGGTCGGCATGGCGAGCGCGTCGCGGGCCGCCTGCTCGGCCGCCGCCACCTCGCCGCGCAACGCGAGCAGCAGCGCGGCGCGACTCGCGGCGACCAGCTCGGTACGTGGCCGATCGGCCTCCCGGGCCGCCGCCCGGGCCCGGACGAAGCGAGCGGTGGGCAGCGCGCCGTCGGCCAACCCGACAAGCCCCAGCGCGGTGCCGGTGAACGCCCGCAGGTCCAGGTCGTCGGCTGCGCCACCACCACCTGTCGTGGGGGCGGAACCGGCCACCCCGGCGCCTGTCGGCCGCCCGTCCGAGCCGACGGCGGAACTGCTCGGGGCAGTGGGCGTGGCGTCCGCCGGGCGGGTGCGCAGCAGTCGAGCCGCCGCGGCCCGGGCCTCGGCGCGGTCGTCGACGAGCCGGGCCACGGTCAGCTCCAGAGCGGTGACCAACCGGAGGAAACGGTCCCGGCGCGGCACCGGCAGATCTGCGGCGTGCGCGGCTGCGGCCCGCAGGTGACCGGTGGCGGCCGGCAGGTCACCGGCGTACGCGCGCTCGGCGGCGCAGGCCAACGCCGTCTCCGGGTCGGCGCGGATCACCTCCGCCGGCGGCGGCGCGGGTGCCGGGGCGTGCGTCGGGTCAGCGTCGTAGCGGGTCAGCTCCGGCCAGTTCGCGACGAACAGGTCGCCGGCCAGGTCCCAGCGGCCGGCGGCCAGGGCGTGCCGCAGCGCTTCGGCGGGCCGGCCGTCGCCCGCGTACCAGTCGGCGGCTCGGACGTGCAGCTCCCGCACCTCGTCGGCGGGCAACCGGGCCAGGTCGGCGCGGAGCAGGTCGGCGAGGAGCGACTCGCACCGGTACCAGGGCGGCCGGGTGTCCTCCCGGTGCAGCAGCCCATCGTGGGCCAGGTCGGCAAGCGCCCTGTCGGCGTCGGAGCGCCCGGTCAGGGCCTCGGCCAGGTCGGGGCAGACGGTGTCGACGAGCGCGGTACGGCGCAGCAGGTCCCGCTCGGCCGGGTCGACCGTCGCGAGCACCTCCTCGTGCAGGTAGCCGGCGATCTCCGGTTGGTCACCGCCGAACTGGCCCACCCAGCGCTCCGGGTCGGGCTGTCCGCGTACCGCCAGGGCCGCGATGCGCAGCGCGGCCGGCCAGCCGCCGGTGCGCTCGCGCAGCCGGTGCACGGCGGTCGCGGGCAACGCGGCGGCGTGGGCGGTGAGCAGGTCGGCCACCTCGTCGTCGGTGAACGCCAGCTCGTCCGGGCCGATCTCGGTCAGCTCGCCGGCGAGGCGGAACCGGTGCAGCGGCAGGTGCAGGCCGGCCCGCGCGCCGATCACCAGACGGAGCCGCCGCCCGGCGTGCCGCAGCAGGAACTCGAGGCCGCTCAACGCCGCCGGGTCGGCCACCCGGTGCAGGTCGTCGAGGATCAGCAGCACCGGCCGGTCGGCGGCGGCGAGGGTGGCGGCCAGCGCCTCCAGTTGGTCGGGGCGCGGCGGGCGGTCCGGCATGGGGCCGTCCTCCGCCGACCCGGTCGCCGACCGCAGCGCTGCGGCCAGGTAGGCCCAGAGCCGGTTCCCGTCGTCGCCGGTCTCCACCGACATCCACGTGGTCACCGGGTCGTCGGTGGGCGAAACCGACAGGTCACCGGAGTCGGGCACGACCGCGCCCGGCTCGACGTCGGGTGGCGCGCCGCCAAGCCGCACCCAGGAGGCGAGCAGCGTGGTCTTGCCCCAGCCGGCGGGGGCGGTCACCAGGGTGACGGGACCCGCGCTGCCCTCGTCCAACCGGCGCAGCAGGCGGGGCCGGGCCACCACCGGCTCCGGCGGCACGGCCGGCGTCAGCCGGGACGCCAACAGCGGTGGCCCCGGCGCCGACTCCACCCGTACCCGATTCTGTTCCGGCACCCAGCCCCACCCCCACCACGCGCTCCGCCCCCGGTCGGCGAGCGGTTACCCGACAAGGGCCGGTTCACCCCTTCCGGGCGAGCGCGCTTCACCCGGGCAGCACGGACGATCGAGGGACGCGAACCGGGAGGACGGGTGGTACCGATGGGACGGCTGGCGCGGACGGGACCCGCCCTCGGCGGCGCGGCGCTGGCCGGGGCGGCGCGGCTGCGGCGCGTACGCCGTTGGCTGGGCCGGCCCGGCGCGGACGGCGACGCGGGTGGCCGGCCCGGCGCGGACGGCGACGCGGGTGGCCGGCCCGGCGCGGACGGCGACCCTGGCCCGCCGGGTCGGTGGGAGGTGGTGACCGTGGACCGGCCACCGGAGCAGGTGCTGCCCGACGGCCGCCTGCCGGAGCCGCTGCGCCGCCTGGACGGCGCGGTCGAGGTGCGGGTGCGGCCGGCGCCCGGCGATCGGGGCACCGAGCTGGCCGCCCGGCCGCTGGCCGGCGTCACCCCGCCCACCGGGCTGGCCGCGCATCTGGTCGGCGACGACCCGGGTCTGCTGGTCCGCCGGACCCTGCGCCAGATCAAGCAACGGGTGGAGGCGGGTGAGGTGCTGCGCGCGGACCGCTCCGCGCTGGACCGTCCCGAGGTCCGCGGGTGAGGGCGCTGTGCTGGGTGGCCGCCGGCGAGCTGGGGGTACGCGAGGTGCCCGACCCGGAGCTGCGCAACGAGCGCGACGCCATCGTGAGGGTCCGGCGGAGCGCCACCAGTGGCGGTGACCTGCCGCTGCTGGCCGGGCGGCACCCGCTGCTGCGGGACGGCGACGTGCTCGGTGCGGAGTTCCTGGGCGAGGTGGTCGAGGTCGGCCCCGGGGTCCGCCGGCACCGCACCGGCGACCGGGTGGTGGTCGGCGCGAGCGTGGCCTGCGGCGGCTGCTGGTACTGCCGTCGGGGCCTGCACTCCTGCTGCGACAACGCCCATGCCGACCTGGCCAGCGTCGACCCCGACTGGGCCCGCTCGGACGCCGGCTGCTTCGGCCGCCCCCGGGCGGCGGGTGGCTTCGCCGGCGGTCACGCGGAGTACGTGCGGGTGCCGTACGCCGACGTCAGCGCCTTCCGGGTGCCGGACGCCGTGGACGACGACCGGGCGGTGTTCGCCGCGGACGCGGCGCCGACCGGGTGGCTCGCCGCCGAGTTGGGCGCGGTGCGCCCCGGCGACGTGGTGGCGATCTGGGGCGCCGGGGCGGTGGGCCAGTTGACGGCCCGGGCGGCGGTGCTGCGCGGAGCGGCCCGGGTGCTGGTCGTGGACCGGCACGAGGAGCGGTTGCGGATGGCCGAGCGGCACTCCGGCGCCGAGCCGCTCGACTACCGGCGCGGCGACGTCGCGGCCGAACTGCGGGACCGGAGCGGTGGGCGCGGTCCGGACGTGTGCGTGGTGGCGGTCGGCACGCCACCGGCCCGCTCGGTGGCCGACCGGTTCGCTGGTCGGCACGCCGACCGACCGGACGCGCTGCGGGAGGCCGTGCACGCGTGTCGCAAGAGCGGCGTGGTGGTGGTGCTCGGCGAGCCGGGTGGCTTCGTCGACGCGTTCCCGCTCGGCGCGCTGACCGAGCGGCGGCTCACGCTGCGCGGTGCCGGCCGGCCGGACCTGCGCGACGTGCCGGCGCTGCTGGATCGGATGGCCCGCGACGAGCTGCGGACCGAACACCTGGCCACCCACCGACTGCCGTTGGCGCAGGGCCCCGAGGGGTACGCGCTGTTCCGGGATCGGGCCGACGGCTGCGTACGGGCCGTGTTCACCCCGTGACGCGGGCCCGCACGAGTGTCGATCGGCGACCGCGACTGGCAGACTCCGGGCATGGCCGTGGAACGGACGTACGACGTGGTGCTGTTCGGGGCGACCGGGTTCACCGGCGGTCTGACCGCCGAATACCTGGCCCGACACGCGCCGGCCGGGCTGCGCTGGGCGCTGGCCGGGCGCAACCCGCAGCGCCTCGCCGCCGTCCGGGATCGGCTCGCCGCGATCGACCCGAGCCTGGCCGACCTGCCGCTGCTCACCGCCGACGTGACCGACGCCGGGTCGCTGCGGGCGGTGGCGGAGGGTGCCCGGGTGGTGGCAAGCACGGTCGGTCCGTTCATCCACCACGGGGAGCCGCTTGTCGCGGCCTGCGCCCGGGCCGGCACCGACTACCTGGACATCACCGGTGAGCCGGAGTTCGTCGACCTGATGTACGTGCGTCACCACGACGAGGCGACCCGCACCGGAGCGCGGTTGGTGCACGCCTGCGGCTTCGACTCCGTCCCGCACGACCTGGGCGCCTGGTTCACCGTCAAGCAGTTGCCCGCGGACGTCCCGATCACCGTGGACGGCTATGTGCGCGCGGGCGGCCGGTTCTCGGCCGGCACCTACCATTCGGCGCTCACCGCGTTCTCCCGTACCGGGCAGGCCGGTCAGGCCGCCCGGGAGCGCCGGGCGGTCGAGCCGCGCCCCACCGACCGTCGGGTCCGGGCGGTGCCCGGTCGGCTGGCCCGCTCGGCGGAGCTGGGCATCTGGACCGTGCCGCTGCCGACGATCGACCCGCAGGTGGTCCGCCGCTCGGCGGCGGCCCGCCCGGAGTACGGCCCGGACTTCCGCTACCGGCACTTCGCCGCGGTGAAGCGGCTGCCCACCGTGCTGGCCGGCGCGGCCGGGCTCGGCGCGCTGCTCGGGTTGGTGAAGGTGCCGCCCAGTCGGCGCTGGCTGCTGGGCCGGCTCGCGTCCGGGCAGGGGCCCACCGCGCAGCAGCGGGCGGCGTCCTGGTTCCGGGTCCGGTTCGTCGGCATCGGAGGCGGGCAGCGGGTGGTCACCGAGGTCGCCGGCGGTGACCCCGGCTACGACGAGACGGCGAAGATGCTCGCCGAGTCGGCGCTGTGCCTGGCCCTCGACGAGTTGCCGCCGACCGCCGGCCAGCTCACCCCCGTCGCGGCGATGGGTGACGCGCTGCTCGACCGGCTCGTCCGGGCCGGTCTCACCTTCCGGGTGCTCACCCGCTCGGCTTGACCCTCGACCGGGTCGAGGGGGCAGGATGCCCTGCGTGAGCGACCTGCACAGCATCGGTGAGCTGGCCCGGGCCAGCGGCCTGACCGTCAGCGCCCTGCGCTTCTACGACTCGGCGGGGGTACTGGAACCGGCGATGGTCGACCCGGTCACCGGCTACCGCTGGTACGCCGAGGGGCAGGTCGCCCCGGCCCGGCTGGTGGCCGGGCTACGCCGGATCGGCATGCCGGTGCCGGAGATCGCCGCCGCGGTACGCGCCGAGCCGGCCGTGGTGCACCAACTGCTCGACGCGCACCTGCGTCGGCTCGTCGACGGGCTCAGCGACGCCCGCCGTGAGGTCGATCGGCTCCGGGCCCTGGTCGACCCGGCCCCGCCGACAGCCACCACGCTCCTGGTCTCCCCCGCTGCCCTGGCCGCCGCGCTCGACGCGGTGCGCTTCGCCGTAAGCGTCGACCCGGAGCTGCCGATGCTCGCCGGCGTGCTGTTCGACGTGGAGCCCGACGGCGTCCGGCTGGTCGCCACCGACAGGTACCGGCTGGCGCTGGCGCGGGCCGGCGCCGACGTCGACGGGCCGCCGGTACGGGTGTTCGTGCCGGTGACCCTCGTCGACAGGCTTCGGCCGCTGCTCGACACCGCCGACGCCTGGCCGGTGCGGCTGAGCGTGGCGGGTGCGGACCTGCGGGTGCGGGCGGCCGACCGCACGGTGACCGGCACCGCGCTGCCGTACGACTTCCCGGACTACCACCGGCTGCTGCGTCAGTCCGTCGGCGAACGGCCGGCCGCGCGTCGGATCCCGGTGGACGTCGCCGCGCTGCGGGCCGCGTTGGCCGACCCGGCGGCCCCCACGGTCGCCCTCGACCAGGACGGCACGACCCGGCACGTCACCGTGCTCGGCGTCGACGACCGAGGCGACCTTCGGCTGCTGCGCACCGCCGACCTGGGCACCGACACGCTGCGGGTCGGGGTGGACGGTGGTTACCTGCTGGACGCGCTGGACGCGGCCGGCGCGCCGCAACTGGTGCTGGAGCTGGACGGGCCGATCGCCCCACTTGCCGTACGCCGACCCGACGACGCCGACACCTACTCGGTGCTGATGCCGATCCGGCTGGAGAACCTCCCCGTCCCGGGCCGAGGGGGCCGCGACGGTAGCATCTGATGGTTCACCAGTGAACCCCGGACGGAGGCGTACGGAGCAGCATGCTCGACATGGAGTTGATCCGGAAGGATCGCGAGGCGGTAGCGACCGCGTTGGCGAAGCGCCTGGATCCCGCCGAGGTCACCCGATTCCTGGACGAGATCCAGCGGCTCGACCAGGAACGCCGCGCCCTGATCACGGAGATCGACGCCGAGCGGCAACGCCGCAAGGCCGAGGCCCGGGCGTACGCGCAGGCGAAGCGGGCCGGCGAGGAGCCGCAGGTCGCCGCACCGGACGCCGAGCGTAAGCAGCTCGCCGAGCTGGAGTCCCAGCTGGACGAGGTGCAGGCCCGGCTGCGCGACGCGATGAGCGAGCTGCCCAACCTGCCCAGCGACGACGTGGTGGCCGGCGGCAAGGAAGCCAACCGGGTGGTGAAGACCTTCGGTGAGCCGCCGGTGATCGAGAAGGTCCGCGACCACGTGGAGCTGAGCCGCGCGTTGGGCCTGGTCGACTACGAGCGCGGTGTGAAGCTCGGCGGGTCCGGCTTCTGGATCTACACCGGCATCGGCGCCCGGTTGGAGTGGGCGCTGCTCAACTACTTCGTCGACCAGCACATCAGGGCCGGCTACGAGTTCCTGCTCCCGCCGCACCTGCTGCTGGATTCGGCCGGTTTCGCCGCCGGGCAGTTCCCCAAGTTCTACGACGACGTCTACCACCTCGACTCGGCGTCCGCCCCGCGCGGCCAGTTCCTGCTGCCCACGTCGGAGACGGCGATCCTCGGCGCGTACCAGGACGAGATCCTGGAGACCCCGAAGCTGCCGCTGAAGGCGTTCGCGTACACGCCCTGCTACCGGCGGGAGTCGGCCGGCTCGCACTCGGACGAGCGCGGCACCGTGCGCGGCCACCAGTTCAACAAGGTGGAGATCTTCCAGTTCACCCTGCCGGAGCAGGCCGACGCCGCTCTTGAGGAGATGCTCGCCCATGCGGAGAGCCTGGTCGAGGGGCTGGGCCTGCACTACCAGCGCACGCTGCTCTCGGCCGGTGACGCCAGCGCCTCGATGAAGAAGACCCTCGACATCGAGGTGTGGATGCCGAGCACCGGCAAGTACAAGGAGGTGTCGTCGGTCTCCTGGGCCGGTGACTACCAGGCGCGTCGGGCCGCCATCCGCTACCGCGAGCCGGGCGGCAAGCAGACCCGGTTCGTGCACACGCTCAACGGTTCGGCGCTCGCCACCAGCCGGCTCTTCCCGGCCATCCTGGAGCAGTACCAGCAGGCCGACGGCAGTGTCCTGGTCCCGAAGGTCCTCCAGGAGCGCCTAGGAACAGACCGCCTGACCCCGCGCTAGAACCAGCCCACCCCGCCGATCTTGCACTTTCTGTCGTATCGATGCCCCGATCCGCGTCTTTTGGGACGACAGAAAGTGCAAGATCGCGGGGCGTACCGGTTTACGCGCCGGACACCTCTGCGGAGGTGAGTCGGGCGTCACCGGGCCGCCAGTCGCCGACCGCGATCGCCACGTACCGCCCGGAGGCGCTGGTCGAGACGGTGGTCTCGGGTTTCGGCTTCGGGACCGAGGCGACCGTCACGTAGCCGAGCCCGTCGGCAGAGGTGGATACGGTGACCGGTCGCCGCCGACCGGGTGTCCAGGTCAGGCGGACCGACGTCAGTTCCCGGAGCGATCCGAGGTCGATCACCATTCGGCCGGTCGGGCCGGGTTGCCAGGTGGTCCCCGGGTCGCCGTCGACGGCCGCCGACGGGTCGGTCATGCCGGCCGGGAGCGGTGACGTCGGGTACGTCGTCCGGGACCGGGCCAGGTCGCTTGTCGGCGTCACCGTCCCACCGGCGAACGCGACGTCCTTGCGGTGTCCGGCGGGAACCGTCACTCGCTGGCGGGCACCGCCGGCCGCGGACTCCACCTGCACCTTCACGGCGTGCCCGGCGGGCGCGGTGACTCGCAGGTGGTGCGAGTCGGTGACGTCGAACCGGGTACCGGCCGGGATCGCCTTCTCCGGCTGTGCCGCGGTCACGGTGAACCGGGGCGGCTCGACGCGTGCGGTCGCGGCGGCGAGGTCGACCTGGTAGGTGCTGGTCCCCGATCCGGTGACCTGGCTTCCGCGGTACAGCCGCAGCGTCTCGCGCTGCGCAAGCGTGACGGACGCCGTCGTGATGTCGTCGCCGGACAGGTTGAACAGGCTCAGGTATCCGTCCGCGTCACTCACCCGCAACGCCTCCGGACCACCGCTGGGCAGGGTTCGAGACGCCGCGGCGGCCAGGGCCGACCTGCTCGCGCCCGCGTACCCCTCGATTACCAGCCGAGTGCTGCCGGTGGCCGGTCCGCTGGACAGGGTGACGGTGGTGGCGGTCACGGTGATCGGATTCTGGGCGTTGTGGACCACCAGACCCGCTCGTCCGTCGACGTCCAGCCAGGAGCCGGCGATGGTCGGGCTGTCCGGCACCACCGCCGCGTCGCTCCACTCGGTGCCGTCGAGCGAGGTCTGGATGACGTAGCGGGTGCCGTACGCGGCCTCCCAGTCCAGGCGTACGCCGCTGATGTCGACGGACTCACCGAGGTCGACGGCGAGCCAACTGTCCGCGCGGGCGCGTTCCTCCCGGGCGACCGCCCAGCGGGTGGAGGGGTTGCCGTCGGTCGCGCGCGCTGCCGGGTAGGCGGGGTCGGCGGACGAGGCCGTGGTGGGCCGGCCGGTGGCCCGGTCAACCCCAGCGGCGTCGAGCACGGCGAACGCGAACAGCGAGTAGCCGTACTGGTTGACCGGGGATCGGCCGAGCATCCGCACGTACCGGGCGGGACGGGGCGCGAAGCTGATCTGGTCGGTGCCGCCGTCGCCGACGCCCGACTGTCCGGTCAGGGTGACCGACCCCTGTTCGCCGGTGAACGTACGGCTGCCGGTGAGCCCGGGTACGCCGGGCATGTCCAGGTTGAACAGGGTGAGCGCGCCCTCGTCGACACCGGTGCCGGTGGTGGCGTACACGACCGTGCCGGTGGGCAGCGTGACGTATCCGGCGGTGCCGGCGGCGACGCGCAGAACTGTCGCCGTGGCGTCGAGACCGTCCCGGGCCACGGTGTACGCGGCGGAGGTGCGGCCCAGGACCGGCGCGGACTGCCTGGGCAGCAGCGAGGCGGCCCGGGTGTCGAACAACCAGTTGTCGTGGGCCGGTGCCCACTGGAACGAGACGAATCCGGTCTTGCTGACCGCAGCGGCGAACGCGGTCGGGGTCTGGTGGGCGGTCAGCCCGGCCTGCTCCCCGAAGTCCCGGGTGCCCGCCGCCGCCGTGAAGAACGTGGTGCTGGCGACCGGCTCGACCACGCCGCCGTTGGCTGCCCGCCAGGCATGGAAGAGGTAGCTGATGGCGACTTCGGCCCGGGCCTCGGGCTCGTACTTCGGCTCGCCGCTGAACTTGGTGAGCCGATTCTCGGGCGGGTAGTTCAGGTAGGGCATGAGCCGGTCGGCGAGGTCCGCCTCGGCCCGGGCGGCGTGCCGGTCGCCCTGGACCTGCGCGAGGAAGGCGAGCGGCAGGACGTCACGGCCGTACAGGTGGTAGCGGTCCGCGACCATCGGCATGAAGGGTTCGCCGGCATCACTGGCCAGCAGCCGCATGGTCCGCCACAGTTGGTCGCCGTTGGGCTGCCGGGAAAGCGCCTCGGGCAGCGGTTGGCCGGCGGTCAGGAAGTGCGCCGCGGTACGACCTGCGGTGCGCCACAGCTCCTCCTGGTAGTGCGGGCCGAAGGAGCCGTGGTTCTCGACGAGGAACGTGTCGTGGATGTTGTGGGCGGTGTTCCAGTCGGCGACCGCCCGCCCGTCGACGACGACGGGGTTGGCGCGGTCGGCTGCCGGCAGTCCGGTCGCGTTGAGCGTCCACATCGAGAACCGCTCGCGCCACGCCGCGGCTGCGGGGTCGTCCGCCGCCCAGGCCAGGCCGGGCGCGATCGCCTGGGCGTAGACCCCCATCTCCTCGAGCTTGGTGTCACCGATCCAGCCACCGGTGCGGCCGTTCGGCGTCCAACTGCCACTCAGCGGGTCGTTGCCGGTGCCGAGGGAGTGGGCGTACGCGGCCTGCCCACGGGCGATGCGGTCGACGTTGGTGCGGGTCAGCTCGTCCAGGTCGGACCAGAGCAGTCGGGCGGCCAGGACGAAGTACAGCTCGAAGGTGCTGTCCCAGAAGAGCTGTCGGCCCCACTCGGTGCCGCCGGCGAGCCGGTTGGTGGCCGCGAACCGGCGGATGGTGGCGACGGTACGCGCGTGCAACGTGTCCCGGTCGACGCCTGCTGCCGCCGGGTCGTACCCGGGCGAGGTGAGCAGGACCGCGTTACCGAGGACGACCGCGAACCTGAAGTCCGCGAGGCGGTACGCGTTGATCGCCGGATCCCACTGCTCCTCGGCCCATCGGGTGTGGGCGAGCAGCAGCGCGTGGTAGGTCCTGGCGACCGGGCCGGTGGCCGCGGCCGGTGACGTGGTGGCGGCTGGCGCGGCCTGGGCGGCGGCGGGCCGGGCGATGGCGAGTCCAGCGCCGACGGCGCTGCCAAGGATGAGGAGCCGCCGCCTGCTCAACTCGAATTCGGACATACGCATGGTGGCCCTCCGATGTGACAACGTTGTCAGCCCACCCTCCGGTGATCCTTCCCCGAAGTCAACCCCACGCGCCCTAATCGTTGATCATGAAGTTATTGCCCCTCGCCCCGGCGTGTCGGGGCAGTAACTTCATGATCAACGGGGGCTGCGGTCTGGCGGTGGGTGCGTTTCACCAGGAGCGCGGTTACGAGGAGCAGGGCCAAGGTGGCCAGCAGGACCGTTGGGCCGGCCCGGTCCAGGGCATCGGCCAGGGCTCGCTGGACCTGGGCGGCCACCCGGATGACCGGGTCTTCGAGGGCGTCGCGGCGGCCGGCGGCGAGGCGCAGCTCGTACCAGCCGTACCAGCCGACGTAGCCGCCGGCGAGCAGCAGCACCAGGCCACTGAGGCGGGGCACCAGCGCGCCGGCGACGCGCAGCCGGGCCACCAGACCGTCGCGCAGCAGCGCCACCCCGAGCGCGGCGACCGCGACCACCAGACCCATCCCGAGGGCGTACGCGCCGAACAGCGCCAACCCCTGGCCGGTCGAGCCGGCCTGGAGGCTGGTCACCACGATGGCCAGGAAAGGTGCGATGGCGCAGCCGAGCGACGCCAGCGCGTACGCCGCGCCGAACAGCGCCATCGACGGCCAGGACCGGGTCAGTCGGGGGGCCCGCGCGGACCAGCCGGGGGCCGGCAGCCGCCGACCGGCAAGCAACCAGCAGCCGGCCACCACAAGCAGCACGCCGAGCGCCACGGTCAGCCACGGCAGCCGGGGTCGCAACCAGCCGGCAAGCGGCGCGAGCGCAAGGCCGAACGCGCCGAACACCAGCACGTACCCCAGGGTCAGCCCGGCCGCCGCGGTGAGCGCGCGGCCGACCGCGCCCCGGGTGTCCGACGTCCCGGAGACCAACAGCGAGAGGTACGCGGGCAGCAGCGCGAAACCGCACGGGTTGACCGCGCCGAGCATGCCGGCGGTCAGCGCGAGCAGCAGTGCGCCGGTCACGCCCCGGCCAGTGCGGCGACCTTGGCGGTGAGCGCCTCACCGTCCAGGAAGCCCTGGTGGACGACCGTGCCGTTCCGGTCGATGACCACGAAGATGCTCTGCTCGGTCACCTTGAACCGCTTCCAGAGCACGCCCTTGCTGTCCTCGATCTGTGGCATCGCGCCGAGCTCGAACTCGGTGACGAACTCCTTCATGGCCTTCCGTTCGCCGAGCCCGGCGACGCCGACGATCGGCACGGTGTCCCGGTACTTCGGTGCGATCTCGGCCACCGTCCAGGCCTGGCTGGCGCAGGTGGCGCACCACGGCGCCCAGAACCACAGCACCACCGGCCGGCCGGCGAGCTGCGCCGCGTCGAACGCGGCCCCGCCGAGGGTGGTCCCGGTGAAGCGCAGCACGTCCGGGACCTGCGCCGGAGCGGCGGGTGGTCCGCCGCTCGGCGCGACCGGCGGCGTGGTCGGCGAGCCGGCCGGCGTGGTCGCCGAGCCGGTCGCGGCCGGGGGCGATCCGGCGGCGGCGGGCCCACCCGGCGCGGTGCCGGTACAGGCGGCGACTCCGACCAGGGCCGTGAGCAGCGCGCCGGCGGTGACGGCGCGGCGCAGCCGCCCGACCCCCGCCCGGCGCCGCACCCGCCCGAGCGTTCCCCACGCCATGCCGATCCGCATCCGCTGCTCCGTTCCGGTCCGGAAGGGACCCCTGCTGGGCCTTGAAGCTTGCCTACTCGACCTTGGCGAGTCGCAGAGCCAGCTCCGGGCAGACCTTGACCGCCTTCAACGCGCCCTCGCGCAGCCAGGTCGGCACCGGGGTGGCCGGGAAGGCGGGGTATCCGTTCGCGTCGAGCCGGATGAAGTCCGGTACGACGTGCGCGCACAGGCCGTGCCCGTCACAGCGCGACCAGTCCAGGGTGAGCTTCTGCGGGTTCGCGTCGGGTGCGCCCGGCAGCCCCATCACGCCCTTGACCCGTCGGCCGCAGCCGTCGCCGGTGCTGTGCAGCCGCAGGTCGTCGGTGAAGACCTCGATCGCGGAGAGCGCGAACCGGGCGGTGCCGTCCGGGTGACTGCACGCGCCCCGGCCCTTCACCTCGCCGGCGGCGGCCCGTACGACGTCCGCCGGTTGGCTGCCGGCAACGGCCAGGTCCACCGCGCGGGCCAGGTCCGGCAGGCCCATCTTGCACGGTCCGCACTGACCGGCGGACTCGCCGGCCAGGTAGCGCACCACCTGGGCGGCCTCACCGAGTGGGCAGGTGTCCACGCCGAGCGGAATGATGATGCCCGCACCGAGGGTGCCACCGACGGCGGCCAGGCCCTTGCGGGAGACCTCGGCCTTCTCCGCCGCCTCCGGGGTGATCCACTTGCCGTGGTAGCCGCCCATCAGGATGCCCTGGACGTCCGGCACCTCGCACAGGTCGAGCACGTCGCGCAGCGGCATGCCGGCGGTGCACTCCACCACGGCCGGTCGGCCGGCCGCCCCGGTCACGGTGAGCAGCACGGTGCCCGGCTCGTCGTCGGTGCCGAGCGCCGCGTACTCGTACGGGCCCAGTCGGGCACCGATGGCGAGCTGCGCAAACGTCTCGGCGTTCGACAGCAGGGTGGGCAGGCCGCTGACCCCGGAGTCGCTCGAACGCTTCTTGGTGCCGGGCGGGATGTGCGGCAGACCGTTGATGCCGTTGACGAGTGCGCCGCCCTCACCGGAGATGAACCGGTGCGGCACGGTCACGATCGTCGTCTGCACCGGCATCCGGCGCTCGTCGAGGGCCTCCATCAGCGAGTCCTTGCCGACCCCGTCGTCCGCCACGCCGATCACGATCTCGTCGGCGTCGAGGGCGTACGCCGCCAGGGCCGCGCCGTCCAGGATCAGGTGCGGGGCGCGGGTCAGCAGGACCTTGTCCTTCCAACTGGCCGGCTCCCCCTCGGTGGCGTTGACCACCACCACGGCGGCCAGGTCCTGCCGCTCGCAGGACTCCAGCACCGCGCGCATCTTGCGGGCGAACGGGAACCCCGCCCCGCCCTTGCCCTTGAGCTGCATGCCCTCGGCGAGTTGGAGCAGTTGCGCGGGCTCCATCGGGCCGATGGGTCCGTGCACCTCCTCGTGCGCGGCCAGGTCGAGCCGGCCGTACTCGGCGAAGCCGGCGGTGAGCCGGGGCTCGCCCACGCAGGCGACCGGTGGCACGGCGGTGCGCATCACTTCGCCTCACCGCGCAGCCCGGCCCAGTACGCCCCGTCCACCGCGTCGGCGCTTGCCTTGCGGCGCTTGGCGGACCGGCCCTCGCCGGCGGCCCGCTTGGCGCGGCGGGACGCCAGGTCGACGAGGGTCGGGGTGTCGTCGACGGGCGGCGCCACCTCGTCCGGCACGTACCGGGCCGGCGGACGCCAGTAGTCCGGCTCCTCGGGCAGGTCGTCCTCGACGCTGTGCCGGCCGCTGCCGCTGCGCGGCGCCGACGAGATCGGGTTGCTGGAGACCGGGCCGGCCGAGATCGGCTCCACGGAGATCGGCTCGGTGCCCTGCCACCGGCGCGGGCTGTCCCACGGCTCCTCCGGCTCGGCCGTCGGCAGCGGCGGGGCCGAGTACCTGCTGTCCTCGTCCTCGCGGCGGGACCGGCGGCTGGGCCGCTCGGCGTCCGACTCCTCGGCGCGTCGCCGGCCGGTCGGAACCTCCTCGTCCCGGGTACGCGAGCCGCGCCGCCGGGCCACCGGCTCCAACTCCTCCTCGTCGCGTCGGCGGGTGCCGGTCTCCTCCACGCTGCGGCGGGCCGAGCGACGTGTGGTGGGCTCCGCCTCGTCGCGTCGGGTGCGGGACGACCGTTCGGTGTCCCGGCGGGCCGCCGGCTCCTCCTCCCGTCGGCGTCGACTCGGCCGGGCCGGCTCGACGAGCGAGCCGGGTTCGGGCACCACCGGGACGGTGAACCGTTCCGGGTCGCGCCGGGCGGCCGGGGCGGCCCAGGTGGCGGTGGTGGTGTCCGCCCAGGCGGGACGCTTGTCGGCGGGCTTGCTGCGCCGCCCCAACCCGGCAAGCAGCGTTCGGGCGGTCTTCGCCTCCTCGGCCCGGCCAGCCATCACCGCGTTGCGCACCGCTGCCTGGTGCTGCTCGCGGCTACGCCGGCCGATGCTCACCGAGAGCCGGACCAGCAGGGCCAGCACCACGAGCAGGATGCAGCCCAGGTAGCTGAACATCACCCAGGGCGCTGCGGCGCGACCGGCGTTGAGGCCGTGGAAGACAGCGAACGGCCAGGCCAGATACGCGACGGAGTGCAGGGCCCGCCACAGCCACTTCGGACCGACGTCGGCGAAACGGGCGCGGATGATGCCGGTCCAGATCACGCTGACCATCAGCAGGGCGGCGACGGTGCCGAGCCCCACGTAGAGCCCCCGGCCGCCGACGAACGGCACCAACGCGTCGGTCGGCGCCGCCCGCCCGGTGGCGATCTTGGTGAGGACGTGGAAGCCGAGGCCGGCCACGCCCAGCACGCCGGTGGCCCGGTGCGCGGACTGCGTCAGCACCCGGTGCGGGATGCGCAGCACCAGCCGGTCGGTGGCGAGCAGACCGAGCATCACGGTCAGGCTCAATGCCACCAGGGAGACCACCCCGGCGAAGAACTCGGTGAAGAAGAAGCCGTACGCGTACGCCTTCTGGCCGGCGCCGGTCAGCATGATCGCCGCCCAGAGCGCGGCGAGCAGCGACGCGATCAGGAGGGCGCTCGCCGACCGCGACGGGGTCCGCACCCCCCGACTGCTCTCGCTGGTCCGGACGGTCGCCGCCTTGTTGTCCTGCTGTGCCCGGGCCATCTGCTCCTCGATCGTCTCGCGGCGGCGTACCACCGGCCGACCCCTGCTCCCCCATCCAGTACGGACCGGCGGGGCGCGCGGATCACCCGGCGACGAAAAAATTCTTGGCCGGAATCGAACCGAGGGGCACAGCCGTGCGTTGCACTCGCCCACCGCACCACCACCCCCGCTCCCGTCAGGAGTCCCCATGCACCGACGACGCGGCTCGGCGCTCCTCACCCTCGGCCTGATCGCCAGCCTGCTCGTGCCCACCACCGTGCCGGCAACCCCGGCCGTCGCCGCCCCGCCGGGCGGCAAGAAGGTCATCGTCCAGCTCTTCGAGTGGAACTGGCCCTCGGTCGCCAGCGAGTGCTGATCACGGTGGACGGTAACGGCTGGTTCGCCGCGAACGTGCCGGCGCACGACGCCGTGGCCATCCACATCGGCGCTCGGGTCTGACGCGATCGGGGCCTCCGGACGGCGGGTCTCGCCGAACCGGGGGTCCCGAAGCATCCGCCACCATAGAGTGGTTTCGTGCCGTTTGACCGAAAGAATCCGTACCGCCGTCGCGGTGTCTGGGTGGCCGCCGCCATCGGCGTACCCGCGCTGCTGGTGACCGCGCTGCTCGTCGGCCAGGCCCTCACCCCCAGCTCGACGGCCCCCGACGACCGCGACGTGGCGGTGGCCGACCCGACGCCGAGCAGCGTGGAGCAGAGCCCGGAGGAGTCGATCCCGCCGGCCGCGCCCGCCCCGGACGGGCTGCCGGTGGTCGACTACGACCCCGCACCCGGCGGGTTCCCGGCCGATCCGGCCACCATGGACGTCACACCGCTCACCGACGGCGCGCACCCGACCAGACGGATCGCCGCGTACGACGCGCCCGGCGGTCGTCCGCGCGCCTTCCTCGAACCGACGATCCGCGGTGTCGAACTGACCATGCCGATCGCCGAGCGACGCGCCGGCTGGACGGCCGTCCTGCTGCCCTCGGCCAACCGCCGACTCGCCTGGCTGCCGCCCGGCGGGTTCGACACGGTGCCGCTGCGCGACCAGATCGTGGTGGAACGCAAGGTCCACCGGCTCACCTGGTACCGGGCCGGCAGGGCGGTGCGCTCCTGGGAGGTCAGCCTCGGCCAGTCCGGCCAGGAGACCCCACTGGGTCGGACCTTCGTCCTGGGTCGCACCCCACCGCCGGAGGAGGTCTACGGCGGGGTGGACATCTACGCCCTCGGATCGGTGCCCGACGACCCGGAGTCCGTGCCGTCCGGGCTGCGCGGCGCGCACATCGGGGTGCACACCTGGCAGCACGACGACGAGCTGGGCGAGAACACCACGAACGGCTGCATCCGGCTGACCCGCAGCGGTCAGCGGGAACTGCTCGCCGAGGTCCGCCCCGGCAGCAGCGTCGTCGTCGTCGACCAACTGACCGAGCCACCACCGACCGCCTGAGCGCCGGCTCGCCGGTCACTCGCCGAGCAGCCAGCCGTTCTGCTCCGCGACCCGGATCGCGTCGGCCCGGTTACGGGCATCGGTCTTGCCGATCGCCGCCGACAGGTGGTTGCGTACCGTCCCCTCGGACAGGTGCAGCGCCCTGGCCAGGTCGGCGACGGTGCCACCGCCGCGTGCGGTCCGCAGCACCTCGGTCTCCCGCTCGGTCAACGGGCTGGTCCCGGCAGCCAGCGTCTCCGCGGCAAGCGTCGGGTCGACCACCCGCAGGCCCGCGTACACCCGGCGGACCGCGTCCGCGAGTTGCCGGGCCGGGGTGTCCTTGACCACGAAGCCGCTCGCGCCGGCCTCCATCGCCCGGCGCAGGTAACCGGGTCGACCGAAGGTGGTCACCACGAGCACCCGGCAGGTCGGCAGCGCGGCCCGCAACGCCGCGGTGGCGGCGATGCCGTCCAGACCGGGCATCTCCACGTCAAGCAGGGCGACGTCGGGTGCGCTGCGGCGGGCCTCCGGCACCACCTCGTCACCCCGGCCGACCTCGGCGACCACGGTCAGGTCCTCCTCGAGCGAGAGCAGGGCGGCCAGCGCACCCCGGACCAGCGCCTGGTCGTCGGCGAGCAGCAGCCGGATCGGCGTGGACCCGCCGCTCACCGGGCCTCCCCCGGCGCGTGCACCCGCAACAGGAAGCCGGCACCTTCCGGCCGCCGCCCGACGGTCACCACCGCGTCCAGCCGCCGCGCCCGCTCCCGCAGGCCGACCAGCCCGTTTCCCTTCGGGTCGGGAGTGGACGGCCCCCGGCCGTCGTCACCGATCTCGATCCGATCCGGGTGCACCCGGATCACGCAGCACCGAGCCCCGCTGTGCCGGACCACGTTCGTCACCCCTTCCCGCACCGCCCAGCCGAACAGTGCGTCCCACTCCTCCGGCAGGTCCGGCACCTCGGCCGGCAGGTCCGCCGCGATGCCCGCCGCGGCCAGCGCCGATCGGGCGCCGGCCAGCTCCGCGACGAGAGTGACCTCGCGGTACGCCCCGACCGTCTGTCGCACGTCGGCGAGCGCCGCCCGGGCCAGCGCCTCCACCTCGGCGATCTCGACGGCGGCCCGGTCCCGGTCGACCTCGATGAGCCGCCCGGCCAACTCGGCCTTGATCGCCACCACGGTCAGCGAGTGCCCGAGGATGTCATGCAGGTCGCGGGCGGCACGTGCGCGCTCCTCGGCGACCGCGAGCCGACCGATCTCCTGCTGGGCGGCCCGGAGTTCGCTGTTGCGCTGAGCCAGCCGGGACACCCCGAACATCGCGAACGAGGCGAGCAGCACCGCCCAGACGATGCCGTGCTCGGCCTCCCAGCCCGGCACCAGCCAGGACGTCAGCGCGGGGGTCAGCGCACACAGCACCACGACGGCAAGCGACTCCCACGGCGGCAGCAGGAACACCGCCGCCGCCGCGACGTAGACCAGGGCGGCCAGCCAGTCCCCGCCGGTACCCGGAAGGCTGGCCAGGCCCACCGCGAGCAGCAGCGCCAGCCCGGCCCGCGCCCGGCCCGCCGGAATCGGCAGCAGGGCCTGCCGCAGCTTGCGGGCCCACTGGAACAGCAGCACGTACCCGACGCCGAAGACGACGAGCGCCACCACACCGGTGACCCGCCGCCACGGCTCCGGCTGGTGCAGTGCGGTGGCAAGCGGCACGTTGAGGAAGAACAGCCAGACGGCGGCCAGCAGCCAGCCGGTGACCCGCCAGTGGCGGCTCACCGGCAAGGGCTGCCCGGTCGAGAGGTCCATCGGGTTCACGCTAGCGGCCCGGCCGCTCAGACCCGCGCGGTGTCCCGGCGGAACAGCCGGGCCGCGCCGACACCGAAGAGCAGCGCCCAGACCACGAGGTTCGCCACCGCCGCCATGCTCACCCCGTCACCCGTCAGCGGAGCGCGGGCCAGCACCCCCATGCCGTACACCGGGGTGAACTTCGCGACCTGCTGGAGCACGTCCGGCAGCACCTCGACCGGGACGAACAGCCCGCCGAACATGGCCAGCACCGCCAGCACCGGACCGATGATCTGCATGACGTTCTCGGCCGGCGCGAGGTAGCCGACGAACAGACCGAACGCGGCGAAGACCAGCGAGCCGACCCACGCGGCCAGCCCGGACAGCAGCCACACGTATGCCGGGACGCGGACACCTGCCACGGCACCCACCAGGAACTCGACGACGACCGCGAGCAGACCGAGGCTCATCGCGGTGATCAGCTTGGTGGCCACATAGGCCGCCGGGCGCAGCGGGGTGAGCCGCAGTTGTCGACTCCAGCCCAGCGCCCGCTCGGTGGCCACCGCACCGCCGACACTCGTGGTCGCCACCATCGCCGCGTACACCGCCAGGCTGATCATGATGTACGCCGACACCGGCCGACCATTGTCCAGCGACTGCCCGCCCTGCGGCAGGCCGAAGATGAGGAAGAAGACGCCCGGCATGATCAGCGTGAAGGCGAGGGTACGGCGGTTGCGCAGCACCCGACGCACCTCGATGCGCAGGGCGCCGGGGGCGAAGCCGCCAAGCGCGGGCAGCCGACGGTCCGGCTCGGTGACACCGGGGCGGACGGCGGTGGAGGTGGTCATCTCAGGCTCCGGTCTGCGTGGTGGTCAGGGCGAGGAAGGCGTCCTCGAGGTTGCGGGAGGTGATCTCGACGTCCCGGGCGGCGGTCCGGGTCAGCAGGTGCCGGGCGATCGCGTCCGAGTCGTTGGTGCGCACCAGCACGCTGTCGCCGCGCACCTCCACGGCGTCCACGCCGGGCAGGGCGGCGAGCGCGGCCTGGTCCGCACCGGGCAGGGTGGCCCGCACCGTACGACCGGCAGCCAGGTTCTTGATCTCGGCGGTGGTGCCGTCGGCGACGATGCGCCCCTGTCGGACCAGCACGATCCGGTCGGCGTACGCGTCCGCCTCGTCCAGGTAGTGGGTGGCGAAGATGACGGTCCTTCCACGGCGGGCGTCGCGGCGCAGCGCCTGCCAGAAGTCCCGCCGCCCCTCCACGTCCATGCCGGTGGTCGGTTCGTCGAGCACCATCAGGTCCGGGTCGGGCAGCAGAGCCAGCGCGAAACGCAGTCGCTGCTGCTGACCCCCCGAGCAGCGCCCGACCACCCGGTCGGCGATGTCGGCGATGCCGGCCCGCTCCAACACCTCCGCAGCCGGGCGGGTGTGCCGGTAGAAGTACGCGGTCATCCGTACCGTCTCGCCCACGGTGAGGTCCTTGAGCAACCCGCCGGTCTGGAGTACGGCGGCCACCCGACCTCGGGCCACCGCGTCGTCGGGGGTGCCGCCGAGGACGCGGACGGTGCCGGTGTCCGGACGGGACAGCCCGAGCAGCATGTCGATCGTGGTGGTCTTGCCCGCGCCGTTCGGGCCGAGGAACGCCACCACCTCGCCGGGCTGCACCCGAAGGCTCAACCCGTCGACCGCGGTGACCGCGCCGAAGCTCTTGGTGAGGCCGTCCAACTCGACAGCCGGATGCGTACTTGTCATGCACATGATGCTGCGGCGGCGCGTACCCCGATGCCCGGAGCGGTCGTCACGCCCCGACCGTGACATTTGTCAGGGGCCAGGTGTCACGGAGAGTGACCTCCGTGCGCCCAAACACCGCGACGAGCGTGATGTCCCTGAGTCATCACGATGCCCCTGAGTCATCGCGCTCACTGCCATGTCCGGCCCGAGCGCGCATCGCCGTGTCGAGCAAGCGGCGGAGGAATTCCCGGCGCGGCAGCGGGTAACCGCTCGGCCGGACACCGCGACACCGGGAGGACGCGATGGGTGCCACGCCGCAGGGTCAGGTCGACACGGTCGTGCTGATTCACGGGCTCTGGATGACGCCACGCAGTTGGGAGGGGTGGGCCCAGCGCTACACCGAACGCGGCATGCACGTCATCGCCCCCGCCTGGCCCGGCATGGACCGGTCCGTGGAGCAGTTGCGCGACGACCCCGCCCCGATCGCCGAGCAGAGCATGGCCACCATCGTCGCGCACTACGACAAGATCATTCGTGCGTTGCCCCGACCGCCGATCATCATGGGCCACTCGTTCGGCGGCCTCTTCGCGCAGGTCCTCGCCGACCGGGGCCTCGGCGCGGCGGTGGTGGGAGTGCACCCCGCGGCGATCAGGGGCGTGCTCAAGGTGCCGCTGAGTCAGCTCCGTTCGGGCTTCCCGATCCTGCGCAGCCCCGCCAACCGCAGCAAGGCCGTCCCGTTCACCCCGGACGACTTCGCCTACACCTTCGGCAACACGATGAGCCGCGAGGACTCCGACCGGGCCTGGCAGCGCTACGCCGTACCCGGTGCCGGTCGGGTCTTCTTCGAGGGCGCCTTCGCCAACGTCGACCCGCGCTCACCCGCCCGCGTCGACATCGGGCGCAACGACCGGGCACCGCTGCTGCTGATGGCCGGCGAGTCCGACCACGTGGTGCCGGCGTCGGTGGTCCGCGCCAACGCCGGGCTCTACCAGAAGTCCCGCGCCCTCACCGCGTACGAGGAATTCCCCGGCCGATCACACTTCACCGTCGGACAGCCCGGCTGGGAGCAGATCGCCGACTACGCGCTGGACTGGGCGCTGCGCGCGGCGGCCCTGCCCCGCGAGGCCACCATCGCCAGCGAAGCCCCGCGCCGCTGACCGGACCCGATCCGCCACCCGACCCACCAGCCCGCGAGCCCGCCAGCCCGCGCATGATCCACTCGCGTTCCTTGAAGTCGGGGTAACCCTTCCGCCGGGACCCCCCGACTTCAAGAAACCGGAGCGCCACGACAAAGGCGGCCCCCGTCACCACCACCGCACCCAGCCATCCGGCAACGACCCAGCGCAGCCCCGCAGCCCCGCAGCCTCCGCGGCCCCGCGACTCCGGCCACACTGCCCAAGATCCGCACGCCGGCCCGCGACCGGGACCGGAGTCGGACCCCGAGGGCCCCGACCAAGCAGGCGCGACCAAGAGGCGCAAAGCGGCGCAACCAAGCGGCGCATTCCTCGGCATGCCGGCAGGCTGGCGGGGTACCTCGGTGGGATGAGGGCCAGTTTCCGGCTTGGCCGGGTCGCGGGAGTGCCGGTCGGCGTCAACTGGAGCGTGCTGGTCATCTTCGCGTTGATCGCGTGGGGGTTGGCCGCGAACCAGTTTCCCCGTTCGTACCCGGACCGCTCGCCGGTGGCGTACACCCTTGCCGGGCTGGCGGCGGCGGTGGTCTTCTTCGTCGGCCTGCTGGCCCACGAGGTGTCGCACGCGGTGGTGGCCAAGCGCAACGGGCTGACTGTCGACGGCATCACGCTGTGGCTGTTCGGCGGCGTGGCCGAGTTGCGGGGCGAGCCGCGTGACCCGGGTGCCGAGTTGCGGATCGCGGGCGTCGGCCCGCTGGTGAGCCTGCTGATCGGGGCGTTCTTCGGCGCCATCGCGGCGGTACTCGCGCTGGCCGGGCAGGGCGGGCTGCTGTTCGGGGCGGTGGCCTGGCTGGCGGGCATCAACGTGCTGCTTGCCATCTTCAACGTGCTGCCCGCCGCACCCCTGGACGGTGGTCGGCTGCTGCGCGCCGCGGTCTGGAAGGCCACCGGCGACCGGACCCGGGCGTCAGTTGTCGCGGCCCGGGCCGGCTGGGTGCTGGGTGTGCTGCTGATCGGCCTGGGGCTGTGGCAGTTCCTGTCCGGGGTCGGCTTCGGTGGGCTGTGGTTGGCGCTTATCGGCTGGTTCCTGATCGGCGCGGCGGGGATGGAGGAACGCCAGGCCCGCACCGGTACGGCGCTGCGCGGGATCCGGGTGGGCGACGTGATGACCCCGCAGCCGCAGACAGCATCGGCGGAGATGACCGTCGCGGATTTCGTCGACCACTACCTGTTCGCGTACCGGCACTCGGCGCTGCCACTGACCGAGGACGGCCGGCCGACCGGCCTGGTCACCGTCGACCGGGTGCGGGGCGTGCCACCGGAGCGGCGGGCATCGACCACGCTTGTCGAGGTGGCCTGCCGGGCTGACGAACTGGTGCTGGCCCAACCCGGCGAACAGCTCAACGACCTGCTCCCCCGGCTCACCGCGTGCGCCGACGGCCGAGCCCTGGTGGTGACCGACGACGGCCGCCTGACCGGAATCGTCTCCCCCAGCGACATCAGCCGTGCCGTCCAACGCAGCGCCCTGCACACCCCCACCCCCTCCCGCACTCCACCCCGTTGATCATGAAGTTATGGCGCCGACACGCCGTGCCGAGTGGCAATAACTTCATGATCAACCGAGGCGGGGACGGTGGCGTGGGGCGGGGACTGCGGGTCAGGAGTGGGGGCAGGTGTTGCGGTACTCCTGGATGGTCGCCGAGGCTGGGGGTGCGGGGCAGAGGAACTGGTCGTAGCGGGTGTCGTCGTCCACGAAGCGCTTCAGCCAGGAGATGCTGTACTTGGCGACCGTCACGTTCGTCGAGGTGGGCGCGGAGTGGCTGGCGTTGTTGAGTTCCAGGTACGCCTTGTCCAGCGTGGATGGCAGGCTGGTGTAGAAGGGTTCCGAGTGCGACGAGACCGGGGCCACCGAGTCGTTCTCCGCGCCGATCACCAGCGTCGGCACCCGTACGCCAGACCAGTTCTTGACGGTGTGCCAGCCGGTCAGCGGGATCGCGGCCTGCAACTGCGGTCGTGAGTTCGCCGCCGAAAGGCTGCCGCCGCCGCCCATCGAGTGCCCCATCACGGCGAGCCGGTTGCGGTCGATCCTGGTACGCACGCCGCTGGTGTTGGTGAGGTAGTCCAGTGCTGCGAGCAGTTGCGTGCCCCGGCTGGCCGGCTGGTCGTAACGGGACAACGTATCGATCGTGATCACCACGAAGCCCTGGGAGGCGAGGCGTGGCCCCAGCCAGGTCACGCTGGACTGGGTGGCGGTGTAGCCGGGTGAGATCGCCACCGCGCCGAAGGTGCCCTCGGCGGTGCTGGTCGGGTAGTAGATCGTTCCGCCCCGGAAACCGCTGACGCTGGAGGCGGCGACGGTGCTCTGGGCGATGGCGAACGCGCCCCGGCTGGCCTCGATGCTGGCCACGGTGGGGGCCGGGCCGCGCTCGTAGGGACTGGCGGCGGCGTGGGCGGCCGGCGCGGCACCCAGCCCGGCGGCGTGGGCGGCCGGCGCGGCACCCAGCCCGGCGGCGAGCACGGCCAGGGTGAGCGCCCACCGCAGCCCACGGCGGGGGCGGTGGGGGTGGTGGGCGACCGGGTCGGGGGTGATGGCGGGTACGGGCTGCATGTCTCGCTCCGAGGGGTGGAGCCGACGATCCCGGGACGGGGACCGGCCGATGAGACTCATCGACGAACATGAGTGTCTGCCGGCGAGGCTCCACCCCACCAATCCCATCCGCCCCATGCCAGCGCGCTATGGCACGAGATTGGATCAGCGGGGGAAGTAGCGGTCCATGGCCTCGGTGCGGAACGTGCCCTTCGGGTCCAGGTGGGCCAGGAGGGCGGCGAAGTCGGCGTAGCGCGGGTAGCGGGCGGACAGCTCGACCGGGTCGGTGACGAAGACCTTGCCCCAGTGTGGGCGGGGCGCGAAGGGCGCCAGGCGCTCCTCCACGGCGGCCACCACGGGCAGCACCGCCTCGGTGTCGTCGATCCAGGTGAAGTGCAGCACGAAGCTGTCTCGCCGGTAGTTGGGGCTGAGCCACAGCTCGTCGGCCGCCACCGTCCGCAGCTCGGACACCAGCAGCACCGGGGCGATCAGCTCCGCCACGTCGTCGAGCGCGGCGAGGGCGTCGACCGCCGCCGGCCGCGCGACGTGGTACTCGGACTGGAGTTCGTCACCGCTGCTCGGGGTGAAGCCGAGCTTGAAGTGCGGCAGCCGCTCGTGCCAGGGGCCCGGTTCGCCGAGCTGCGGGGTGCAGTTCTCCGCGGGCATCCCGAGCACCGGGTGCCGGGGCTGGTCAGCGGCGGTGGTGCCCAGCCAGTCCGCCGGGGGTGGCGGCTCGTCGGCCACCTGCTTGCGCCACACCTCGCGCAGCCGGGGCGTCCGGAAGTCGGTGAAGACGCTCACGCTGTACGCCGAGCCGAGCGCCTCGTCCAGCGCCGTCCGGTCCAGGCCGAGGCGTACGTACTGGCGCAGCGCGAAGGTCGGTACGACGTCGAGGGTGACCCGGGTGACCAGGCCGAGCGCGCCGAGCCCCACCACCATGCCGGCGAACGTGTCGGTGTCGCGGTCGACCCGCAGCAGGTCGCCGTCGGCGGTGACCAGCTCCAGGCCGGCGACCGCGCTGGCCAGGTTGCCGTGGGTCTGGCCGGAGCCGTGGGTGGCGGTGGCCACCGCGCCGGCCACCGAGATGTGCGGCAGCGAGGCGAGGTTGGCCAGCGCGTACCCCTGGGTGTGCAGCTGTCGGGCGAGGTCGCCGTAGCGCATCGCGCCGCTCACGGTGACCTGCCCGCGCTCGTGGTCCACCTCGACGACCGGGGGCAGCCCGGCGAGGCTGACCAGGTCGCCGTCGGTGTCGCCGAGACGGTTGAAGGAGTGCCCGCTGCCCACCGCCCGGATGCGGCTGCTGCCGGCGACGAGCCGGCGCAGCTCGTCGACGGAGGTGGGCCGGTGGAACGCCTTCGCGGCGTACCGCACGTTGCCGGCCCAGTTGCGGCGCGGAACGTCGGTGCTCGAGGCGTCCTGCGGTCCCTGCGGGGTCATGTGGCGGCCTCCCGATCGGTGGTCTGCTGGTCGGCCAACGCGGCGACGAGGGCGTTCAGAACCGTATCCGCCTGAAGGGTGTGGTAGCCACGCTGGGCGATCGGCAGGCCGGCCGTGGTGGCGCGTTCGATCTCCCCCCGGGCGGCCTGCCGCGTCGACGCGTCCCCGGACAACAGGGCGTCCTGGCCGCGTCGGATCAAGCCGTCGACCCGGTCCATCTGGTAGCCGCGCAGGCCGACCGGGAGGTCCGGGGCGTCGAAGGCGCTGCGACGCAGCGCGAGCAGGTCGACGAATCGGTCTCCGGCGTGGTGGGTGAGCGCGGCGGCCACCTGCTCGGGCTGGTCCCGAACCTGGTCGAGGACGAGCAGCTCGATGGCGGGTCGACCGTCGAGCGGATGGCGGGCGGTCGCCGGTTCGAACGTCACACCCGGTGCGGGCACCAGCAGCAGTCGCGGCGGCTCCGGATGGCCGTCGCGCCGGGGCGGCTCGTCGAGGACCAGCACGCCGATCTCCGCCCACCGGATCTCTCGGCGCAGGCCGGGCCGCCGGATGCTGAGGCCGTCGGGGTGGATCCCGAATCGGAACGGGCGCAGCGCGCTGACGAGCGCCAGCGCGCCGAGCGCGATCGCCCCCACCGCGATGATCGTCCGTAGCAGGGCGCCGTCGCTGGGATAGACCAACAGGAGCACCCCACCGAGTACGCAGACCAGGGCGAGCAGGCGAGCGCCCCGACTCCGGCGCAGTTCCACGCTCGGACCCCCGTTCATGACCGTGGCGTCGGTCCCCGCATCTTCCGCCAAACCGGGCACCGAGGACACCGGTCGATCGGGCACGGTTGTTCTCGTCATCGTCGGGGAACCCTACGCCCATGAGCAGCTACCGTGATCCGGCCGCACGAGGTGACGTCTTCCCCTCCGAGGAGGAGCTGGACCCGACCGGGTCCGGCATCGAGCAGGCGAGCGCCCCGCCGGCCGACGGGTTGCCGAGCCACCCGTCGCCCACCCCCGGCCCTCGACCCACGCCGGCGCCCGCACCCGCCCCGACGCCGGTGCCGGCTCCCGGCCCGCCGCCGCGCGCCCCGGGCGCACAGTCGATCGTGACCCGCCACCTGGACGGCTCGGTGGAGGTGGTCACCGACCTCGACGGTGACGGCGTCGCCGATGTCGTCCAGATCGACGTGGACGGCGACGGCATCCCGGACATCACCTATGTGGACAGCGACCGGGACGGGCGACTGGACACCGTGCTGGGCGACCCGCGCGCGGCCAGGACGGGCGCACACCGGGCCTGACCGGCGACGTTGTCGCCGGTCGGTCGCCGGGCCGCCCGGCCGGCTCAGAGCTTCGCCATCACCTCACCGGCGACCAGTTCCAGGTGCTCCAGGTCGCTGAGGTCCAGCACCTGGAGGTAGAGCCGCTCGCTGCCGATCTCCGCGTACCGGCCGATGGTGTCCAGCACCTCGCCCGGCGTCCCGGCCAGGCCGTTAGCCCGCAGCTCGTCCGGTGCGCGGCCGATGGCCGCGGCCCGCCGGGCCACCTCGGCGTCGTCGCGCCCGCAGCAGAGCACGAGGGCGTTGGACCAGACCATGTCGGCCGGGTCCCGACCGATCGCGACGCAGGCCGCGCGGACCCGGTCGAACTGCGCCGCGGTGTCCGGCACCGAGGCGAACGGCAGGTTGAACTCGTCGGCGTAGCGGGCGGCCAGCCGGGGCGTGCGTTTCGGGCCCGTCCCGCCGAGCAGGATCGGCGGACGCGGCTGCTGCACGGGCTTGGGCAGGGCCGGCGAGTTCCGGACCGGGTAGTACCGGCCGTCGTGGTCGAACCGCTCCCCGGGCGGCGTGGACCAGAGCCCGGTGATGACGGCGAGCTGCTCCTCCAGCCGGTCGAACCGCTCGCCCAGCGGCGGGAACGCGATGCCGTACGCGCTGTGCTCCTCGGCGTACCAGCCGGTGCCGATGCCCAGTTCCACCCGGCCGCCGCTCATCTGGTCGACCTGCGCCACGGTGATCGCCAGCGGGCCGGGCAGCCGGAAGGTGGCAGCGGTCATCAGCGTGCCGAGCCGGATGCGGCTGGTGTCCCGGGCCAGGCCGGCGAGCGTGGTCCAGGCGTCGGTGGGGCCGGGTTCGCCACTCCCGTCACCCATCACCAGGTAGTGGTCGGACCGGAAGAACGCGCCGTAGCCGGCGTCCTCGGCACAGCGGGCGACGGCGAGCAACTGGTCGTAGCTGGCGCCCTGCTGGGGCTCGGTGAAGATCCGCAGTTCCATGATCCGAGCATAGGGTTCCCCGGTCGGCCCGGCCGGGTGCATGCCGACCGGGCCGCCGGGTCAGCTCAGACGTACGGCCGTTTGGCGTACGCCTCGCGGAGCGCGGTCAACCCGGTCGCCTTCGGCACCAGGGTGCCCCACCCGGAGTTGAAGTAGTTGGTGCGTACGATCCGTGGCCCCCGCTCGGCGTTGAGCTGGGCGATCGCCGCCGGGACGGTGGCGATCCAGGCTGCCTGGTTGGGAATCTCGGCGACCCTGACCCCCCACTCCGCGATGATCACGGGTCGGGACAGCGCCACCGGGCCGAGATCCGCCACCGCCCAGTCCTTGGTGCGCCGAAACCGGGCCAGCGCGGTGTGGCTGGCGTTGGTGGCGTACGCGTTCCACTGGAGGTAGTCGAGGCGGGACATCAGCGACTCCGGGTGGGTGCGCTGGAAGCATTCCCGGTCGAAGCCGGCCAATCCCACCGAGAAGGTCGTCCCGGTGGGCAGCGTCCGCGCCTTGAACCACGTCAGGATGTAGTTGATCGCCTGCACCGCGCGAGCATCCGACTCCGCCCAGCTGTACGCCTTGCCGTCCTCGGTGGTGCCGAACTCGTGATCGGTGTCCAACTCCGAGGCGAGCTGGATGTTCACCCCGAAGCCGAGCGCCCGGTACTGCGACAGGGCGCGGGCGAACAACCCGTCGCACTGCCCCTTGAGCACCTGGCTGTACCCGTACGCCCTCGGCCAGGTGGTGCCGGGCCGCTGCTGGATGGTCATCGACGGGGCCGGCACGGTGTAGCTGACGCCGTCCACCATGAAGCTCTGCGGCCCGTAGTTCGGGGCGCCGTAACTCTTCAACTCCAGGACCATGTTCATCTGCACGTCGGCCTTACCCAGGTTGACCAGCCAGGGCCGGTTGTAGCCGGGGAAGATGAAGCCGTCGGCGAAGCTGCGGTACTGGGTGAGCGACCGGAAGTTGCCGCCGGCCATGTCGGCGGTCGGGTCGGCGCCGCCGGAGAGGTAGTAGCCGCCGAGCACGGGTTGGCCCAGGCTGTAGTCGACGCCGGCCGTCGCGGTGTTGCCGGCGGCGTCGCGAACCTGGACGGTGACCCGGGGCATCACGCCACCGACCGATACACGGCCACCGAGCCGTTGTCGGAGACCCGGGTCCAGGTACGCCCGGAGTTGTCGGAGACGGTCACGGTGAGCGGGTCGATGACCGCGGTGACCTTGACCGGCGCGCTGCTGTTGCCCTGCGCGTCGGTGACCACGATGGTGACGGTCAACGGTTTGGTGTCGGCGTCCGAGTAGGTGACGGTCAGCAGCATCTGCTCACCCGGCGCGAAGGTGGATGCGTTCAGGGCTGCGGTTGCGGTGGGAGCGGCCATGTCGGGCCCTTTCTGGCTCGGTCACCGGGCTCGGCGCGCGGTTGAGCGACGCGGCTTCGAGGCCGGGCTTGGTGAGAGGGGCACCGGTGCGGACGATGTTGTCCCCGCCGGTCCGGAGGATCGGGATGTGGCCCGCCACCCGTCTACCTCCACCTGCCCCAAGCGTGCTCTACCAGGGGCTCTACCGTCTTGTCCGAATTGCGACAAGGGTCGGTGTGGCGGCTAATCGGCCGCCGTGCCGCGTACGGCCCAGGCCCGTGCGGTGAGCCGGATCGACCCGTCCGGCTCGACCGGCAGCCGGCTGGCCAGCAACTTCCGCAACGCCGCCCGGTCGGGCTCGGCAAGCGTCGCGACGTACCCCGGTGCCGAGCCCTGCCCGCCGAGGAACGGCGTCCAGTAGTCGGCGAAGTCGGTGAAGGTCGTCGGCACGTCGACCGGCCACACCGACACGTCCCGCAAGCCGGCCCGCTCCCACAGCGCGCGGAGCGTGTCGGGCTGCCACACGCTGGTGCGGTTCCCCTCGTCCCGCTCGGCCGAGGCCGGGTCGAGTTGCGCGGCGGCGGCCCAGAAGTGCCGCATCATCGCCATCCCCTCGGCGTAGTCCCAGACGTACGCGGCCACCACCCCGGCCGTCCGGACCACCCGGGCGAACTCCGCCACCGCCCGTGCCGGCTCCGGCACGAAGTTGAGCGTCAACCCGCTGACCACCACGTCCGCGGCACGGTCGGGCAGCGGCAGCGCGCGGGCGTCACCGACCTGGAAGGTCGCCCGGGGATCGGTGACCCGGGTACGCGCGACCGCGACGAAACCCTCCGACGGGTCGATGCCGGTCACCCGGACCGGATCCGTGCGGGTGAGGATCGTCGCGGTCAGCGCCCCGGTGCCGCTGCCCACGTCGAGCCAGTGCCGCCCCGGCGGCACTGCCAACCCCCGCAGGAACTCCACCGCGACCAGGCGGCTCCACCGACCCACGTACGCCTCGTACACGTCACCGTTCGCCCACACCGGCTGCGCCATTCCGGAACGATACGACGGACCCGGCCGGTCGTTGCCGGCGTTCAGTCGAGATGGTCGGCGGGGGCGGTCTGGAGCAGCCAGGCCAGCGGCATCCGTGCCCGCGCCTCATAGGTGCCGGCCCCACTCAACTGGTGCAGGGTGACTGTCTGCGCGCCGTCCCGATCGACCACCCAGTACTGCGGGATGCCCGCCGACGCGTATTCCCGGACCTTGGTCACCGAGTCCATCGCCTCCGAGCCCGGCGAGACGATCTCCACGACGAGCACGACGTCGGCGACCGCAGCCCAGACACTGCGGGACGGCGGCTTACGCCAGACACTCAGGTCGGGATTGCGGCCGCCGTCACCGTCCGGTCCGGAGATGCGCACACCGACTGCTTGAAGCACCTGCTCGGCGGGCCATCCCGCCACGATCAACCAGGCGAACAGGCGACTGGCGATCGTGGCGTGGTCCGAATCGGGCGGCGGCATGACCGACAGGACCCCCTCGGGGCTGGTCTCGTAGCGGTGACCGTTCGGATCGGCGGCGTTCATCGCCGCGACGTCGTCGAGCGTCACAACGGCGGGCATGTGCATGCCGACAGCCTCAGCGCTCATGGGTCTCATCCTAGGTGACCAGCGGTCCCGATCGCCGCACCTGAAGGCTCAGCGACGCCGCATCGCCGCATCGAGCAGGGCGGGCGGGGTGTCGAACTTCTCGGCTGCGGCGAGGTCGACCCCGGGTGCGACGATCGCGTCGATCGCGTCCAGCACGTCGGCCGGGAGCACGGTGTCCGCGGCGGCGAGTTGTGAGTGCAGGTGGTCGATGGTGCGGGGGCCGATGATCGCGCTGGTCACCGCCGGGTGGGCGGTGACGAACCCGAGTGCGAGCTGGATCAGGGTGAGCCCCGCCTGGTCGGCGACGGCGACCAGTTGCTCGACGGCGTCGAGCCGGGCCTGGTTGGCCGGGATGCTGAGGTCGAAGCGGGCGGGCAGGAGCGTCGAGCGGCTGGTGGTGATCTCTCGGCCGGCGCGGATCGCGCCGGAGAGCCAGCCGGAGGCGAGCGGGCTCCAGGCGAGCACACCGAGCCCGTACTGCTCGGTCACGGGCAGGACGTGGGCCTCGATTCCTCGTTGCAGGATCGAGTAGCTGGGCTGCTCGGTGACGTAACGGCCCAGGTGGTGCTCCCGGGCGGCCCACTCGGCCTGCACGATGCGGTACGCGGGGAAGGTCGAGGAGCCGAAGTAGCGGATCTTTCCCGCCCGTTGCAGGTCGGTGAGTGCGGAAAGGGTCTCCTCGTCGCTGGTGGTCGGGTCCCACCTGTGGATCTGGTAGAGGTCGACGTGGTCGACGCCGAGGCGGCGCAGGCTGTTGTCCAACTCGGTGACCAGCCAGCGGCGCGAACTGCCCCGCTGGTTGCGCTCGTCGCCCATCGGCATGCCAGCCTTGGTGGCCAGCACGATGTCGTCACGGCGGCCGGCGATGGCCTTGCCGAGCAGTTGCTCCGACTCGCCCTGGCTGTACATGTCGGCGGTGTCGATCAGGTTGATCCCGGCGTCCAGCGCGGCGTCGACGATCGCCGTAGCGTCGCTCTGGGTGGTCTGGCCCAGTTTGCCGAAGTTCATCGCGCCGAGGGCGAGGGTGCTGACCTGGACGCCGGTGCGCCCGAGGGTGCGGTATCGCATGGCTGTTCCTCCACGGAAAAGGTGGGGTGGCACTGCGCCACCCGCTCTGACAACCGAAACAAGTGGAACGATGTTCCGCTAAGAACGATACGGAACAGCGTTCCGGATGACAAGTGACGAGGGCCACGGCGGGCGCCGCAGGCCGGGCGCCGCAGGCTGGAAGGTCGGCCGCGATAGCTTCTCGATCATGGTGGAGTGGAAGCTTCGGCCGGCCTCGATGGCGGACGTCGAGGCGGTGGCCGAGTTACGGGCGGTGGTGCTGCGGGCCGATCTCGAACGGCTCGGGCGGTACGACGCACAGCGGGTGCGGCAGCGCCTGCGGGACGGTTTCGCGCCGGCGTACACCTGGGTCGTCGAGGTGGGCGGCGGGCTCGCCGGCTGCGTGGCGCTGCGACCCGCCGCGGACGCCCACTGGCTGGAGCACTTCTACCTGGCCCCTCAGCTTCAGGGCAGCGGCATCGGAACGGCCATCCTGCGCGACCTGCTGAGGCGGTGCGACCGGGACGGCACGCTGGTCCGGCTGAACGTGCTGCGGGGCAGCCCGGCCCGACGGCTGTACGAGCGGCACGGGTTCACGCTCGACGATGAGGACCCGGTGGACGTGTTCATGGTCCGCGCACCCGGGGCCGGTCGGCTGTCAATGTAACGTTGACAGATGACGTCGGAGCTGGACCGGTTGGCGAACGTGCGCACCGCCCGCGCCCGGCTCGACGAGCAGGAGCTGGAGATCATCGACCGCGCGCGACACGAGGGCGCCACGTGGGCGCAGATCGCGACGGCACTCGGCCTGGGCAGCCGGCAGGCCGCCGAGCAACGTCGACAACGGCTGATGGCGGCACGGCGGTCGCGGCGGCGGCAGCTCGATCTGCGGCAGCCCCCGCAGATCGCGGCGCTGCGGGCGGCGGTGGCCGACCTCGACCGGTGGATCAGTGCCGACCAGCGCTGGGACGGCCGGTTTCCGCGAGCGGCACTGGTACAAAGCACCGTGGACGCGGCGCTGGACGCCACCCCGGGGGCGCTGCACGCGTTGGCCCTGCACCTCGCCGCGGATCTCGCCGACGCGGACGGGCGACTGCCCGCACCCGCCCGGACCGCCGCGACCGCGATCGACGCCGCCCTGTCAACAGACCGTTGACAGGGCATGACAGCATTGCCCGCACTCCGCTCAAGACCAAGGATATGAGTCACCTCGACTCACCTCGGAGTGCTCATGCGTCGCAACGCGGGCCTGTTCGTGGCGATCTCCCTGCTGTCCGGCTTCGGCAGCAGCGCCATGTCCCTGGTCGCCGGCATCTGGATCCTGGACCTCACCGGCTCCACCAGCCTCGCCGCCCTCGCCGGGCTCTGCGTGTACGCCCCGGTGCTGGCCGGCCCGTGGCTCGGCGGTCTGCTCGACCGAACGCCCCGTCGGCCGCTGGTCGTCGCCGTCAACCTCATGTTGGCGGCCGCCCTGCTGGCGCTCCTCGCGGTGCGCGGGCCGGGGCAGACCTGGCTCGTCTTCGCCGTCTCGTGCGCCTACGGCGTCAGCTACGTGCTGATCGACGCCGGTGAGACGGCGCTGCTGCCGTCGGCGCTGGCACCGACCGAACTCGGCGACGTCAACGGGTGGCGCTCCAGCGCCCAGGAGGGCATGAAGCTTGTCGCTCCCCTGGCCGGTGCCGGCCTCTACGCGTGGCGGGGCGGCCACGCGGTCGCCGTACTCAGCGCGGCCATGCCGATCCTGGTCGCCACCCTGTACGCGCTACTCCGCCTGCACCAGACACCCACCGACCGGCCCACCGAACGCGGCAGCGGCCCGCGTACCGGATTCGTGGTCCTGTTCGAAGCGCGAGCGACGGGTCTGCCGGTGCTGCTCGCCGCGGTGTCGATAGCCATGTCCGGGTTCACCACGGCCGGGATCTACGCGGTCGTCGTCACCGAACTGCGTCTGCCGACGACGTTCCTGGGTGTGCTGGCCAGCGCGCAGGGCGCCGGTTCCGTCCTCGGTGGCCTGATCGTCGGCCGGCTCATCGCGGCGAGAGGCCCCGTCGCCGTCGGTGTCATCGGGACGGCACTGTTCGCGGTCGGCTGCCTGGCGCGGTGCCTGCCCTGGTGGCCGACCACCGTCCTCGGGGCGGTGGTGGCCGGCGTCGGCCTGCCGTGGACCCTTGTCGCGGCGGTGACCGCCGTGCAGACCCACACGCCGTCGGCGCTGCTGGGTCGGGTCTCCGCAACGGCGAACACCGCGATGTTCGGTCCGCTCGTCGCGGCGATCCCGCTCGGCTCCGCAGCCGTCCACATCGGCGCCCGCCCGCCCCTCGTCACCGCTGCGGCGATCTGCCTGACAGCCGCGGTGGCGATCGGGGCCTCCCGCCCAGGCCCGAACCAACCCTGAACCGGCCGCCGTGCGCCTGGATACTGTCTAGTCATGCCGCTCAGTCCGGACGAGGTCGAGGTGTTCGAGCGCTCCAGGGCCCGCCTGGAGGCGATCGCCTACCGCCTGCTGGGCTCGGCGAGCGACGCGGAGGACGCCGTCCAGGACACCTTCCTGCGCTGGCAGGGCGCCGACCGGGAACACGTCGAGACCCCCGAGGCGTGGCTGACGAAGGTCCTCACCAACGTGTGCCTCAACCAGCTCACGTCGGCGCGGGCCAGGCGGGAGACCTATGTGGGCACGTGGCTGCCCGAGCCGGTCCTCGCCGGGGACCGGATGCTCGGCCCGCTCGACACCGCCGAGCAGCGCGAGTCGGTCTCGATGGCGGTGCTCACCCTGCTGGAACGGTTGTCGCCGAACGAGCGCGCCGTGTACGTGCTGCGGGAGGCGTTCGGCTACGCGCACGGTGAGATCGCCGAGATCCTCGGCATCACCGAGTCGAACTGTCAGCAGACCTACCGGCGGGCCAAGCAGCACGTCACCGCCGAACGGGCCCGCGCGGAGGTCGACCAGGCCGCCGCCCGGAAGATCGTCGCGGAGTTCCTCGCGGCGGCGAACAACGGCGAGATCCAGCGGCTGGTGGAGTTGCTTACCGATGACGCGACGAGCACCGCCGACGGTGGCGGCAAGATCCCGGCCCGGTCCGCGCCGATCGTCGGCGCACTCGCGGTGGCGAAGTTCCTGCGGGGCCTGTTCAAGCCGGCCGACGTCAAACGGGACCTGGTCGGTGGCAGCCCGGCCGTGCACGTCGCCACCGCGAACGGCGCTCCGGCGGTGATCGTGGTGATCGACGACCGGGTGATCGGCGTGATGTTCCTGGTGGTCACGCCGGAGGGCGTCGCCGCCATCCACAACCAGGTCAACCCCGACAAGCTCGCCCGCGCCACCCGGCAGTGGGCCGCCTCCGAGCACGAGGAACCCATCCTCCGCGTCTGGTGATCCAGCTCATACCCGCGCCCTGTCAGGAATCGCGTCGCTGTCCGGTTCAGGAGGCGACCACAACCGAGACAGGAGTGCCACCATGAAGCACCGCATCGTCGTCCTCGGAGCGGGGTACGCCGGAGCCATGGCCGCCGGGCGTCTCGCCAAGCGGCTGCACCCGGACGACACCGAGATCACCCTCGTCAACGCCGACGCGGACTTCGTCGAGCGGGTCCGCATGCACCAACTCGCCACCGGACAGGACCTCACACCACGTCCACTCGGCGAGGTCTACGCCGGCACCGGCGTCACGCCCCGGGTGGCCCGGGTCACCGCGGTCGACGTCGACCGCAGGACCGTCGCGCTCGCCGGCGACCACGGCACCGACGAGATCACCTACGACACGCTCGTCTACGCCCTCGGTAGCGCCGCCGCGGACCATGGCGTCCCGGGGGTCACCGCGCACGCGTACGACATCTCCGGCAGGCCCTCGGCGCTGCGGTTGCGCGACCGCCTCGCCCACCTCGCGGCCGGCGGGACCGTGCTCGTCGTCGGCGGGGGCCTCACCGGCCTCGAAGCGGTCACCGAGATCGCGGAGGCCCGACCGGACCTCGACGTCGCGCTCGCCGCACGCGACGGTCTCGGCGACTGGCTCAACGGCAGGGCGCAGCAGCACCTGCGGGGTGTCTGCGACCGGCTCGGCATCACCGTGCACGAGCACGCCGACATCGCTCGGGTGCAGGCGACCGGCGCGGTCACCGCCGACGGTCGGGAGATCCCGGCCCAGGTGACCGTGTGGACGACAGGCTTCTCCGTGCACCCCATCGCCGCCGCGACGACACTTGCGGTCGCGGAGACCGGCCAGATCGTCGTCGACGACACCATGCGGTCGGTCTCACACCCCGAGGTGTACGCGGTGGGCGACGCCGCCATCGCCGCAGGACCTGGCGGCAAGCCACTGCGGATGTCCTGCGCCTCGGGCATCCCGATGGCCTGGCAGGCCGCCGACGCGATCGCCGCGCGGCTGACCGGCCGGGCGAAGTTCCCCAAGGCCCCGCTGCGCTACTTCAACCAGTGCATCAGCCTCGGCCGCCGCGACGGCATCATCCAGTACGTCACCGCCGACGACCGGGCCAGGGCGGGCCTCCTGACCGGGAAGATCGCAGCCCGGTACAAGGAGTTCGTCTGCGCGGGCGCGGCCTGGAGCATCGGGCATCCGGTCCTCTACCCGGTCCGCCGTCACCGCATCGTCTCGACCAGGTGAACCAGCACCAGCGCCGTGCTCTCGTCCGGTTGCACGAGCGCGGTGCGGATCAGGTAGGTGCCACGGGGCAGGTCCACCGCCAGGTGGGTGGTGTGCTCCAGCCCGTCGCCGGTGTAGGCGGAGTCGAACAACTCGGCTGGCCCGCTCGTCGTCCAGGTGCCCGCGTCCTCCCAGTCGGCGATGTCCAGCGCCCGGGGAAGGAGGCGGACGACCTCCGCCTCGGAGGACGCGTAGAGCCACCGCACGAAGAGCCGTCGCTCCGGCAGGTACGTGGTGGAGGCCGGTTCGTCGGCCAGAACGAGCGCCTGGTCGGCACCGACCCCCAGGACCCCGACGTAACCGTCGACCCGGCAGGCCCGCCCGTAGTCACCCCAGGAGTCGTCGTCGTCCACCGACGCGCCCTCCCACTGGCCGAGCGCCGACGCGGGCACCACGATGAGCGGCCCACCTTCGGAATCGACCCACGGCAGTTGGCTCACCGGCCTACGCGTACGAGCGAGGACGCCGGCCAGGTCGCTCATGTCGGTCACGATCGCGTCGGCACCGGCGGCGGTGAGGCGTTCGGCCTTGCCGGGCCGGTTGGCGTACCCGATGCAGGCGACACCGGCCGCGCGGGCGGCGGCGATGTCGGTGGTCGAGTCACCGACCAGGACAGCGGCACCGGGCGCGACCTTCAGCGCACGCAGGGCCTGCACCACCGGCACCGGGTTGGGCTTCAGCAGGTCGGGGTGGTCACCTCGACCGATGACGGCGGCGAAGTAGCGGGCCCGGTCGCGGCGCCCGAGATAGGCGCCGATGGCGGCGGCCGAGTTGTCGCTGACGATGGCGAGAGACCGCCCGGTCTCCAGGCAGGCCGCGACCACGTCGAAGGCACCGATCGTGGCCTCCGCCGACGCCGCCGCCTCGACCTCCGCCGCCGTGAGTGCCGCACCGACGACGCCGACCAGATCGGGTGCGAACACGGCAGTCGCGCGGAACAGATCCAGCGGGTCGTCCCCGTCGCGCAGCTCGTCGGGCACGGCGACGCCCCGGCTGAGGATCAGTTGACGCAGGTCGGCGGCGATGCGCGGCGCGGCCTTTCTGCCGAACAGGCGGCAGATCGGGCCGTCGAAGTCGACGAGCACGACCTCGGCCCGCTCGGCGATGCCCGCGAGCTGGTCGGTCGGCGATGCTGCCCCGGTCGTCATCGCGTGCTCCCACCGCCGTCTTCGCCGTCAAGGCTGTCGATCCTAGAGGCCGACGAGCGGCCGAGCCGTCCCCGGACGACTCGGCCGCTCGTCACTGGGTCAGCCTGTCACCCGGGTGGCCGGGCCGTCGCCCGGCAGGCCCCCCGCATCGCGGTCCGTCTCCACCGGCGGCAACGGGGTGATACCGAGAACAGCACCAGCACCGGAGTACGCGGTGATGGTGGCCGGTTGGTCCGGTGGAACCCGGGTGGTGCCGGCGTTCGACGCGTCGAGGGCGACGGTGGCCGACGGTGCGCCTCCGACCGTCACCGTGACGCGGGCCGCGTCCGGCGGGGCGATCACCCGCACCTCGCCCGTGGGAGGGCGAGTGCCGTCCTCGGTCCGGACCCGCCAGCCGATCGGTCGCTGTTCGACGCCCTCGGCCGGCAGCAACAGCCGCAGGTCGGTCCACCAGCCGGTCCGATCGTCGCCGTGCAGGGCGTACGCGATCACCCCACCGCCGGCCGGCTGCACGGTGAGCAGGGCGGCGGCCTGACCGTGCTCGCGGCTGGACCACCGCAGCCGTAGCGTCGTGCCGACGGCCGGGAGGCGGCTGTTCTGAAGTGCCGTGTGCACGAAGGTGCGGAGGTTCGCGTCGTCGAGCGGCGTACCACGGGTGGGTCGGCGAGCATCGGTGAGCAGGGCGTCCATCTCCGGCCCGCTCGGATCGAGGCCGGCGTACGGGCCGCCGCCCAGACCGCCCTGGAAGAGCACCCGATCGCCGCGGCTGACCCGGACGACGGGTTCGTGCGGCAGCGCCTCGGGTGGCAGGACGGCGAACCCGACTCCAGCGCCGTCGGCCCTGGCGACGTCCTGGTACTCGAGCGTCCCCTTCGACGTGTACCGGGGGTCGCCACTGATCGTCACCGTGGATTCGGCCGGACCGACGGCGACCGCGAAGCCGGCCCGGTCCGGGTGGACCTGCATCAACGTCAGCACCGGGTCGTCGGTGCCCTCGCTGTAGCCGCCCGACCGCATCTGGTCGGCACCGGCCCCGGCCGGACCCACGTACCAGACCAGCGCCTGTCTGGTCAGCAGGCCGAACCGCAGCGGCACCGCGACCAGAGCGACCCGGTGTCCCGGCAGGTCACTGCCGTAGATCAGCCGGATCCGGTCTCGGTCGCCGACCTTCCAGGCCCCCACCGGTGCGTCGATCCGCACCGGCGGGTCGGCGTCGATCCGCGCCCGCAAGGTGTCCAGCCAGGCCCGATCTCCGGCCAGCGCACCCCGCGGTGGCCCGTCGAGCAGCGCCGTGGGAGTGGCGGCGACCGCGATGCCCGGTGCCCATCCGGGCAACGGAACCACGTTGGTCTGGACCCCGACGAGCGCGACCCCGACCGCGGCGGCCAACGCCGCGCGGATCAGCCGCGTCCGCTGGTGCCGTCGCTCCCGGCGGGCGAACCCGGGCCAGGGATCCTCGGGTACGTCGACGCCGTCGGCGGCCTGCCGTAGCGCCGGACTGAGCGTCGAATTGGCGAAGCTTCCGGTCATGCCAGTTCCTCCTCGAGCCGTACCGGGGACTGAGCGGCGGGTGGGGCGGCGAAGTCGCTGCGCAGCCGGGCCAACCCGCGTGACGCCTGGCTCTTCACCGCACCGACCGAGCAGCCGAGAACCTTCGCGGTGTCCACCTCGCTGAGATCCTCGAAGTAGCGCAGCACCAGCACCGCCTGTGTCCGAGGCGGTAATCGCCGGAGTGCGGCGAGGAGTAGTTGCCGCTGCTCCACCTGCACGTACGCGTCATGCGTCGGCTGACTGTCGCCGGTCAGCAGTGGCACCTCCAACGGCCGCCGTCGACGCCGCCAGGAGATCGCCGTGTTGACCATCGCCCGGCGTACGTAGACCTCGGGCGCGTCCCTGCGCAGCACCCGACCCCAGCGCCGATGGGTCTTCTCCAACGCCGACTGCGTCAGGTCCTCGGCTGTTCCCCGGTCACCGGTCAGCAGGTAGGCCGTTCGGAGCAGCGACCCCCACTGTCGTTTGACGAACAGCCGGAACTCTTCGTCGTCCTCATGCCGAACCACGCCACCTCCTGGTTGCGTCCACCTCGGGTCTGAGTGCGGACGCAGGGTGAGACGCCACCGACGACCTCAGGGGTTGAGCGGATCGCCCGCCGGGTTCGGGACTAGACCTCTACCGCTCACCACCTCATCCGACCCGACGACGATGACCGACGGTGACGGCCGAGCCGTGCGGTCCAGTCAGAACCCGCCCCACTGCCGGGCCGAACACTTCCAGGTCTTGCCGCCATCCTGCGAGACGCAGAAGACGAGGATCTTGCCGAGGATCGGAAGGTTGAGGGTGAAGAGGTGGCCCTTCGTCTTCGCGTACACGACGCCTGACTTCTCGGCGACGTCGGCGAGCGCCCACCCGGGGTCCGGTCGGTCCACTGTCGCCACCCGGCGCAGCGACGGGATGTCCTTGCCGTCGAGGAGCGTCCTGATGTCGTCCGCCGAGGGCTCACCCTCGCCGACGAGCGTCTGCACGCTTGACGGGCCGTCGACGGCGACGCCACCATTTGCCTTCTCGAAGGCCGCCTTCGTCCCGCCGACCGTGGTGCCGCCGGGCAGGTCGAGGGTGAGGACCAGGTCGCCGGTCCGCCGCGACAACAGGCACTCCCAGATGGACTTGCCGGACGCGACGCACATGGTCAGGCACCACTCCCGCCCGTCCGGCGTGGACGAGGCGAAGAGCAGGGATGTCGCCGTCCCGCCGTCGCCCCTGCCGTCGTACGCCCCGTCGGCGAGGTCGGCCATCGTCGTGCCGAGCACGTCCCTGCTGCCCGGAATCGTGCCGACGACAGTGACACCGTCGACCTTCTCTCCGGCGGCGAGCGCCTCGAGCTGGTCGCGGGTGAGTTTCCGCCCGCCGGTGTCGACGGCCAGCACCGCGTCCAGGTCGCCGACGGGCCGGCCGGTCAGGTCCTCGAACTGTCGGAGCATCGTCCCCGGGGCACCGGGGTGGTCGGTGATCGTCGTCCGGGCCTCGCTGTCGGCGGCGTGGGACGGGGCGTACGAGGCGGTCAGCCCGACGATCAGAGCGGCCACGACGATCGTGGCGCGCCTGGTGACGTTCCGCAGAGATGTCATTGCTGTCCTCATTTCCGTGATCGGAGTCGGCGGGTCGGGACGGGCTACCAGCGACACGTGACGATGTCACCAGTGGTGTTGGGTGACCCCCACTCGCAGTGGTCGTCGATCCACTCGCCGACATCGCTGATCGTGTCCACGATCCAGGCGAACACCGACTTGATCGCGCCCCAGAGGCTGAAGTAGACGACTGTCGTCTCCGGGGTGCCGCCGGCCTCGTCGATGACGTCCTTCGTCGACATCGCGGCGTCGGGCTTCTCGATGATGTCCAACACCCGTACCCCGGTGTCGTCCTTGCCGGCCAGCAGCGCCGCGACCTGCTCCGGGGTGCGCTCCTTGCCGTCGTCGACGGCGACTATCGCGCGGTCGACGAACACCTCCCGGCTGCCGCTGACAGCCCTGGCGATGCCGGCGATCTCGCCCACCGTGAGGGCGTTGTCGAGCGCAGGGCCGGTGAACCGCCGGACCGACACGGCACCGGACGGCTCCACCTGGATCGCGTCGGCAGTGATCCTGTCGTCTTCCCCGAAGGGCTCCCAGGCGTACGTCCACTTCCCGCCGACGCAGCGGAACGGGCGGTACTCCCGCCCCTCGGGCGCGGTCTCGGTACGGACGACGTCGCCGCGCTCGTCGACGTGCTGGACCACGCAGTCGGCGCCCTTGCGCGGCGGCTTCTCGGTCTGCGCCACGGCGGCGGCGGCGGACATGGTCAGCACCGTCGCGCTGACCACCCCGACCACCCCGAGGCGGTGTGCCAAACGACTCATCGGACGCTCCATTCCTGCTCGGAAGAGACTGGTGTCCGAAGAGTGCCGGGCCCTGCTGAAACGGCCCGGAAACGGCGCTGAAAGAGGGTCAGCCCAGCCGCGTGGCGTCGAGCTGTTCGAGGTTGACGCGGATCGACTCGGCGTCGGCATCGCCGAGTTCGTCGAGGATGGTCAGGGCTCGACGCCAGGCGGCACGGGTGGCGGTGAGGTCGTCGAGCGCCCGGTGGCTCCCGCCGAGGTTGACGTACGTGCTCGCTTCGGCGTACCGGTCGTTGACCTTGGTGAAGAGTTCGAGGGCGTGCTCGTAGCAGGCAATCGCGCGCCGGTCGTCCCCGAGCTGGTGGTGGGCGTGGCCGAGGCTGTCCCAGGTGTCGGCCTGTCCCTGGACGTCGTCGACCTCCTGCAACATCCGCAGCGCCTCGCCGCACGACTCGAGGGCGCTGTGGTAGTTGCCGAGCAATGCTTCCTGCCAGCCGACCGCGTTGAGGGTGTACCCCTGCCCGGCCCGGTTCCCGGTCCCCCGGAACAGCGCCAGCGCCTGCCGGGAATGACGCAGCGCCTGCTGGTGCTGCCCCTGCCGCTCCGCCAACTGACCGAGGTTCAGGCAGGTGTGCGCCCGACCGGCGTCGTCGCCGACCTCGGTGAACAGGTCGAACGCGCGGCGCAGGTGGTCGTCGGCCTCGTCGTACCGTCGCAGGCGGGAGCAGGCGAGACCGAGGCTGCGGTGCGCGTGGCCCTGCCCCGTCCGGTCCCCGATGCGGGACGCGGCGGCGAGCGCGATCTGCTGCGTGCCCAGCCAGTCCTGCCAGTGCCCCTGCCGGTGCAGGAAACCGGCCAGGGTCCAGGCGAGCCGCCAGGCGTGTCCCTCGAACCCGGAGCGCGCCGCGAGGGGCACCGCGGCGAGCAGGACGGGGACCTCGACGGTGAACCACGCCGTGGCGGCCGACCGGCTCCTGGGGCGTTCCGCCGTCACGCCCGCCCCCGGCGGCGGGAGGCTGATCGTGCTGAAGTGCGGGTGCAGTGCGAGATCGGCGGCGTGGGCGGTGTGCAGGCAGTGGTCGAGCAGCCGGTGCACGGCGGCCCTGCGCTCGGCCGGCGGCTCCGCCTCGTCGGCGAGGTCGGCGGCGTACGCGCGCAGCAGGTCGTGGAACGCGTAGCGCCCGTACGTGTGCTCGGTGAAGAGGTTCGCCCGGGTCAGCTCGGTGAGGAGCGGGCCGACCGCCGAACCGTCGACGCCGGCCAGGCTGGCCACGGCCGGGGCCGAGACGTCCGGACCAGGGTGCAGGCTCAGCAGCCGGAACAGCCGGACCGCCGGTGGGCTGAGCGTCCGGCACGACCAGGAGAAGACCGCCCGCACGTCGGTGGCCTCGTCGCCGCCGTGGAAGGCGTCCAGGTCGCCAAGCTCGCCGGCGACGGCGGCCAACGAGAACTGCCGGTTGGTCGCGGCTCTGGCCGCCACGATGGCCAGGGCGATGGGCAGCCGCGCGCAGCGGTCGGCGATGGTGTCGGCCGCGCCGGGTTCGGCGGCGACCTGACCCGCCCCGAGCCGGCGGACCAGCATGTCACGAGCTTCGCCGGGGCTCAGCAGGTCGAGCGGCACCGGTTGGGCGCTCTCGGTGACGACGAGCGGGATGAGCTGGTCGCGGCTGGTGACGATCGCGAGGCACTCCGGTGAGCTGGGCAGCAACGGCCGGACCTGTTCGGCGTCCCGTGCGTTGTCCAGCACCACGAGCAGCCGCCTGCCGGCCACCGTCGTGCGGTACAGGCTCACCATCGCGTCCGGGTCGCTGGGCATCCGCGCCGCCGGGACGCCGAGCGCCTCCAGGAAGCCGTGCAGCGCTCGTGCCGGTTCGGTGGGTGTGGCCGCCGGGTCGAAGCCGCGCAGGTTGACGTAGAGCTGCCCGTCGGGGAAGCGCTCGGCGGCCCGGTGCGCCCAGTGCACGGCGAGCGCGGTCTTGCCGACACCGGCCGTCCCGGACACCACGACGGCGCCGCCCCGGTCGACGAGCGCGTCGAGGGCGGCGAGCTCCGCGGCACGTCCGGTGAACGTGGGCACGGGAGGAGGGAGCTGCGCCGCGACCGGTGCCCCCGCAGCCGGCCCCGCCAGGGCAGGTGCGGCGATGGCGGTGTCCTGGCGCAGGATGGCGCACTCCAGGTCACGGAGCCGCGGCCCCGGGTCGATGCCGAGGTTCTCCCGCAGGTTGTCGCGCAGCCGCCGGTAGGTGGCGACCGCGTCGCCCTGTCGGCCGTCCCGGTACAGGGCGAGCATCAGCTGCGCGTGCAGGTGCTCGTCGAGGGGGTGCTGTCGGACGAGCCGCTCCAACCCGGGTACGAGCCCGGCGTGCTCACCGACGGACAACCTGGCGTCGGCGAGCGACCGTTCGGCCTCCAACCACAGGCGTGCCAGGTGCTCCGCCTGTTCCTCGAGCCAGGCCGACCCGGCCACGTCGGCGAGCGGTGGGCCCCGCCACAGGGCCACCGCGGCCGTCAGGTGCTTCACCTGCTCGTTGTGGTCCGTCGACCGCCGGGCCAGCTCGATGAGGCGCTCGGCGGCCTGGACGTCGGTGGAGTCCGGCCCGGTGTCGAGCAGATAACCCGGCGGGCGTGCCACGATCGACCCCGGCTCGCCGAGCACCCCGCGCAGGTAGGAGATGTGGCGTTGCAGGGTGTTCGCCGCGGTGGCCGGTAGCTGGTCGCCCCAGACCACGTCGATGAGCCGGTCGACGCTCACCACCCGGCCCGCGTGCAGTGCCAACGTCGCAAGCACCGCCTTACGGCGCAGGCCGTTGACCGCCTGCGGTCTGCCGGCGACGACCACCTCCACCGGCCCGAGCAGCCTGACCCGCACGCCCGTACCAACCATCGAAATCACCGAATCAGGCTAAATCTCCACCCCCGCATGCTCGATCCCATCGTCGCGCACTGGACACGATCCAGGGGGCACCAGAACCGGACTCCGGTACGAAGATGCTGACGCCTGTGGGCTCTCGAAGCAGCTGCGGCACAGTGTGTGGCCGTAAGCTGGTCCCCCGCCCGGAAGTCGTCGATGGAGAGCGCTGTGACCACACGTAGCGGCAAGGTGATCGTCGACCAGACCATCTCCGCCGACGGACACTCCGCCGGGCTCAACCAGACCGAGGAACGCCCGTTCGGCGACGACGGCGGCGACGGCTGGGGCGGTGGGCTGCACGCCTGGATGTTCGACGACGCCGAGGAGAACCAGGCCGAGCTCGACCAGATCACGCAAGCGTCGGCGGTCATCATGGGGCGCAACATGTTCGGTCCCGTGCGCGGTGCATGGGATCAGCAGTGGAACGGCTGGTGGGGTGACAACCCACCGTTCCACAAGCCGGTGTTCGTGCTCACCCACCACGCACGCGAGCCGCAGCCGATGGAAGGCGGCACCACCTTCCACTTCGTCACCGACGGGATCGAGTCCGCGCTCGCGCGGGCCCGTGCGGCCGCCGGTGACGGCGACATCCTGATCCATGGCGGTGCGACCACCATCAACCAGTACCTCGCCGCCGGCCTGGTCGACGAGGTGCGCCTGCACATGGTGCCGCTCACCCTCGGCACCGGTATGCGGCTGTTCGACGGCGTCCCGTCCCTGAAACTCGAACAGGTGACGGCACGGGCGGCAAGCGCGGTCCTGCACGTCACCTACCGCGTGCTCTCCTGAGCCGACGGAGGATGCGTTGTCCGCCATCGCGTCGCTGACAGTGGTCCCCAGGGACAGCATCACCGAGCTGGCCCGCCTGGCCCGTACATCTCCGTCGTCGTTCCACGCGTACCTGGCCGAACACGGGAGCAGGGCGCGGCAGGATTACGACTGGTCCGGCTACTGCATGTTGTACGTCCTGACCTACCTGGAGGAGCACGACATCAACCTGGAGTCCTCGGAGCTCAACGCCGAGTCGGAGGCGATCAACAGCTCGTACGGCCTGACCACGCTCATCACCCCCGCACGGGGGTTACTGGATCAGCTCGACCCCGGCGCGCACCGCGCGGAGGATCTGGCGGCCCACTTCGCCGAGATGGGGATGGACTTCGAGGAGAGTGGCCCGGCCGGGCTGGACGGGCTGAGGCTGTTGCGCGACTGCGTCTCCGACCTCAGCGACCACCAGGTGTTGCTGCTGCACATCGGCTGAGCTGACTCGTCCAGCTGGAAGACACTGCCTGACCCGCAGGCCGGTTTGGTTCCGGCAACGGCGGGAACCCGCGGCACCGGAAGGCTCTTGGGTGACCACCGTGGGGGGGACTCGTGCGCTGGTTTCGCGCAGCTCGCGGCGTCTCCACCGACGGCACAACCAGATCCAGCAGCCCGATCGGCGCGGAACGCGATCCGAAGCGACTCGTCACCTTCAGCGACGCGGTCATCGCCATCGCCGTCACCCTGCTCGTCCTGGAGATCCAGCCGCCGGAGGACACTGAGCACCTGCTCCGCGGTCTGATCGAACTGTGGCCCTCGTACGTGGCGTACGCCATCACCTTTCTGCTGATCGGGCAGATGTGGGTGAACCACCACGTCATGTTCGACCACATCCGCTCCGCCGACCGGCTGCTGCTCCTGCTCAACACCCTGCTGCTGATGGTGATCGCGTTCCTGCCGTTCGCCTCGTCCCTCCTGGCCCACGCGTTCGAGTCCGGCCACGGCCAGCGCACCGCACTCATCTTCTACGGCGCCACCTACGAGGTGGCCGCCATCCTCTTCAACGTGATCTGGGAGTACGCCAGGTACGGACGACGACTGTTGACCTCCACCACCGACAACGACACCGCCTGGGCGATCAGCAGACGTTTCCGCCCCGCACCGTTCTGGATCATCGCCGGGACCGCGCTGGGTGCCCTTCATCCGGTCGTGGGCCTGGTGGTGGTCACCGCGTTCATCCCGTTCTACTGGCTGCCGATCAGAGGCGAGGTGGCAAGCATCAAACGCACCCGCGAGCAGAGCCACGGTGACCGGTAGCCACGAACCCGCTGCCCTCCGGTGACTAGCGGGGCCGTCTGTCGCGGGGCGCGAGCGGTCGACCCCCCGCATCCTGGACGGAGACCGACACCGAGTTCTTACCGGCCCAGTCCGGGCCGGGTGGTGCGGCCTGCACCACGAAGCGACCGCCTCCGTCGAAGCCGTGGACTTCGAGGGGCACCAGTTCGGCGTCGCGGAACCGGGCCTGAACATCGCCGCCGTCCGCGGCCACCTCGGCTCGGGCTGCCGCTGCGGGAAGCATGCCGAAGAGGATCGGGGTGGTGGCACCGCGGAGTGTGCGGACACTGATCTCGTAATCTTGCAGCACCCCGGACTCCGTGCAGGTGCGTGCCACTGTCGCACCGTCCTGACGCAGGTAGAGACAGTCGCCCCAGGTGTCTTCCCGAACCTGGACCACGGACCAGTTCGCGCCGCCGGTAGTGCCTTCTTTCAGGAGCCGGGGGCCGCTGACGCTCGGCCGCCGCCCGTCCCAGCCCTCCCAGGTGAGGCCAGCGACCACGGCGAGCCCGCCGAAGACCACCACGACGGCCACCAGGGTACGGAAACGGCTAGTAGACATGCAGCCCACCGCCCTGCGCATCGCGCAGCCGCAGCGACTCGACCTCGACCCGGTCCCCGGCGTCGGGCACGTACACGGCGTAGACCCGATAGTCGTCGTGACCCGATCCGATGGTGACCGCCTCGCGTGGCGTCCCGTCGTCAAGAACGATCTCGATCGACGCGGCGGCGGCTGGCACGATGCCGTAGAGGATCACGTCCGGCAGACGCCGGCCCAGACGCTCCGAGTTGACCTGCTCGACCCGCCCGCCGGCCAGCCAGCCGTCGCCGTCTGCCACCCGCGGCCAGGCGCAGTCCTTGCCCGCCTCCCGCCAGTTGACGTACGGGTCGGAGAATGTCTCCCGCTCCAGTTTGGCGCAGCGGACATCGAACGAGCCGGTGACCCGGAGCCGATAGTTGTCGCCCTCGTCCAGCGTGAAGAAGGCGACGTTGCTCTTCCATCGGTCACCGATGGCGACGTAGGTCCACCCGGAGACCGCCAGCAGGACGAGGAGGACGGTGAGGCCACGGCGTAGGGCCTTGCGCGGTGCGGCGGTCATGCGGCGCTCCTCGGTGGTGTGACGCACCCAAGGTAGCGGCGACACACCACCACCTCGGGGGCCTACCGTGTCAGCTCGCCGCGCCTGGCCAGACCGTCACCCGAATCTTCCACCCACCGCCTACGGGCTCGATGAACTCGACGACTGCGACGTGGAGATCGCCCTGCGTGCGGACGCAGTAGCGGCTTCCCTTGACAAATCTCGAGTCGCTCGTCGGAAAGCTAGCGAGCAGTGACAAGCAGTGCTGCCGCTGCGGTGCGCCGGGATGGTGGCGACCTTCGGTGGGTCCGCGTCGAGGTCGACACCGTTGTTCGTGAAGAGCAACTCGTAGGGACCCGCGCCCGCGCGCTCCACCGGACCGGCACGCGATGGTGTGGCCTGGGCGCCGGTCGTTCCCGCCGAACTGATAGCGACGGAAGGCGTGGCGGTCACTCCGGTGGCCGCCTGTTGACCGCCGTCCGCGCCGAAGCCGCCGATCTGGTAGATAAAGGCCGCGGCGCCAACGATCGCGGTGATCAGGGCTGCGACGGCGGTGAGCATCCCGGCCATCGTCTGCCAGAACGGCTCCCGCCGTCCGGAGCCGTGCTGCGGATCGGTCACACCCTATCCTTCCGCCGCGTGGCTCTCGCGCTGATCATCGCACGCACCTGCCACCCGGCACTGCCTTTGGCGTTCCGGACATCGACAGTCGTAGGATGCCCGCCGTGGGATATTCGGTGTGGCCGTCAGGCCGTCTGCACCTACCGGAGTCGGACGACGTCGCGGCGACCGCCGCAGCCAAAGCCGCGATGGCCGAACACGCGGGTTGGTACCGGCCCGATGAGTCTCCGTCGGATCACACCCTCGTCGACATAGCGTGCGAGGCCAGAGCATCCATCACCCGTGACGGCGACTGGATCGAGTTCGACCACGACGACGAGGGCGATCCCAAGTGGTCGTACCAGGCCATGGCCTTCTATGTCGCGATCGCGCCATTCGTGCGCTCGGGAGTGGTTGACATCGAAGGCGAAGACGGCGCTCGCTGGTCCTACGTCTACGCCGACGGGCGGATGACCCAACACGGTTGGAACGGTTGGGACGGGTCCGTCGAGCCCTTCGGTCAATACGTCGATCTCCCATCCCAGGACGACTGAGCCCCCTCGTGACGTGACGGCTGCACCGTGCGCTCGATCGGCTAGGAGGTAGATCAGCCGAAGAGCTCGATACCTCAGAGGTATCAATATGACCCTGAGGTATACCGCTCACCACCACATTCGCCCCGACGACGGTGATCGCCGATTCGTCCGGGGCTTCGCTTCACCAGGCCACCCAGGTGGCGTCGGCTTCGTAAGCTCTGGCGGAGTGCAGGCGCCCTCCATCTCACTGTCCGCTTGGCTGATCCGAGCCGACCTCGGCGACCTGGCGACGTGGGTCGGCGCGCTCGCCAACGTCGCCACCCTCGCGTTCGCCCTCGTTGCAGCTTTCGTCGGCTTCCGCGTCCACAAGATCGAGTCGGGGCGGGATCAGCGGGCCGAGAACGAACGAAGGCAACGCGCGCTCGACCGTGAGCGCGACCAAGCCTCGCTCGTGTCGGCATGGTTCTCTCGGTTCCAGGGCGTGCACAACGTGGTCTACGGGCCCAGCTACGGCGTGATGGTCCTCTACAGATGGCACGGCGAATCGGAGATCGTGGCGCACGAAGAGCTGCGAGTCGTACCGCCGCACCAGGACGCCGTCCGGACGTGGCCGTGCAGTTCCGCGACGCAGCCGGCCGGCGGTGGTGGCGCGACTGGGATGGCTTCTTGAACGAGTCTCCGAACTGGCAGCCGAGAATGGTCAGTACGCCCAACGGCGTCGGTCCCCTGAACCTGCTTGTCCCGCCGACCTTGCCATATGGCGGCCTAGCAGCGGAAACACCTCTCAACATCTCACACCACTCCCCCGCCATCCGCCGGCCTCTTGCGGACCAGATGCGGACTGCTCGGCCCCTCGGGCTGTGATCGAATACGGGTTGTAGCCTCGGCCCGTATGAGCTGGCTGCCTGAGGACTTCGTCCACCCCGTCTACGTGCCCGTGCCCAACACCGCGCTTCACCTGCGGCCGATCCGGGAGGCGGACACCGCGATCGACTATCCCGCCGTGATGGGCTCCCGGGAGCGCCTGTGGGAGATCTACGGCCCGGCCTGGGGGTGGCCCCCGGAGACGATGACCTATGAAGAGGACCGCATCGACTTGCTGCGGCACGAGAAGGAGATAGCCGCGCACCAGTCGTTCAACTACGCGCTGCTGGACGAGGAGGAGACGGCGATCCTCGGCTGCGTCTACATCGATCCGCCCGAGCGCACCGGCTCCGACGGAGAGGTCTCCTGGTGGGTGGTGGACGACCTTGTCGGCGGCGAGGTGGAGCGCGCGCTCGACGCGCTGGTGCCGCAGTGGATCGCCGCCGACTGGCCCTTCCAGCAGCCTCGTTATCTGGGCCACGACATTACCTGGCAGGACTGGCTCGCACTGCCGCGTGCCTCGTGACACGTCCGAGGCGGTGAAGCGGATCTCCTCGTCGACCTTGGCCCCGTCCGGGGAGGCTGGTAGCCCTTGTGGTGCTGGTCGGCTGACTCGTAACGTCGCCTCAGGTGTGCGACTCCCCCGTGTCGGGCGCTCCGAGAAGGTGTTCCTGACGCACGGCCAGGTGGGCGAGCTGGCGGCGGCAGAGCCGCACGGGCTGATAATCCGCGTGCTGGCCTACACCGGCTTGCGGTGGGGCGAGTTGGCCGCGCTTCGGGTGCGACGGGTGGACCTGGTGAAGCGTCGGCTGCTGGTCGCGGAGTCGGTGACGGAGGTCAACGGGCGGGCGGTGTTCGGTACGCCGAAGACGCACCAACGGCGGCCGGTGCCACTCCCCCGGTTCCTGGTCGAGCCGATCGCCGCGCGGATCGCCGGCCGTGCCGGTGACGAACTGGTGGTCACCTCCCCGGCCGGCGAGGTGCTGCGCAACAACAACTTCCGTCGCCGGGTCGTGCTGCTGCGGACTCAGTGCGGACTGAGGGCGTCCGGCCGGACCTTGACGCGGTGCGTCCGGGTCGTCGGCAGCATGGCTGACCAGGGAAAATGGCTGGTGGGGCGGGCGGGGCTCGAACCCGCGACCGAGGGATTATGAGTCCCCTGCTCTAACCGGCTGAGCTACCGCCCCGAACACCGCGCCGGATCTTATCCCGCTCGACGATCAGCAGCCAGCACCGAGCCGGCCTGGTGCCCACGCCTGCACCAGCACGATGGGCTACAGGAATATAACAGCGTGCTCGGGTACGGCGGTCAGCCGGCGCGCAGCTCGTCGAGTACCGCACCGGCGGCGCGCCAGCCGCTGGTGAGAGCGCCCTGGATCGATGGGCTGTCCCGGTGGTCACCGGCCACGAACAGGCCCTCCCCCAGCGCCACCGGCTTACGCAGCCGGTCCTGCGGGGGTGGCGCGGCGGGGAGCGCCTTCGGCACGGCGACTGTGGTGAGGTGGATCCAGTCGGCGGTGGAGTGGCCGTACAGCCGGGTCAACTCGGCCCGGATGGTCGGCTCCGGTGGGGCGGTCGGGCCGACCACCGAGGTGGCGATCAGGTGCCGTCCGGTTGGCGCGTACGTCGCGGCGGCGTTGCTGAGCACCACCGTGTTCGCCACGAGTTCGCGTCGGTCGCCGTCGACGAGCAGGATCGGCTCGGTGAGCGGCGGTTCGGGCGCGCTGTGGTAGTAGGTGGTGTAGCTGTGCATGCGTACCGTCGCCAGGGCTGGCAGCAGCGCGGACGCGGCGGGTGGATCGACGGCGACCACGACGGCCCGGCAGCGGATGTCGCCGGCCTGGGTGCGGACCCGGCCCGGGGTGACCTCCGCGACCGGGGTGTCCAGGTCGAGCAGGTCCGCGGGCAGTGGCGCGGCGATGGCCCGGGGCAGCGCGGCCATTCCTTCGGCGGGCAGGCCGATCCGGCCGCGGGCGAAGGAGCGCAGCACCATCGCGAACACGTGGCTGGAGGTGGCGAGTTCCCGGTCGACGAACACGCCGGACAGGAACGGTCGCAGCAGTTCCTCGATGATCGCGTCGGAGAGGCCGGCGCGGCGCAGCGCCGTCTCGGTGCTGGTCTCCGGCGCGGCGAGCAGCCGGGACGCGGGGAGGGTGGCGCAGCCGGTGGCGAGCGCGGCGAAGCGCAGCCGGTCGAGCAGTGAGCCGACCCCGGCGAGCGCGGTGCCGGGCCCGCCGGTCGGTTCGCGTACCGGGTTGACCAGCCGCACCAGGTTGTCGCCCTTGCGGACCAGCACGCCGGAGGTGAAGTACCCGAGGTCGAGCGTGTCGGTGTCGAGCAGCGTGCCGAGCCGGGGGTAGGCGGTGTTGAGCACCTGGAAGCCCCGGTCGATGAGGTGACCGTCGACCACGTCGGTGGCGACCCGGCCGCCGAGCCGACCCTCGGCCTCCACCAGCCGCCAGGGCACGCCGGCGCGGTGCAGCCGGCGGGCGGCGGCGAGGCCGGCCAGGCCGCCGCCGACGATGACCACATCGGTTTCAGCCAGCACCGCGCGCCTCCCGCTCACCGTTCGTCCGGGACAACCGGCCCGGCCACCAGATCTTCGGCCCGATGTCGTACGCGAGTGCGGGCACCAGCAGCGACCGGACGATGATGGTGTCGATCAGTACCCCGATCGCGACCGCCGTACCCAACTCGACGAGCACCACGAGTGGCAGGACGGCGAGGGCGGAGAATGTCGCGGCGAGCACGACGCCGGCGGAGGTGATCACCCCGCCGGTGACGGCGAGACCGGCGAGCACCCCGGCGCGGGTGCCGCGCTTGACCGATTCCTCGCGGACCCGACTCATCAGGAAGATGTTGTAGTCGATGCCGAGCGCGACCAGGAAGACGAACGCGAACAGCGGGAACGCCGAGTCCACGCCGGGAAAGTCGAAGACGTGGCGGAACAGCAGCGCGCAGAGGCCGAGGGTCGCCGCGAAGCTGAGCAGCACGGTGGCGATCAGCAGCAGCGGGGCGAGCAGCGCGCGCAGCAGCAGGGCCAGGATGACCGCGATGACCACGAGCACCACCGGGATGATGACGTTCTGGTCGCGCTTCGCGGCGTCCGAGGTGTCCACGTTGATCGCGGTGAAGCCGCCGACGACCGCGTCCGCGCCGGGCACCCGGTGTACGGCCACCCGCAACTCGCGGATGGTCCGCTCGGCCCCGTCGCTGTCCGGTGGGTCGGTCAGGGTCGCGTCCAGTTGCACCCGTCCGTCGACGACCTTCGGGGCGGCGTTCCCCTGGGGTGGGCCGGTCTGCGGGCCGGCCGTCAGGGGGCGGACGTCGGCGACGCCGCGCACGTCCTGCGCCACCTGGGCGACCTGACGGGCGGTCTGCTCGGTGGTGAAGATGGTGGCCGGGCTGCCCGTGCCGGCCGGGTAGTGCCGGGAGATCACCTCCTGGCCGTCGACCGAGTCGGTGCGCTGGGTGAAGAGGTCCGACTGGCCGAGGGTGGTGGCGCCGAGCTGGGTGAGGCCGAGCGTCAGCAGGGCCAGCACGACGGCGGTGCTCAGCCAGATCGGGCGGGCGTGCCGGGCCACGAAGCCGGCGACGCGGCTCCAGATGCCGTGTTCGACCCGCGGGTCGGCCTGGTCGGCTCGGGGCCGACGGGGCCAGAACGCCCAGCGTCCGCCGAGCACCAGCAGCGCGGGCAGGAAGGTGAGCATCACCAACAGGGTGGCGGCGATGCCGATGGCGGCGACCGGGCCGAGCGCACGGTTGGAGTTGAGGCTGGACAGCAGCAGGCAGAGCAGGCTGACGATGACGGTGCCGCCGGAGGCGATGATGGCCGGCGCGGCACCCTTCCAGGCGGTCCTCATGGCATCCCACGGGCGGTCGTGCCGGTGCAGCTCCTCCCGGTAGCGGGCGATCAGCAACAGCGCGTAGTCGGTGCCGGCCCCGAAGACCAGCACGGTGAGGATGCCCTGAGCCTGCCCGTTGAGTTTGACCACGCCCGCGTCGGCGAGCAGGTAGACGAAGACCGAGGCGAGGGCGTACGACATCCCGGCGGCGAGCAGCGGAAAGATCCAGAGGACCGGGCTGCGGTAGACGACAAGCAGGATGACGAGCACCACGACCAGGGTGACGAGCAGCAGTGGCCCGTCGATTGCGGCAAAGACCTCGATCAGGTCGGCGAGCAGGCCGGCCGGGCCGGAGACGTCCACGGTGAGGCCGTCCTGGTCGCCGCCGGTGATGTCGCGCAGGTGCTCGACGACGGTGCCGATCTCCTCGCCCTCGGCGTCGTCCACCGGGACGACGACCTGGAGTGCCTGGCCGTCGGCGCTCGGTATGGGTGGGGGCAACGGGGTGACCACGCCGGGGATCTCGGCGAAACGGGCAAGGTCGGCGCTCACCCGTTGCCGGTCGGCGGCGGTGATGCCGGCCCGCCGCTCGTAGACGACCAGAGCGGGGATCGTCTGCCGGTCGACGAACTCGCCGGCGAGGTCCTGGGCGCGGGTCGCCTCGGCGTCGGTGGGCAGGAAGGCGGCGTTGTCGTTGGTGGCGACCTCGCTGAGCCGCCCCGCGAACGGGCCGGACACGCCGCCGATCACCAACCAGGCCAGCACGACCGCCACCGCGACAAGTGTGGCCCTGCCGCCTCGTCCGGACATGCGTACTCACCCCAAGGATCGGCGCGTCGATCGACGCAGCGGAAGGTCGACATCGACCATCCTGCCGGGCACGAGACCCCCAAGCGGCCGAAACCTCTCATTCCGCCCCGCGCCCCGCGCCCCGCGCCCCGCGCCCCGCGCCCCGCGCCCCGCGCCCCGCGCCCCGCGCCCCGCGCCCC